>VFZY01000173.1 GCA_016870915.1 Acidobacteriota bacterium | reverse complement strand
CATGTTGTCAGTTTTCGTTTTTGTGCGATGGTCGAAAGAAGCCATCCGCAGGCACTGGCCCGCCCTCGGAAAGGGGATTCTGATCAAATCCGGCACGGGAGTGAGGCGTTGGTGTAGACTGTTGGGGTCCGGGAGACCCAAAATGGAAATCCCGGTTGAAAGCAACCTCGCACGGCGCGGAGATCGCTACGCAATCATCCGAGATCGTGGGCGCGGGCGGATGCACCATCATCGCGCCCAGCACGATCAGAACCGGCAAGGCCAGGATCACGCTCGCGCATTGGCGAAGCACGATTCAATGGTACACCGCTCGAACCCCGCGCCAGGCGCATTCCGCCGTCCGGGAAACTCACTTCCCGTCCGCGAACCGGACACCCGCCGCATCGGACCCGCGCAGCAGGTACGCCGTCAACGCCGCCCCAGCCGCCCGCTCCTCGCCAGCCGACTCCGGTTGCTTCCACCGCACAGCCTCGTAGAGCTTCCTCCGGTGCACGTCAAAAGCGGACTCCAGCAAGTCACCGTAATTCTTCGCCGCCTCAACCGCGCAAGCGTAAGCGATCACCGCGGACCCCAGCCCCAGCGGCGCCGCCCACCACCACCACACCGCCCACACCGGAAACAGCACACTCCACAGCCACGCCTGCACCGATTCATCCAGCTTCGTGCGGGCCTCCGCCAGGTCCTCCCGCGGCTCTTTCGGCAGCGCCATCCACAACCGAGGCCAGCACACCGCCACATCAAGTCCGTACTTCTCCCGCGATTTCCCCTCGGAAGCACGAAGGATGTTGCCAAGCCTGGTCGGCAGCCGGTCATCTTCCCGCACCGGAATCCGGCGCAGCCGTTCGTCCAATTCCACGTACCGCATCTCCTGGCGCCGGGACAGAGCGCCCCTCTCGCCGGATTCAGCCAGCCTTGTCCACTCGTCACGGGCGCTTTCGAAACCCTTCCCCATCAGCCAGCGCCGAAGCGTTTCCGGATGGTAGTACCCCTCCAGCAGTCGCAGGACCCCGGGATTCAGCCGCCCGGCAAACAGCCCTGAAACACGCACCAGCAGCACAGCCGCCAACCCACCCATCAGACCCGCCCCTTCCGGCAACTCCTGCCACGCGCAATACGCCGCACTCCATCCGTGGCCCATAATCCACGCCAACCCGCCGCCGGCCCAGAACAGGAAGGCGGGGGCCGCTTTCGCCAGCCACTCTTCACCCAACCTGCGCCCCACCTGTTCGTGGACCCGGGTCAACATGCCGTTAGCTCACACTGCGTTAGCTCACACTGATGCGTAGGGCACTTGGGAACTGTTTCACCCACCTGCCGGCGGTACCACACGTAGTCCCCCTGCGGGCAGCAATACTTCTCAGCGGCAACCGGCCGGCCAGGTCCTGCCACCGGCTGATAGGCCCTCAGCGTCTCCAGAGCGCCGGCACGGAGGAACTGCCGTGTCCACTCCCGTGCTTCGGGCGCCTGCAAGGCGTCCAGAATCAGGTTGTCTACCTTGCGGCCCTGGCGGGCGTCTGCCAGCAGGCTTGCCAGCTTGGCATCCAACACCGCCGCGGCCGGCGGGCCAATCAGACTCGGAAGATAAGGCCGGATGGTGCGCGCGGCCTCCAGAATGTCGTCGCTCGAATACATCTCCACCTTCCTAACCGGGCCGCCGGCGCCAGCGAGCGGTCTTGAGCCTTTTCACCGCATCCCCCTAAACACCAACATAACTGAAGGCCGCCCAGTGGAACGGATGCGAAAAGTCAACGTCGCTCAAGGCCACTGCCTTGAACAACTGGTCCGCGGCGCTCTCCGCCATCCTGGCAGCGGACGAAAACTCCGGCAGGTGCGTCTTATAGTACTCCTGCTTGCCCTCGATGCTCGTATCCCGAACCCACTGCTGGGCCGCCCGCAAGGCATAGGGTGGCGTCATCCCATCGCCTTTCCAATAGTCGTAAAAGCGCGCCATCAGCATCATTGTGCTGATGTCCGGCACACTCCACAGGCTGCCCACCACGCCATCCACCCCGGCCTGCATCAGTGCCGCCGGCAGGCTCACCACTTCGTCGGGCAACTGCGCGCCGGGCAACCCTGTTTCACAGGCCGATAGGATCGCCAGCCGCGCGCGCGGCAGCTTGGCATCCAGAAAATCACGCAGGGTTAGCATGTGGTCTCCGGACATGGCAAGCCCACCGCGCAGCGGATTCGCCAGATCCGAAAAGCCATGGCAGGAAAAGTGAAGCACCGGATAATGTGGCATCTGTTCGCTCACAGCGGAATGCGTGGCGCCCGCCCCAGCCAGCCCCCTCCGCTTTCCCTCCGGGAAATGGCTCATGGCCGTGGCCACTTCGTGCGCGGAATGAAACAGGCGAGGCCCGCTCACCGGTGCAGGCTCATCCACCGCCAGCAGCCCGTCGGGGGCCGTGTGCACTGCGGAAGCCGCGGCCAGCGATAGCGCCCGGGCGCTCGGCGCGTAGCGGAATAGCTTCTCATCCAGTGCATACCGGCGTCCGCCTGGCGTCTCCGCAAACGCGGCGTGCAGTGGAAGCAGGCTCGAAAGCCCACCGGGAATCAACACCGCTTCTTCCACGTCCCCCAGGTGCTCGAGCAGCGGTCCCATCACGGTCGTCCAACACCACCGTAGACAATCATCCAGTCCGCGGAGCCAGCCTGCATACGCCGCCTTGTCCCCCGGGGACCTCTTCCAGCCCGCATAGGCGGCAAAGTAATCCTTGGCAGCCCCCAACAGAGCCTCATCGGTGAAGGACGCCAACGGCACCGCCTGAACCGGAGCCGTGGCGCGGACAATCAGCGCCATACCGCCTGCCGCCGTGCTGGAAAGATAGACAATCGCGCCCGGCCCCGCTGCCGCCCGGATCTCTTCGAAATCCGCCTTGGGCAGAAAGCCAGGCACATACTCCCGGATCCTGTCTGCCACGCGGCCCAGCTCGGATTGGGCCGCCCGCAGAGCACCGGATACGGCAATGTAGTCCGCGTTTGGGCCCTCGCCCCGCGCACGCGACATCGCCTGCAGCCGGGCGATCTCATTCCGCGCTCCCTCGAAAGCGGCACGGTCGCCTGCCGTCGCTTGGCCCAGGGGTGCTTCGTCCAACTCCATGGTCTCGGCCAGCAGTCGTGCACGGCCGCTCTCCAGCGCCACGGCGGCGTGCTTCAGGCTCTCCGCCCTGCCCTCGGCGGCAACGGCAAAGGCGAATCGTGCAGGAATGCCGCGGATCTCTTCCAGCAGCTTGAAACGGGCCTCCGGCGTCGCGGCGGAGGCGTACAACAGTTCGTGCGCGGCCAGTGCTCCGGCGCTTGCCTGGGCCGCTATGTTCCAGCGTCTCTCCTGGAACGTGAGGTTCGTGAGGTTCTTGCAGACATCCCGGTGGTCCCCCGGCAGCGCCTCGCGCGTCATCACCTGAAGCGCACTCTCATAGCAGCCGATGGCTCGCTCCACGTTCTCCGCGCGCTCGCCTCGGATGCGGGAGTAGTAGGCGTTGCCCAGGTTCATCTGCGCCGTCGCCCAGTCCACCGGCAGCGCCTCGCGCGTCCTCACCTGAAGCGCACTCTCATAGCAGCCGATGGCTCGCTCCACGTTCTCCGCGGGCTCGCCTCGGATGCGGGATCTGTAAGCGTTGCCCAGGTTCATCTGCGCCTTCGCCCATTCCACCGGCAGCGCCTCGCGCGTCATCACCTGAAGCGCACTCTCATAGCAGCCGATGGCTCGCTCCAGCTTTGCGGCGGGATCGCCGGATCGATCCTGCACCAAGGAGTTCGCCAATTCCCCTTGCAGCCCCGCCCAGAGTCGCGGCTGGGTGCCCCGGTCCACCAACTCAAGCGCTCGCGCGCAGAGAACGGCTCGCCGGGGCATCTGAGCGGCGCCCGCCGGACGCTGCAACTCGTCGATGATTTCGCGGAGTTCGTCGGCGCCAGCCGCCACGGCCGCGGCAGGTTCTCCACGGAGCTGCCTCAACAGTTGGATGTGGGCCTGCAGATACTCCCGAACGGAAGGTTCGGCGGTTTCAGCGATCATGCCTTCCAGTGCCGATTCCGCCGCGTGGCTGAGCAGCCAGGAATCGGCGCGCACGATCGCGGCTTTGCTGTCCAAATCTGCTGCCCTCAGAAATTCGATCAGCCTGGCCAGGGTTTCTTCGGGTGACTGTTGGGGCGATGCACCTGCTTCGGACATTGGGTTTCTCCTGTGTTCGAACCATAGTAAATCAGTTACCGCGCCGCGTGCCATTGCGGATACTTGGTGAAACCTCAGGCCGAACGGCTAATTCCTTAGCAATCTGTCATCACCCGGCCCGCAATGGCGTGCCAAGTTCCCCGCTTCGTGACCCGAAAAATGGGGCCCTCACCGTTGGACCACGCCCAGAGAGAATCCCTCGTTCACAGCCGGCGAAAATCTCAATTTCCCTTATTTTCAACTCATTAATTCTGTACCTTCTCGTTTCCCCTCAACCCGCCCGCTATACTCCTCACGGGCAACCGAAACCGCCCCAAATCTCAACCCCGAAGGAGCCTCAATACCATGTCGACCGCAGCCCAAACCACCGCCAACCAGGCCAACGCCCAACTCTCCACCGGACCCCGCACCGCCGAAGGCAAAGCCGCCTCCTCCCAGAACGCCCTCCGCCACGGCCTCACCAGCAACCAACTCCGCATCCTCCCCGGCGAGCAGGAAGAATTCGACGCCCTCCTCCGCTCCCTCGCCTACGACCTCCGCCCCGAAGGCGCCATCGAAACCGTCCTCTTCAACGACATTGTCCACGCCTCCTGGCAAAAGCGCCGAGCCCGTCTCCTCGAAGCCCAAGCCGACGCCGCCACCCTCGACCAGCTCCCCCAACTCGACCGTCTCCGCCGCTACCACGCCCACTACGACCGTCTCTTCAACCGCGCCCTCAAAACCCTCCTCGAAATCCAGCGCCAGCGCCTCTCCGCCGCCATCGACGCCAACCAGCCCGCCAACGGCCGCCACATCCCGCTCAAGCTCCTCCGCCCGCCCCAGCCCGCCCGCCCCAGGCGCCGCGAAACCATGGACGACACCATGGACGGCACGCTCCTTGACCTCGATTTGGCTTCGTTTCGCACAACCCTCTCGAAGGCCCCCGGAGGACTGGAAAAGTGATCCGGTACCGTCGCGAACGCCGGCTGCCCGGTGATATGATTGGGCTAACCGAAACCGCTCAACGCACCAAAGCCATGGCCATACTCTCGCGCGCAAGCGTTCTCCTGCTGCTCCTTCTGGCGTCACTCGCGGCTCAAGCCCAACAGTCGCCCATGTCGCCCAAGGACCACCCGCCGCTCCCCGGCAAGGGCCGTCTCGCCGAAGCCTCCCGTGTCACCGCCGAACTTGCCGCGAAGCCCGCCACCGCGCCCGCGGCCAAGGCGCCCCGCCGCAACTTCATCGACGAACACATCTTCGGAAAGATGGAGCGCGATCGTGTGCCCCACGCGCCCCTCGCCACCGACGAAGAGTTCTTCCGCCGCGTCCACATCGAT
This sequence comes from Acidobacteriota bacterium, assembly GCA_016870915.1. Taxonomy (GTDB): domain Bacteria; phylum Acidobacteriota; class Terriglobia; order Bryobacterales; family Bryobacteraceae; genus VFZY01. The sequence goes on along the minus strand of VFZY01000173.1, from coordinate 9,316 downwards.
CTCACCGGCCGCATCCCCGATGACGCCGAACTCCGCGCCTTCCTCGCCGACACCAACACCGCCAAACGCGATCAGCTCGTCGACAAACTCGTCATCACCCCCGCCTTCAAGGCCAAGTGGACCTACTGGTTCGGCGACGTATCAATGACCTGCGCCAACCGAGTCGGCAACGAAGGCAAGAATCTCTACTACAAGTACGTCTACGACTCCATTCACTTTGACCGCCCCTACGACGAACTTGTCCGCGAGCTTCTCACCGCCCGCGCCCTCACCAACTGGTATGTCGGACCCGCCAGTTACCTCGCCCGTTGGGTCGTCATCGGCGCCACCTGCGAAGACACCGTGCATGAGGACACCGCCGACGAAGTCGCCATCATGAGCGCGCGCCACTTCCTTGGCGTCAATCTCCAGTGCGTCTCCTGCCACGACGGCAAGAACCATCTCGAGAAAATCAACCTGTGGCTCTCCCGCCGCAAACGCGATGAACTCTGGCGGCAGGCCGCGTTCTTCGGTGGCATGCGCATCCTGCGCCGTGTCGAAGTGGCCACCACGCAGGATGAGTACATGATCGACGACAAGGGCCCCGGCTACGATGCCTCGGCCCGCACCGTTGTCCGCATTCCAAGGCGCGGCGCCGGCCCCGTCGCAGCGTCGTTCCTGCTCACCGGAGAAACGCCAAACCCCCAGAAAGCGCCCCGCGAAGAGTTCGCCCGCATGATCACCGGGCATCCGCAATTCGCGCGCGCCACCGTCAATCGCTTCTGGGCCGAAATGATGGGCGTGGGCATCGTCGATCCCGTCGATGACTTCGATCTCGACCGCCAGGACCCCGCCAATCCGCCGCCCTCCCCCTGGACCATCCAGCCCTCGCACCCCGAACTCCTCGAAGCCCTCGCCGCGGACTTCCGCAGGAACGGCCACTCCATCAAGCGGCTTCTGACGCTCATCGCCAAGTCCAGCGCCTATCAGCTCTCCTCCCGCTTTGCCGGACCCTGGAAGGAGCAGTACGCGCCCTACTTCGCCCGTAAGGTCGTCCGCCGGCTCACCGCCGAGGAAGTGCACGACGCCATCGTCAAGGCCACCGGCGCCGCGCTTGAGATTCCCATCCGGGGAACCGACAAGCGCGTTCGCTATGCCACCGAAACTGCCTCACCCGAGGATTTCAAGGGCCCCCTCGCCGGACTCAAGGACGTCAACTTCTTTCTCGAAGCCTTTGGCCAGACCAACCGCGAATACTCCGAGCGGAAGAACGGCGGCGACATCACCCAGGCCGTGCTTCTGATGAACAGCCCGTTCGTCCTCCGCGCCGTCAAGCCCACGCCTGGCACGTACCTCGCCGCGCTCAACGCCGACACCGCGCTCAACGACACCACCCGGATCGAACGCCTCTTCCAGCGCTTCCTCGGGCGCCGGCCCGATGCCGCCGAACTCGCCCAGGCCCGCGATGTCGTCTCCACCACCGGCGGCAAGGGCTTCGAGGACCTCCAGTGGCTTCTTCTTAATAAGGTCGACTTTATCTTCAATTACTGAGCACTTATGCGGAACTTCATGGACACCATGCTCACCCGGCGCGAGGCCTTCCGCCGTGGCGCCGTCTCCGTCGGCGGTTACTGGTTCCTGCCGCTTGCCGGCGCAACCGCCCGCGCCGCCACCAAAACCCAGCCCCGGGGAACCGCCCGCTTCTGCGTCTTCTTCATGCTCGATGGCGGCCAAAGCCACGTCGATGCCTGGGACTTGAAGGAACACGCCTGGACACCCCAGGACTTCGCCATCCGCGAACTCCGTCCCGGCGTCAAATGGCCCACCTCCCTCTATCCCAAACTCGGCGCGCAACTGGACCGCTTCGCCCTCCTCCGCTCCGTCGAAGCCTGGGACAGTGTCCACGGCCGGGCGCAATACTACGTGCAGGCCGCGCACCCGTTCAATCCGGCCCTCGCCCGCGAAGTGCCGCCCATCGGCTCCGTGGCCGCCCTGGAACTCACTCCGCAGCGCCGCGAAACGGACACGCTTCCGCCCTACGTCGCGCTCAACGTCACGCAGAGCCAGGCCGGCCTGCTCGGCCAGGGCTTCCTGCCAGCCACCTACGCGCCCTTCCACATCGATACCGCCGCCAGTCTCTCGGCGTACTCCATCCGCGAAGCCGAAAAGCGCGAGTTCGAACGCCGCTGGCAGCTCCTTCGCGGCTTCGATGCCCGGCTGCGCAGTGACCCCGCCGTGGAAGCCAAGGCCTACCGCGATTACCACAGCCACTACGAAGGCGCCGTGCGCCTCATGTCGGATCCGCGCGCCGCGAAGCTATTTGAGGCCGGTGCCGAAGAGAAGGCCCGTTACGGCAACACCGCCACGGGCGAGGCCGCCATCATCGCCCGCAACCTCATCGAAGCCGATGCCGGCACCCGCTTCATCTTCCTTCAGCAGAACGGCTGGGACCACCACAAGGACATCTACGAGCCGAAGAACCACTACAAGCTCTCACGGGATCTTGATGCCGCGCTCGGCTCTTTCCTTGAAGACCTCGCCACGCGCAAACGGCCCGGCGGCGGCTCGTTGCTCGATGAGACCCTTGTCGTCTGCATGGGCGAATTCGGCCGCACCCCCGGCGCGCTCACCCAGGGTCTCAAAGGCCGCGACCATTATCAGTACGCCTTCACCGTCCTCATGGCGGGCGGCGGCGTGAAGGGCGGCCGCGTCATCGGCCGCACCGATGAAATGGGCGCCAAGGTGGTCGATGCCGGCTGGGGCGTCAAGCGGTCCATCTACATGGAGGACATCGCCACCACGGTGTACTCAGCCCTCGGCATCGATTGGGGCAAGTCCGTCAAAGCCACGCCCTCCGGCCGCGAGTTCTACTACGTCGAGTCCGTGGCCGCCCAGGCCATCCAGCCCAATCGCGAAGTCTCGGTGGTCTTCAGTTGAACCGCGCGGTCTTCCTCTTCCTGCTTGCGGCCATCGCCGCGCCCGCCGAACATCTCCGCGTCATGTCCTTCAACGTCCGCTACCCGGCGCCTGGTGACGGGCCCAATCGCTGGGAACTCCGCCGCGACCTCTTCATCGAATCCATCCGCGCCATGGACCCCGACCTGATGGGCACCCAGGAGCTCTTCCATCTCCAGGGCGAACACATCGTTGCCAGGCTGCCGGATTACCAGTGGTTCGGCGTCAGCCGCCGCGGCAATCGCGAGGACGAACACATGGGCGTCTTCTACAAGCCCTCCAAGCTCAAGGTCATCGAGTCGGGCAACTTCTGGCTCTCGGAAACACCGGAGGTCGCGGGCAGCCAGTCCTGGGACATGACCCTGCCCCGCATGGTCACCTGGGCTCTGTTCGAACTCGCCGGTTCGCGCAAGCGGTTCTACTACTACAACACCCACTTCGCCCACCGGCGCGAGGATGACGCCGCCCGCCTCAAGAGCGCACGCCTCATCGTCGAACGGGCTTCGAAGATCCCCGCCGCCGTGCCCTTCATCCTCACCGGAGATTTCAACGCTCCCGCCGCGGGCGAGGTGCACGCCGAATTCGCCCGGGTCTGGACCGATGTCTGGGACAAGGCGCCCGTCCGCTTCGGCCCCACCGGCACGTTTAACGGATTCGCGGGCACCAGCACCGGCCCGCGCATCGATTGGATCTTTGTCCGCGGCTCCGTCCAACCCATCCAAGCCCACACCGTCACGTTGAACGAAGGTGGCCGCTACCCTTCGGACCACTTCCCCGTGTTCGCCGTCGTGGACATCCGTTAGCGTGGCCCTGTCCTTCGCCGCCTGGCAGCGGCGCATCTTTGCCGTCACCTGGCTGGCCTATGCGGCCTTCTACTTCTGCCGCAAGAACTTCACCGTGGCCATGCCCGCCATGGCCGTCGATCTCGGTTACTCGAAGGGCGACTTTGCCTCTGTGCTCGCCTGGCACAGCGGTGCCTACTGTCTGGCCCAGTTCGCCTTTGGCCTGATGGCGGACCGCGCCGGGGCCAAGGCCACAGTCCTCACCGGGCTCGCCGTCTCGGTGGCCGCCAACCTGCTGATGGCCGGCGCCGGAAGCCTCTGGATGTTCGTGGCGCTCGGCTTCGTCAACGGCGCCGGGCAGGCGTCCGGCTGGCCGGGCCTGGTCAAGAACGTGGGCGCCTGGCTCCCCGCCGCCCGGCGCGGCGTCCTGATGGGCTGGTGGTCCAGCAACTACATGGTGGGCGGCTTCGCCAGTTCCGTCCTCGCTGCCTGGCTCATCGGAGGCGGCTGGCGCCAGGCGTTCGTCTTCCCGGCGCTGATGCTGGCGGCGGTGGGCGCCATCTACGCCTGGGCTGCCCGCAACCGGCCCGAAGATGCGGGCTTCGGCGGGGAGGAAGCCTCCGTCGCCGCCGTATCCCGGCACACCCTGTCCACCGCCATGCTGCGCGACCCGGCCGTCTGGCTGCTCGCCGTCGGCGCCGTCTTCGCCAAGGTCACCCGGTACACGTTCATGTTCTGGCTCCCGCTCTATCTCGCCCAGGAACTGAAGTACGGCGTGGCTCAGGCCGGTGTTCTCTCCTCGGTCTACGAACTCGCCGGCCCGCTTGGCTCTCTCGCCGCGGGCTACGCCTCCGATCATTGGTGCGGAGGCCGCCGGATGCCCGTCGCGGCCGCCATGTTCGCGCTGCTCGCCCTGGCATGCTGGGCCCACCCGGCGCTCGCCGCCCTCGGCCTCTGGGGCGTGGTGGCGAGTCTCGCCCTGGCCGGCGCTCTCAATAACGGCCCGGACGCCCTCCTCCAGGGCGCCGCCGCCCAGGACCTCGGAGCCAAATGGGGACCAGGGTCCGTCGCCGGTTTCATCGCCGGTTTCGCCGCCCTGGGCCAGTTGGCCTCGCCCATCCTGGTGGCGCTGGTCGCCGAAGCCTCCGGCTGGGACGGAGTCTTCCGCTGGCTCGTCGGCCTCTCCCTGGCCGGAGCGGCCGTCCTCGGAATCCCCTGGCGCCGCAACTCCGGTTGACCGTGACCGGTGCCCCATTCGATACTGGAATTGCAAATGAGTAGCAACAAGCGCGCGTCCGATCTCTCCGGCCTCAGGGCGGGTGAACGCGCCGTGTTGCATCACATCGACCTCCCCTCAGGCGAAGCTCAGCGTCTCATGGAACTTGGCTTCCTGCCCGGCGCTTCCGTCGAAGCAGCCCTCTTCGCCCCCGGCGGCGACCCCCGCGTCTACCGCGTGGACGGCGCCGAAATCGCCCTCCGGCGGGAGACGGCCCGGAAGCTCCTGGTGCTCACCCCCGCCGAGGCCCCCTGCAGCGAGTCCGCTGACGCCGTACGGATCTGAGCCATGCAGGACTGCCACGCGCCCTCGAACGGCTTGGCTTCCGGCCCGGCGCAAGCCCGGCTTGTGGCGCTCATCGGCCCGCCGAACTCCGGCAAGACCACGCTGTTCAACCGCCTGACCGGGTTGCGCCAGAAGGTGGCCAACTACCCTGGCGTCACCGTGGAGAAGCACCTCGGCCACGTGCGGCTCGACGGCAACCGCACCGTCGGCGTCGTCGATCTTCCGGGCGCCTATAGCCTCGCTCCCGATTCCGGCGGCAGCACCTCGGATGACGAGCGTGTCACCCGCGACGTGCTCGCCGGCCGCATGCCCGGGATGCCGCGTCCCGATGCGGTCCTGCTGATCATCGACGCCACGAACCTCGCCCGCAACCTCACGCTGGCGGCCCCCGTGCTCAGCCTGGGCTTGCCCCTGCTGGTGGTTCTGAACATGGCCGACGACCTCCGCCGCCGCGGCGGTTCGGTCGACACGCAGGCCCTCTCTGTGCAACTCGGTTGCCAGGTGGTGCTGGCCAGCGCAACCCAGGGCGAAGGCCTCGAGGCGATCCTCAAGTTCCTCGGCGCCGGTCCGCCCGCGCCCAAGCCGGTCTCCCTGCCCGTGCTCCAGAGCATCCCCAAGTGCCGCCAGTGGGCGGCCGGCGTCACGCGCTGCGCTTCCTACCAGCCGCCCGCGCCGCCTGCCTGGACACGCCGCCTGGACCGAATCTTCCTCCACCCCGTCGCGGGACCAGCCGTGTTCGGCCTGGTGGTGGTCGCAGTCTTCCAGGTGATCTTCTCCGGGGCCGCGCCGATCATGGATGGCGTCGAGGCCTTCTTTGCCGATTCCGGCAACTGGGTTGCAGCCAGGATGCCTGACTCCATCTGGCGCTCGCTGCTCATCGAAGGCGTCTGGAGCGGCACCGGTTCCGTGGTCGTCTTCCTGCCGCAGATTCTGCTGCTCTTCCTGTTCATCGGCGTGCTCGAAGACTCAGGCTACCTGGCACGGGCCGCGCTCATTGCCGACCGAACCATGGCCAAGGCCGGCCTGCAGGGCAAGTCGTTCATCCCCCTGCTTTCCGCTTACGCCTGTGCCGTGCCGGCCATCATGGCCACGCGCACCATCGAGAGCCGCCGTGACCGCATGGCCACCATCCTCATCGCCCCGTTCATGACCTGCTCGGCGCGCCTGCCCATCTATGCCCTGATCATCGCCGCCTTCCTGCCGGACCGGCCTCTGCTCGGGCCTCTTCTGGGTACGCAGGCGGCTGCGATGCTGGGGCTCTACGCGCTTGGGTTCGCGATGGCCGTGCTAACGGCAAAGGTGCTCCGGTCGTCGGTCCTGAAGAGCGAACGCGGCACCTTCGTCATGGAGATGCCCCCGTACCGCTGGCCCACCTGGCGCGGGCTTGGGCTGCGGCTGCTCGACCGCGCGCGCGTCTTCCTGCGGCGCGCCGGCATCGTGATCCTGCCGGTGGCCGTCGTGCTCTGGGCACTGGCCCACCTTCCGCTGGACAACGGCAAGCCGCCGGCCATTGAGAACAGCATCGCCGGGGCCATCGGCCACGCCATTGAACCGGCCATTGCGCCGCTCGGGTTCAACTGGAAGATCGGCATCGGGCTGCTCACTTCGCTCGCCTCGCGGGAGGTCATCGTCGGCACTCTCGGCACCATCTATGGAATTGAGGCCGAAGCGGAGACGGTGCGTCTTCAGGAAGCGCTCCAGCGCGATCTCACGCCCGGCGGCGCCTTCGGGCTGCTCATCTTCTTCGCCTTCGCCATGCAGTGCATGTCCACGGTCGCCGTGGTGCGCCGCGAAACCGGCGGCTGGACCTGGCCCGTTGTGCAGTTCGCCTACATGACCACAGTGGCCTACGCCGGCGCCTGGGCCGCCAACCGGCTGTTCTGACACCGGCTGGGCGATAATTGATTGAAGAAGCACCTCCTCCGTACCGATTCTTTTTGAAAATGGCTACAACCATGACGCTCTCGCGCACAGTGTCCGCTCCGCTGAGCCGGAACAAGCACCTGTTGAACTGGGTAAACAAGATGGCCGCCCTCACGCGCCCCGCCGCCATCCATTGGGTGGACGGGTCGGAGGAGGAGAACGAGTTCCTGCTCCAGCAGATGGTGGACAGCGGAACCCTCACCCGCCTGAACCAGGATCTGTGGCCCGGCTGCTACTACGCCCGCTCGGACAAGAGCGACGTGGCCCGCGTGGAAGACCGCACCTATATATGCTCGCTCTCCCGCGACGCCGCCGGCCCCACCAACAACTGGGTAAATCCTTATGAGATGCGCCGCAAGCTCAAGTCGCTGTTTGACGGAGCCATGGCCGGGCGAACCATGTACGTGCTGGCGTACAGCATGGGGCCGGTGGGCTCACCCATGTCGCAGATCGGTGTGCAGTTGACGGACTCCCCGTACGCGGTGGTCAACATGCGCCTCATGGCCCGCATCGGCCAGCGTGTGTTCGCCGAAATCGACAGGGACGAAAAGCGTGTCGTGCCCTGCATGCACACGGTGGGCGCGCCGCTGGCCCCCGGCCAGAAGGATGCTGCCTGGCCCTGCAACCAGGAAAAGTACATCGTCCACTTCCCGGAAACCCGCGAGATCTGGTCCTACGGTTCCGGCTATGGCGGCAATGCGCTGCTTGGCAAGAAGTGCTTCGCGCTCCGCATCGCCTCCAACATCGCCCGCGACGAAGGCTGGATGGCCGAGCACATGCTTATCCTCGGCGTCGAGAACCCGCAGGGCGAAAAGACCTACGTCGCGGCCGCCTTCCCCAGCGCCTGCGGCAAGACCAACTTCGCCATGCTCATTCCGCCCGCCGGCTACGAGGGCTGGAAGGTGTGGACGGTGGGCGACGACATCGCCTGGATCAAGCCCGATGCCGAGGGCCGGCTGCGCGCCATCAACCCCGAAGCCGGATTCTTCGGTGTCGCGCCAGGCACTTCCGCCGCCACCAACCCGAACGCGATGACCGCCCTGGCCCGCAACTCCATCTTCACCAACGTCGCGCTCACGCCCGAAGGCGGCGTCTGGTGGGAAGGTATGACCGACGAGCCGCCGGCTGAGTGCACGGACTGGCAGGGCAATCACTGGACTCCGGCGATCGCCGCCGCCACCGGGGCCAAGGCAGCGCATCCCAACGCCCGCTTCACGGCGCCCGCCTCCCAATGCCCCACCATCGATCCGGCCTGGGAAGCTCCGGACGGCGTGCCGATCAGCGCGATCATCTTCGGCGGCCGGCGCGCCACCACCATGCCGCTGGTCTACCAGGCGTTCAACTGGTCGGCGGGCGTCTACATCGGCGCCACGATGGGCTCCGAGATGACCGCCGCCGCGGCCGGCGCCATCGGCAAGGTGCGCCGCGATCCCATGGCGATGCTGCCCTTCTGCGGCTATCACATGGGCGACTACTTCCGGCACTGGATCAAGATGCAGCGTTCGCTCTCGGAGACCCCCAGGATCTTCCACGTCAACTGGTTCCGCAAGGATGAGAACGGGAAGTTCGTCTGGCCCGGCTTCAGCGAGAACATGCGCGTGCTCGAATGGATCGTGGGCCGCGCGCACGGACGCGCCTCGGGCCGCGAGACGCCCATCGGCTGGGTTCCGGGCTACGATGACCTGCGTTGGAACGGGCTCGATTTCCCGCGGGAGAAGTTCGAGAAACTCCAGGAGTTCGACCGCTCCGCGTGGCGGAATGAAGTTCTGGGACACGAGGAGCTGTTCATCGAACTGCACGACCACCTGCCGAAGGAGATGGTCTACGAACGCGAACTGCTGATCTGCCGCCTCTAACCCGCTTTTCTCACGGCATCTGATCGCAGCCCAAACTGACGCCGCGGACAAGCTCGAAATGACTCGTGCGGATCCTCCGCGGGTGTCTCGGTCAGAAATTTGCGGCAAAATGGCTGCCGCATACCGTCGCTCGGAGCACCCGAAGGGTGAAAATGGGCCGTCCATACGCGCTTCTCCGGTCCGCTGCAAAAATGCGGAATGAATAAGTCCGGTGTTTGCTTCACGCAGTTTTTTCAGCAGCGCAGGTTCGCGTGAACTTG
>VFZY01000172.1 GCA_016870915.1 Acidobacteriota bacterium | reverse complement strand
GACTCTCGCCCGCTTGCACTCGCTCGACGGCGCGGATGCGGATCTCTTCCAAGGTCTTGTGATCAAGAGATCGGGCATCTCGCTTGGGCATGATCCATTTTACCAGATGTCTACCTACTTATGCACTCATTAATAACTCTCCGAGCCCGCGCGCGGACCTCGCAGCAGGTACGTCATGGAGCCGAATCCGCGCCCTCCACCGCCGCCGGGCGCCCAATAGACCACAGTGGGTACTCGTTGGTCCACGCCGTCGTGCCGGATGTCACTCACAACACCGATTACCTCAGTCCAGGGGTCCCTGACGGTCGATCGAATCAGCCTGCCCACTGCCGCCTGAGCAGATCCCCAGTATTCGCGGGCGAAGCTTTCGCTGATCACGGCAACCCGCCGCCGGGCATGGACATCGGTCCACGTCAACTCGCGGCCAGCACGCAGGGGCACGCTCAGGGTGGAAAACGTGCCCGGCATCGCCGTGATGAAGCGGCGCAGAGGTGGAATCTGGTTTGCCGCGTAGGTCCGGTCGCTGGCCAGGATCGGGTCCTGGGACATGAAGCCGGTCATGGGCAGGCCGTTGATCATGCTGACCTGCGATACACCCGGAATGCCGGACAGCCGCTCAGCCAGATTCTGGTGCAATCTCAGGAGTTCCTGCTCATTGCGGGTGGCGTTGTCCGGAACGGACACCCGGAGTGTCTGGAGGCTACCGGGATCGCCAAATCCCGGATCCACCTTCCGCATGGCCTGAAACGTGCGAATCATCAGGGCTGAGCCGATCAGCAGCACCAGCGCCAACGCCACCTGAACGGCGGTCAGCATGTTCCGTGCGAAGTGACGGTGCCGGCTGGAACTGGCGTTCCGGCCGCCGGCGCGCAGCGATTGGGCCAGCGCGACGCCGCCATGTTTCAGAACCGGCAGCGCTCCGAACGCCAGGCCGGCCGCGCTGGAGATGACGAAGGTGAACAGGAGCGCCGTGGAATCGACGGCGATCTGGTCGAGCCGGGGCAGCCGCACCGGAGTCAGCGCCACCACCAGCCTGACCATCCCGGCGGCGATTGCCGCGCCGGCCCCGCCGCCCATCAGCGCCAGGATAAGGCTTTCCAGGATGATCTCCCAGCCGATGCGGCCCTTGCTGGCGCCCAGCGCCCGGCGCACGGCCAACTCCTGCGCGCGTGCTTCGGTACGGGCCAGCAACAGATTTGCGATGTTGGCGCAGGCGATCAGGAGAACGATGCCGACGGTGGCCATCACCACCCAAAGCGTCTTGCCGATATCGCCCACCAGATCGTCCATCAGCGGACGAATGTTGGGCGCCAGCCGCGCTTCCTCGAACATCTTCGGGCTCATGCCCTCAGGCGCCGGGAAGCTGCCCATCTCGATGGAGATCATGCGGGCCAGATCGGCGTTTGCCCGCGCGATATCGACGCCTGGCCTCAGGCGTGCAACTCCCTGAAAGTTGTAGCCGCCCAGGCGGACGTTCGCCCGGTCATAGAGAATCGGCACAACCAGGTGGTGCGGCTGGTCCATGAACCAGAAGCCGGGCGGCAGAACGCCAATGATTTCCCGGGCCGCGCCGTCCGCCATGATGCGCCGGCCAATCACCTTGGGGTCGCCTCCAAAGCGGCGCATCCAATAGCCGTGACCCAGCATCAGGACGCGCGGGCTGCCCCGGAACTCATCCTTCTCCGTGAACAGGCGGCCCAGAACCGGCTTTACGCCGAGCATCGGAAACAGGCGGAAAGTGACCCCCATGCCGGCCACGCTCTCCGGTTCGGCGAATTCGGTCACGGTGATGGAGAAGCCATTCCAGAGCGCGACATCCTCGAAGGTCCTGGAGTGCTCGCGGTACGTGACGTAGTCCGCGATCGATGGGTTGAGATCCCTGATTTTCACGCCCGGCGCCGTCTGCCACACGCTCACCAGGCGATCCCGCCCGGGAAACGGCAGGGGCTTCAACAGAACACCGTGGATCACGCTGAAGATGGCCGTGTTGGCCCCAATCCCCAGCGCAAGCGTCAGCACCGTGGCCGCCGTGAACACCGGCGAGCGCGCCAGACGGCGCAGCGTATGCCGCGCGTCGCGAAGCAGAGTCTCAAGCGCCGGCACCGCCCGCATCTCCCGCAGATCTTCCTTCATTCGCGTTACGCCTCCAAATTGCTTCCGCGCCGCGCCGCGAGCCTCCTCCGGAGACATGCCGCGCGCCACGAACCGCTGGGCCAGCATCTCCAGATGTGCGGCCGCCTCCTCGTCGAACTCCTGATCCATCCGCCGATGGCGCCCCAGGCCCAGCAACCGCGAAATCAGAACGCGCAGCATCGGCCCTTACCCCTCGCTCTCAAGCCCCAACACCCGGCCAATCAGTCCTGAAATCCGCTCCCAGTTCCGTGTCTCGCGGGCCAGCCGTTTCCGGCCCGAGGCGCTGATCGAGTAGTACTTGGCCTTCCGGTTGTTATCGGAGACGCCCCACTCTGAACGGATCCAACCCTTCTGCCCCAGCCGCAGCAGTGAGGCGTAGACGGTGCCTTCGTTGAGGCGCAGTGTCTCCTCGCTCAACTGTTCGATCCGCCGCGCCACGCCGTAGCCGTGCAGCGGCCCCAGCGCCTCCAGTGTCTTCAGGATCATCAGGTCGAGAGTGCCTTGCAGGACTTCCGAGCGCTCCTTTGCGGTTCCCATAGGAGCACTGTAGCATGACTCCTTTGCGATGGCAATAGGAAGATGGAATCCACGATGTCGCGTTGCCGATGGTCTGGCATTGATCTGTGCAGGCTATCTGGCGTATCACGGCTACGAAAGCCCTGCATGATTCGGGCGGTTATCGCGTTTCAAGCGTTGCGAAAACGTTCCCTTTGGGTCCATGCCGCCGATAGCGCTACTCTTCGTGGCTTCCGCGAAGCCGCTGGCGCGGCCGCCGCTTCGCCTGCCATCCCGCGCCCTAGCCTAGGAACGCGCCCGCCTTCACTTCCACTGGCTTCCACTCAACGGCGTCTCTGCGGGAACGTTCAGCCACCAGACCAGCTCCGCGGCCATCTCGTGGGCGCCCGCTCAGCCTCTCTCTCGTCGCACCATCGGCTTGAACGTGCAACTACGGGCAACTGCCGCGGCCGGCTACACGACACCGTCTTGCATGTTTTCGTTGTCGCGCGGCTCCGCCCCGGCCTTGGACGGCTAACGATGCGCGATCATCATGATCTCGATCAACCCGGCCGCTGAGTTCGGTGGCAGCCGCACCGTGGCCCGTGCCGGCGGGTTCGGCTTCACGATCTCGCGGTAGGTTTCGTTCATTGCCGCCCAGTGCCTTGGATCGCGCAGCCATACCACGGCATCCACGGTGTCGGCGAAGGTCATTCCATGCCGCTTAAGCTGCTCCTCAATGGCCGCCAGCGCCTGCCGGGTCTGCGCCTTGATGTCATTCAGAGCGTAGTCTCCGTTCGGCGTCCGGCCGGTCATGCCGGTGATATACAGCATGTTTCCGGCTTTCACGGAATAGCTGTGGATGGGCGAGGTGATGCCTTCGCCCGATGGCCGTCCGTCACCCGATCCCTTCACCGCCACGGACTGCATCTGAACCAGGTGGCCCGGCTCAAACGGAGTTCCACTCACGGTGGCGCGGGCGGGCGGCGGCGCGGTTACGAACTTTTTGTACGCTTCGTTGAGTCCGCCGTAGTAGCTGGAGTCCGTCAGGTAGATGCGCGTCGCGGCCATGTCGGCGAACTTCATTCCGGCCGCCGCAAGCAGCGTTTCCTGATTGCGCATCGTTTGCGAGGTCTGCTCCTCAATGGTGACGCCGGCAAGCTGGCCCGTCGCGGGATCCACGGGCCGCAGCGTCGAGAAGAACAACGTCCCCGCCGCCAGAACACCGAAGCTATAAGGCCCCTTGGGTTTGGGCCAGCCCTTCGGCTCGACAATCGAGCGAGGACCCGCGTTCCGCCGCAGCGCCACCGCGCTCACTTCGACAAGAGCTTCCGGGATCAACAACTGCGACTCGATTTCGACCCGCGCGGGATAGGGGGCCGGGAAGAACTCACGGTACGCCGCGTCGGCCGCCTCAAGCGTGCGAATGTCGGTGAGGTAGAGCGTGGTGCTCACCACGTCCCGCGGTTCCAGGCCGGCTTCCTCGAGCACCTTGTTCACCAGTTCCAGGCAGCGGCGCGTCTGGGTCTTGATATCGAAGGGAGCGAAACCGCCCGTGGGTTCGGGCCCCACATGGCCTGAAACGTAGAGAAACTTGTCCGTCAGAACACCGGCGCTGTAGGGGCCGGAGGCGGGTCCCTTGGGTGGACGGATGGAATTCTTTTCCGCGAAGGCCACCGTGGCGCAGAGCGCGGCAAGAACGCAGCGCTTCAAGCGAAGAGCTCCCTGATCTCAGTGCTGCCAATGAACCCCGTGGGCGACATGTCTTCCACGTAGATAAACTCCCGGCCCGAAGGCGCTCCGCCCAGCTTCTTCGTCCAATCGATACCAAGCGCGGAGTAGATGGTGGCGGTCACGTCCTCGGGATAGATGGGGCGGTTCTTGTGCCATTCGAACTTCGTGATCTTCGCGCCCTGATCGTCGGTGGCGCCGATCACCTTACCGCCCTTCACGCCGCCGCCCAGGAACAGCCCGCAGCGGACATTGGGCCAATGGTCGCGACCCTGGATATCGGTGAGGGGGCCGGGCGTGCGGCCGAATTCTCCCATGACGCACACCAGGGTCCGTTCCAGCTTGCCGGACGCCTCCAGATCAGCCGCCAGCGAAGCCAGAGCCGGGTCGAGTTCACCGCAATTCGAATAGAGACCGCCGCGCGCGCGCCGGTCCTCCATGGTGCCCTTGTTGGACTTGCCGTAGATATCGCCGTGATGGTCCCAGCCGCCCTGGTTCACCAGAATGAACCTGGCGCCGCCGCCGGAGTCCACCATGTTGCGCGCGATCATGCAGGCGTCGCCGAATGCCGATGAACCGTAGCGCTGGCGGTCGGCCTCTTTCAAGTCGAAGATGCCGGCCACCTTCGGCGACCGGATCATGCGTTCGGCGCTCTTTGAAAAGGAGTCCCATTCGCGGACCAGTTTGTTGACGCCGCTTCCTTCCAGCTGGCGCGAACTGTCGAACGATCGTAGAAAGTCGAGGCGCGACGCGAACCGGTCGCGGTAGTCGTCCTTGAGTAGAAACGGCATGTTGCCGCCCTTCCGCACGTCGAGCGTCAGAGGCGCCGTGGACGAATCGAAGTAGCCTTCGCGGATGAGCGTTCCGTTCACCGCGCCCGCCGGGAAGTTCATGGATACGAACGGCGGCAGGAAATCGCTGGCCTTCGCCTTGGCCAGCATTTCGTGCGCCACCACGGAGCCAATGGAGGGCATCTCCTTGGCGCGCGCGGCGTTGAACGCGTGGCCCACCTGCAGGTAGAACTGCCCAAGGTTGTGCAGCGTCTCCCAGGCGGCCATCGAGCGCACCAGGGCCGCGTGCTTCAGAATCCCGGCCGTCTTCGGCAGCAGTCCATGGGGCCACTGGATTCCCAGCGGATGCGCCTTCACCGCCAGATCCTCCGGAGTGAACTTGTACTGCTTGAAGTCGAACGTATCCATCTGCGATGGTCCGCCGACCAGGTTCAGAAAGATCACCGCATCGGCCGATCCGCGCGGCGTCACCTTCCCTGTGGCCGCGGCGTTCAGCCTGCCCGTGCCCGGGGCCAACACGCCGCCAGTGACGGACACGGCGCCGTACTGCCAGAACTTGCGGCGAGTTAACGTGGGGAACATTCTCTGCCTCTCCTTTTACTGCACCAGAATGAAGTCGGCGCGGTTGAGCAGCGCCCAAAGAAGGTCCTCCGCGCCGCGCTCGCGT
The DNA here is from genome assembly GCA_016870915.1 of Acidobacteriota bacterium. GTDB lineage: Bacteria > Acidobacteriota > Terriglobia > Bryobacterales > Bryobacteraceae > VFZY01. The sequence continues at coordinate 9,036 of VFZY01000172.1, read as the reverse complement.
TGCTTCGAGAGCAGGTCCAACGACATGGCCCGCTCGCGTTCATTCGGCTTGCGGCTGACCGTGGCCAGGAAAAGCTCGTCCACCAGAGCGTCGTTGTCCTTGGCCAGCAGCTTTTCGAGCCGTCCTCCCTTGGCCACCTTAACGCGGTTCAGGATCAGCTCGTGATTCATCAGACTGGCGGCCTGCACCATGCTCGCGCGGTCCGTGGGCGGGTCCTCGCGATCCGTCTGGCCCCAGTCCTGCATCATGTTCCATAGCGAGGGGTGGCTTGCGGCGAAGTCCTGATTGAACGACGCTTCCATGATGTATTTGAACTTTCGGTCCAGGTCCTTCACCTTGTAGGAGTCATGGATTCCTGTGGCATCCTGCACAGCATCCCAGAACTCCTCCGCGGACATGCGCCGGGTGGCGTGCCGTGCGAAGTACGTGTCATAGGCCGGCTTCCAGTCGCCCGGGAAATACGATGACAACTGGTAGGCGTTCGACTGCACGATGGTCCGCATCAGGTGGCGCAGGTCGTGCCCGTGCTTGCGGAAATCCTCCGCCAGCGCATTGAGCAGTTCAGGGTGCGAGGGCTGTACGGTCCAGGGCGCGGGCGGCGGATTGGCCGGATCCTGGCGGTCCATGTCGAAACCGAACGGCGGGTCGACGATGCCCCGGCCCATCAACTCCGCCCAGAACAGGTTCACTGTGGCGCGCGCGAACTGCGGGTGGGCGGTCAGCAGCCGGGCATACTGCTCGCGTTCGTTCTCTCCCGGCCGGGCATCGTACCTGGCGCCGTTCAGGATGAACGCGGGCGCAACATCCGCCGGGTATCGCGGCAGCCGCACCACACTCTTCGTCTTCAGGTTGTACCCCTTTTCCGAATCGTTCACGCGGAATTCGGGGATACGGCCATACACAGGCGCCACGTACGTCTTGCCGAACCAGGCGGCCTGCCGCCACACATCGGCGCGTTTCTGGCGGGCGGCCCACAGGCTCACCTTTTCCAGATGCCCCTTGCCGTCGTGGCAGGAAAAGCACTCCATGTCCACGCCCAGGAACAGGCGCGTGGTCCAGATGGCCAACTCGTCCGCCGTGTCTTCGTGGTTCATTTCGGAGTAGCCGTCGCCCGCCATGATGCGGTGGCGCGCCACGAAGTTCGCCGGACCGGTGGTCCAGGTGGAGACGCCGCTGGCGGTGATCATGTCGCGCACGAACTCGTCGTAGGGAATGTTCAGTTCGAGCGCCTTGTAAATATAGTCGTGGAAGCTGTTGATTCCTTCGCGAAGCTGTTCGTTGTTCCGGAACATGTCTCCGAAGAACGTGGACCAGCGATCCAGATACGGGCCGACGCGCGTGGGCCGGCGGCCAATGCCCATGGTGGGGAGCTTGGGGAACAGCGTCTCAATATAGGCGTCGCGCTTGCCCGGCGTCTTGTCGGCGGTGAAGGCGCGTATGGTTTCAGGCGAAGGCAGGCGGCCCGTCAGATCCAGCGTGACGCGCCGCAGAAACTCTTCGTCGGAGGCGATTGGCGCGTGTGGCACCCCGCTCTTTTCCATCTTTGAGAAGATGAACTCGTCGATCAAATTCTTGCGTGCAGCGGCTGGTCCGCCGGCCAGCAGCGGCACTCCCGCCAGTGCCGCCGCCAACGTTTGTAAGAGTCCCATGGCTAAAAGATCAGCTTCAATGCCAACTGTATCACCCTGGCGTCGCGTGAGCGGTTGATGGTACCGAAAGCTCCGCTCTGGTTGCGCCCGTCAGGGCCGGGCACAAACGTGATGTTCGGCGACAGCAGGTTGACGCTGTTGGCGAAGTTGAAGCTTTCAGCGCGGAACTGAAGGCCCACCTTCTCGGTGATGGCGGTGGTCTTGATGAGCGACAAATCCAGGTTGCGGATGCCGGGGCCGCGGACGTCGGGCGACAGGCGGCTCACGTTCCCGAACGTGAAGTTCGGGGGATTCACGAACTGAGTGGTGTCGAACCAGCGCGCGGCACTCCTTTGGTCATTCGGCAGCTTGGCCGAAACGCCGGTGGAATTCGGGCGGTTCGCCAGGAAGTTGTTCGCTCCACGAATCGGCAGAGGAGTGCCGCTCTGGAACGTCAGCACGCCATCCACCTGCCATCCCCCGATGAGGCGATTGACCGCCCCACTGGCCGCCTGGAAGCGCTTGCCCTTGCCGAAAGGCAGCTCATAGATGGAACTGAACACGAAGCGTCCGGCGGAATCCGTCGCCTCGATGGAGCGTTCGGACCTCCGGTTGAACTTGCCGTTCTGGTAGTCGAACTGATTCACCAGTTCGGAGCCCGCGAAGCCGAATCCATTGATGCCGTCCGAAATCAGCTTGCCGAAGGAATAGGACGCCAGCATGACGAATCCGCCCGACATGCGCCTTTCAAAGTTGAGCAGGAAAGAGTGATAATTTGAGTTCGCCATGTGCGGATTGGCGATGCCGATGCGGTTGTAGTACGGGAACGGCCGCAGGGACTGCTGCCGTGTGAGGGTGGCGCCGCCAAAAGCGCCCGTCACCCGGCCCTGGAAGGGGTTGGGCACCACTTCGTTGAGGCGGGTGCCGAGCGAGAGGTGCACCGGATCGAGTTGATTAAAGTCGTACCCGCCGCCCCGGAGCTTGGTTCCACGGTTCCCGGAATAGGCAGCCTCCAGCAGGACCTGCCCGGGCAACTGGTGCTGCACAGTCATGGTGAACTGCTGGGAATAGGGCGTGCGGCCGTCGCGTTGATCGATGCTGACGTTGCCGCTGAGGAAGGCGCTGGGGCCCAGTCTGTTTCCGATGGGCAGCACGACCGGCGACGGGAAGCCATCCTTGAACAGGAAGGCGGGAAAATCCAGGTTGCCGCCCGGCGCCGTGTAAACGGTGGAGTTCCCACGATAGCCCAACGCGCCGAAATCGGTGGCAAAGTTGTGTGTCAGCGGGTAATACACGCCATAGCCGCCGCGCAGCACGGTGCGTCCCTGCCCGGTGAGGTCCAGAGCGAAGCCGATGCGCGGACCGAAGTCGTTGAAGTCCGGGTCAATGACGGTGCGCCCGAAATCGACCCCCGCGAACTCCAGGCGGCCGGGCAGCCGGGTCAACGGATTGGTCGCGCCCGGATTGAAGTTCGAAAGCCCGTTGTTGCGCTCGCCGGGCACCTGCTGGTAGTCGTACCGCAGGCCCAGATTCAGAGTCAGCCGCCGCGTGATCTTCCAGTCGTCCTGGACGAAGTATGCCTGGGTGAAGCTGGGGTTGGTGGTGCCGACGTTGGAATCGATGTTCGCGTCGGCGACCGCGCCCAGAAGGAAGCTGGCGAATCCTGACCCGGTGCCGGCCAGCGCCTGCGGGTTGCCTGTAAGACGCGCATTGAAGTTATAGACGCCGGAACACTGGAAGCAGGCGTTGATGCTGTACATGTTCTGGCGCAACTCGGCCCCAATCTTCAGCGAGTGCTTGCCCTTGATCCACGTGATGGCGTTAAAGAGCTGGCGCGTGTCCATGGTGAGGAATCCATTGATCGTTCCAAAGCCGCCCGGAAAGCCCTGCACGTTGGGCGTTCCCGCCATGCTGATGCCGGGCAGCGTGACATCGGGAACGCTGGCCGGCAGACCGAGGCCGCGCGCGGGGCTGGTTCCCACGGTGGCGGGAACGAAGGGGAAGTTGTTGCGCACCACGCCCACGCGAAACTCGTTGACCAGGGTCGATCCGAAGAAGTGTGAGTCGGTGAGGTTGAAGTTCTTGTTGCCATAGCGGTCATTGCGGGTGCGGACCACGCGGTCCGGGAAATAGCCGTTGCCCGTGCCGGCGTTGTCGTCCTTGTGCAGCCACGAGGTGTAGCGCACGGAGAGGCGGTTCTTGGTGCTGAAGCTATGGTCGCCCTTGGCGCTCATCTGGACCGCATTCCTGGCAGCGCCCAGATTCGCCAGGTGATTGTTGGCGTTCGTAAAAGGATCGGTGGGTGCGCGGTTGGGCCGGGGATAGAAAGCCAGCACCTTCTGCGACACCGGATCCAGCCGGGCGGCGGGGATGCGGTTGCCCGAGAAGACCTGGCGGGTGAATCCACCGCCGGTGGTGTTGGCCGCCGTGGTCATGGGATCAAAAACCGGAATGAGCGAACCGCGTGCGTCCAGCAGGCGCGAGAGGTCCCCGGTGCGGAACGCGTCGGTCGGCGCCGTGCCCACCACGGTGTACTGGCGGCGGAACCGCCACTCTTCATAGTTGTAGAAGAAGAACGTCTTGTCGCGCCGCACGGGTCCGCCAATGGCTCCACCGAACTGGTTGTAGCGGAACGGCGCCTTCACCGCGGCGAAGGCGTTTCGCGCATCCAGCTTGTCATTGCGCAGGAACTCATAGAGCGACCCGTGGAACTGGTTGGTGCCCGACTTGGTCACCATGTTCACCACCCCGCCCGCCGTATAGCCGAACTCGGCCGACATCACGCCGGACTGCACCTTGAACTCCTGGATGGCGTCCACCGCCGGGTTGACATTCACGTCGCCGGCGCGCGGGTTGACGTTGGAACTGCCGTCGAGCATCAGATTGTTCGCGCCGCTGGGGCCGCCGTTGACGCTGAAGCCGGAGACCAGCACGCCGCGGTCGCCGAAGCCGTGGGGCGATTCGGCGTGCGAGCGCACGTTCGGCGTCAGCACCACCAGCGCCAGGGCGCTGCGGCCGTTCAGCGGCAACCCGGTCATGCGGGCGTTCTCAATCACCTTGCCGACGGTGGCGGACGAGGTGTCCACCAGCGGCGCCGAACCCACCACTTCCACGGATTCGGCCACCGTGCCGATCTCGAGTTGGAAGTTCACCTGAGCCTGATCGCCCACCTGAACCGTCAAGCCCGAGCGCACGCCGCGCTTGAAGCCCTGCATCTCCGCGGTGATGGCGTAGGTGCCGACGGGCACGCCCGGCACCACATAGAGCCCGGCCTCGTTGGTGGTGGTGGCAAAGACGGCATTGGTCTCGATCTGCGTGACGCGCACGGCCGCCCCTTGAATCACCGTTTGTTGCGGGTCCGTCACCGTTCCCTGAATCGTCGCGCGCCCGATCTGCGCTGTGGCGAGCCCCGCCAATGACAGTCCTGTCAGGACAAGGCGAAACGCCATAGTGTTCTTCATTTCCGGATAGTCCTCCCAAGGACGCTCACACTGAACAGTCTATTGGGCTTGGCGGCTCCAATCAAGTTGTGCCCTTCCGCCTTGGCCCGCGGCAAAACCGGGGCTCGTCTACTTCTTGGGTTCCAGACTGCCCTTTTCCCTGTGCAGCGGCGAGCCGCCGAACTGAGCGATAGTCAGCTCCACGCGGTTGCTCACGCGGCACCCCGCTTCCAGATGGCCGCCGAAAGCGCCGCGTTTGGCATTGGACAGCACCACATGGAGATGCGGTTCCGCGTTGGCGATGATTCCGCCCAGATGGTTGATCTCCATGTCCTCCTTCACGGACTGCTTTGTGCCACCCACGCCATGGAACGTGCACTCGCCCAGCGAGCCGGCCGCGGTGAGCACCGCCCCGTCCCGGATTCCGTGCTTGCCGATGGCGGCCTGAATCGATTCGAGCAGGTTCGCATTCTTGTCAATTCGAATGCGGTAGATCTTGCTGATGTTCGCGGGGAACACGGCGGGCTCTTCGGCGGCCAAAGGCAGCGACAGAATGGCGGCGGCAACGATGAGTTTCATGATCGGTTCAGTATCGCCGAGGCGTGACGGCAGGTGCAATTCTCGCATAAGATACTCTACTGAACCCCCATGCTCTGGCTTCCCGTTCTCCTCACCCTGGCCGCCCAGGATCCTCGCAACATCACCGCCGGCTCCCTCATCCCCGATGAGGGCTACTCGGACCAGCCCTACATCGTCAAAGCCGATGATGGCGCCTGGGTGGTTGTCATCACCACCGGGCCCGGGCGCGAGGGCGCGGGCGGCCAGCACGTCGTCACCCGCCGCTCTCTCGACCGCGGCAAGACATGGTCCCAGCCGGTCGACGTCGAGCCCTCCGATGGGCCCGAAGCATCCTACGCCGTCATGCTCAAAGTGCCCTCCGGCCGGCTCTATGTCTTCTACAACCACAACACGGACAACGTGCGCCAGGTCATCGCCGACAAGCCCGCCTTCAAGGACGGCTTCTGCCGCCGTGTCGATTCCCTGGGCCACTTCGTCTTCAAGTACAGCGACGATCATGGCCGGTCGTGGTCGGCCCGGCGCTATGACATCCCCATGCGCGACTTTGAGATCGATCGCCGCAATCCCTATCAGGGCAAGCTCAAGTTCTTCTGGAACGTCGGCCGGGCGTTCATCCACCGCAACGCCGGCTACGTGCCGCTTCACAAGGTGGGTGGCTTCGGCGAAGGCTTCTTCACCTCATCCGAAGGCGCCCTGCTCCGCAGCCTGAACATCCTCACCGAACGCGACCCGGACAAGATCGCATGGCAAACCCTGCCGGAGGGCGAAACCGGCCTTCGTACCCCGCCCGGCGGCGGTCCGGTCGCCGAAGAGCAGAGTTTCACGCCGCTCAGCGACGGGTCGCTGTTCGTGGTCTATCGGACCATCGATGGCCACTCCGTCTACAGCTACAGCCGTGATGATGGCCGCACCTGGGATGCGCCCAGGTATATGACCTTTGCCGACGGCCGCTTGATGAAACACCCTCGCGCCGCGAACTTCGTCTGGCGCTGCAACAACGGGAACTATCTTTACTGGTTCCACAACCACGGCGGCCGTTTCATCCGCGAGCATCCGCGCCGCCGCTCCATCGCCTATGAGGACCGCAATCCCGTCTGGCTCTCGGGCGGCGTGGAAGCCGATTCGCCCGCCGGCAAAATCATCCGCTGGTCGGAGCCAGAAATCGCCCTCTACGATGACGACCCCTTCATTCGCATGAGCTACCCCGATCTGGTGGAGGAAGACGGCCGCTACTACCTCACCGAAACGCAGAAGGACCTCGCTCGCACCCACGAGATCGCCCGGCCGCTTCTCGAAGGGCTGTGGAATCCCGGCCGCGGCGCCACCCGCGAAGGGCTGGTCCTCGAAGCCGCGGCTCCGTTCACCTCACCGCCCGCGCTGCCGCCTCTGCCGGTGTTCGTCAAACGCGGCACCGGTGGCGACTACGGCCACGAGGACCTTCGAGCCGGCGTCAGCTTCGATCTCATCGTGCAGGGCGTCGCTGCCGAGCCCGGCCGCATTCTTCTCTCCAACCGGACGCCCGAGGGCCGCGGTTTCGTCCTCCACACGGTGCCGGGCGGAGCCCTTGAGTTGATCGTGAACGATGGCCGGACCGAAAACCGATGGTCCTCCGATCCCGGAACCCTGCGCCCCGGGTCCCGCCAGCACATCACCGCGATCGTCGATGGAGGACCCAAGATCATCCGCTTCATCGTCGACGGCCGTGTTCAGGATGGCGGCGAGGCCCGCCAGTTCGGCTGGGGCCGCTTCTCGCCCGCGCTGCGCGATGTCGAAGGCAGCCGCGAACTGAAGGTGGGCCCCGGCGTGGATCACGTTCGAATCTACAACCGGGCCCTGCGCACGGCGGAAGCCATCGCCGCGTTCCGCGCGCCGTGACCCTCGGCGGGTTTCTGGAACATGGCGAGGGCTCGAGAGGCAACTGGATCATGAAGCCGCGCTCGGATCGCCTACTGTCTGCGCCGGAGAGCCCGGGTGACAGGTGAAGCCGGATCTGCCACACTGATCAGCGCGTGGTAAAGCCCTCGCCAAGGGCCGAAAACGATGATCGTCCAAAGTAACTCCCCTGTAGTCGCGCAGGTCCTCGTGGCGGAGGCGTCTTCGTAGTCATAGATGTCTGGGTGGTGCCGCTGAGGCCTTGGCTGAGAGGTTTTTTGTAGATCTCCGATCGATGGCCAACGGCGATGATCTCGAGCCCGTCCTCGATCCGCCGAAAGATGACGCGATGATCGCCGCAGCGGAGGCGGAAGCAGCTCTGCCATTCGCCGTGGAGTGCGGACACGTCGCCAACGCCGAACTCGCCGAACCGCGCAAGGGTTTCTTAAGGATGCGCAAGGCAACCGGACGGTCAATTGCCCGCAATTGCGTCAGCTTCCGTTGTGAAGGCGAAGCGCAACGCCGTGAACTAGTCGAGCAGTTTCTCGACCATCTCCGCGCAATCACGCCACACCACGGTGTCGCCCGCGTCGGTCTCGGCAAGACCGCGACGGATGGACTCGGCAAACTTCGGACCGATGGGTCCTTTGGAGATGCTCGTTAGGAACCGCTCTGCGGTGGCGATCTCCGCCTCTGGAAGCGAATCGCCGAGTTCGTGGAGAACCGCGCGGCTGGCCGTCGTGATGTCCACAGTCTACAACGTCCTCACTCCCGGCCTCCGGCATGGTCAGCGCGCTCAATGACACCACCGCCCAGGCGCGCCGGACCCTTGAGCGAACCGGCCAACGGACCGTGCGGAGGATGATCTGCGGCTCGAACTGCCTCCACTTAAAGGTTAAGGGGGCTGCTTTCATCGACGTCTCCCAGGCCATCGGTTGTACGTCAAGTCTTCGCAGCACAACCATTGTCCTGATGGCCAGGTGTTCTGTCTGGTCAGGTATTCGGATGATCAGGGTCTGCCTGATCTTCCTATTCCTCGATGGTCGCCGGTTGGACTTCGGGCCGCGTGGTGGGAATGTCAGTTCTGGCAGGGACCAGGGAGACGCGCGGGTGATTGCCCCCGGCAAAAGGACGCCGGTTGTCGGCAAGAATCGCATCAATATCGTAGTCGAACTGAGCTGCGTGTTCTTCGCGGATCTGACGAATCTCCCGTAGAATCGGGTTGTCCATACGTTTATTCTCCCATCAACTGGTACGGCGTGCAAAGGATCGGCATCCGATAGCCCAATTCGGAGCACAGAGCTTCCATTGCGCTTGTCCCCTGGGCTGAGACAAAGGGTTAAGAAACTACTCGCCGTTCGCTGCAAAATCATTGACCGGCAAATCTCATTGATAGCAAACTGGAGACACCCGGTGAAACGGAGGCGGGCTCTGCTGGAGAGCAACCCGCCAAGGGATAGCCGGTGCGACTCATCGTGGACGATGAGCGGGGGCGCGACTCCGGTCGCGCCTCTGTA
>VFZY01000171.1 GCA_016870915.1 Acidobacteriota bacterium | reverse complement strand
TCAGCAAGACGCTACGCCAAGTCAACAGCCCGATCAAGCACCGACGCGACGCCGATCACTCAGGTGGCCCGCGTCTCCATCGGTGCATAATTTAGGTGAAACCAGCCTGCACCACGGTCAGCTCGTAACTCCCGCGCACAATCGGACTGAACACGGCGTAGCCGTCCGCGCTGGTGGCGCCCTCGGCCTGCACCGACGTACCCGTGTTGCGCAGTTGCACGCGAGCGCCAGAAACCACAGCGTCAGATGCATCCGTCACCAGCACTCGCAAGGAGGCCGAATCGGTCTGCGCATTGAGCGACAGCGCGAGAAGGAGGGGCAGCGGGACTGGGCGTCTCATGATCCTTAGTGTTCAGCTTTGCGAACACCCAAGTCAACCCCCCGGGCCATCCCGTAAACACGAGATAATTGACCTGACAACTCCTCATGATCTCCCGTGTCCGCCCGCTCAACTCTGCACCCGTACGCCCCGCCGGCCGGTATGTCCTCTACTGGTGCCAGATGAACCGCCGTGTGGCGGCCAATCAGGCCCTGGATCACGCCATCGCACTGGCCAATGAACATGGTGTCCCCGTGCTTTTCTACGAGGCGCTGACGTTCACCTACCCCGCGGCAAACCGGCGGCTGCACACGTTCATCCTGGAAGGCGTTCCGGACAACGCCCGCGACGCGCGCGCTCTGGGGTTGGGCTATGCCTTCTACCTGCGCCGGAATGCCACCGATTCGAACGCCATCCTCTATCACTTGGCCGCGAACGCCGTGGCGGTTGTGACCGACGACTACCCGGTGTTCATCGCCGCCACGCACAACGCCAGCGTGCCGGCGAAGCTTGATGTGGCATGCGCCGCCGTCGATGCATCCTGCATTGTGCCCCTGGCCGCGTTTCCGGCGCGGGAATGGGCTGCGTACACCATCCGCCCGAAGATCCGTAAGCTGCTTCTTACGTTTCTTTACCCGGCGCCGCCGCCCGCGCCCCGCGTGCCCTGGGGGCAGAGCCCTTTCGCCTGGCAAACCGAAGTGGAGCCCGCCGACATTCCACAGCTTGTCGCAAACTGCGCCATCGATCAATCCATCGCGCCCTCCACGGCCTTCCAAGGCGGAGCCCGAGCCGCGGCAGACCGCCTGGCCCGCTTCATCCAGCACGCACTTCCGCGCTATGCCAGCCAGCGCAATGAACCCACGGCGGATGCAACCTCAGGCCTCAGCCCCTACCTTCACTTCGGCCACATCTCAGCACTCACCGTGGCAACCGCGGCCGCTGGCTCACCCGAGTTCCTGGAAGAACTGATCGTTCGCCGCGAACTGGCATTCAACTACTGCCGGCACACCCAGCCGCCGGACCGTCTGGAAAACCTGCCCCGCTGGGCCCTGGAAACCCTCCGCAAGCACGACAGCGATCCGCGCGCAGTCACCTACACCTACGAACAGTTCGAACGCGCCGCCACAAGCGACCCCCTCTGGAACGCCGCCCAGCGCCAGCTCCTTGAAACTGGCGTCATCCACGGCTACTACCGCATGTACTGGGGCAAGAAGATCATCGAATGGTCGCCCACCCATGCATCAGCGCTCCGCACCATGGTCCGGCTGCACGACGTTTGGGCGCTCGATGGCCGCGATCCCAACACGTACACCAATATTCTCTGGTGCTTCGGCCTGCACGACCGGCCGTGGACCGAACGCTCCGTCTTCGGCCAGATTCGCTGGATGTCGGCCGAAGGCATGCGCCGCAAGACTCGCGCCCAAGTCTACGTGGACCAGTGGCACACTGGGAACTGATCCGCGACATGACGAAAAAACTCGCTGAACTGCGCCGCGACGCCTTGCGTATCTTCCACGCCTCACTGCGAGCCGCCGATCCGGTGCAGGCCGTTCTGCGCCACGCCCGCATCGACAAGGACCGTCTCGTGGTTCCCGGCGCCCGCTACCCGCTCCAGCGCTTCCGGAACATCTACGTCATCGGAGGCGGCAAGGCCAGCGCCGCCATGGCCGTCGCCGTTGAGAAACTGCTGGGGCGGCGCATCACCGGAGGGCTCATCAACGTCAAGGATGGCCACACCGCCCGTCTGCGCCGCATCCGGTTGAATGAGTGCAGTCACCCGGTGCCCGATGAGCGCGGCGTGGCCGGTGCCAGGGAGATCGCCCGGATTGCCGCCGCGGCCGGCAAGGATGATCTGGTGCTGTGCCTCATCTCGGGCGGCGGCTCCGCGCTGATGCCGGCCCCCGCGCCGCCCATCACGCTCGCGGCCAAGCAGGAGACCACGCGCCTGCTGCTCGCCTGCGGCGCGAACATCCATGAGATCAATACCGTGCGCAAGCACATCTCGACCATCAAGGGGGGCCAACTCGCCCGTCTTGCCGCGCCGGCCACGCTGGTCACTCTCATCCTCAGCGACGTCATCGGAGACGATCTCAGCGTCATCGGCTCCGGCCCCGCCTCACCCGACGCCAGCACCTTCGACGATGCCCTGGCCATTCTTCGCAAGTTCCAACTGACGGAGCGCGTGCCCGCCGCCGTGCGCAACCGCCTGGAAAAGGGCCTTGCCGGAGAATGCCCCGATACCCCCAAGCCCGGAGACCCGGTCTTCGACCGCTGCCGCAACATCATCGTCGGAAGCAATGCCCTGGCCGTCAACGCCGCGCAAACTGAAGCGAAGAGCCTAGGCTACCGGACCCTCGTTCTGTCCACGCTGATCGAAGGCGAAACCCGCGACGTCGCGCGCATGCATGGCGCCATCGGCCGCGAAATCGTCCTGCACGGCCGCCCGCTCAGAACCCCCGCCTGCGTGATCTCGGGCGGTGAGACCACCGTGACGCTTACCGGGGAAGGGAAGGGAGGCCGCAATCAGGAGTTTGCCCTGGCGGCGGCCATCGACATCGCGGGTGCAGGCCCCTTGGTGGTGCTGAGCGGAGGCACCGATGGCACCGATGGGCCCACCGACGCCGCCGGCGCCATCGCGGACCAAACCACCGTCGCCGCAGCACTGGCCCGGAGCATGAGAGCAGCGGAGTATCTGGCCGCCCACGATTCCTATCACTTCTTCGAGCCGTTGGGAGGCCTCATCAAGACCGGCCCCACCAACACCAACGTGATGGATGTACGCCTGATCCTCGCCGGCTAGCACCAGGGCCGGCGAACGGCCAACCGCACCCTACTGCGAGACCTTATCGCCCACCCCGGGCCCCTTCGGCGCAGCCGGAGCGGCCGGCGGATCCTTGGGCCCGGGTCCCGAAGGTCCCGGCGACGAAGGTCCACCCTGGCGGGGAGTCGAATCGGCCGTGGCACGCCGCACATTCACCGAGCCCCGGTCCGTGTGGGCCGCAACCACCGCGCCCTGACCAACCGTGCCCGTAATCGACCCTCGCCTGCCGGCGGAATCCACTTTCAGGCCGCCGCCAAAGTCATTTTCCACCTCGCCACGGTCCGTCGAGGCACGCAGGTCAAACTTGGCGCCTTCCGCCAGCGCAAGGTCGATGTTGCCGGACCGTGTCTTCACGTCGATCTTCGCCAGCGGCAGCCGCGTCGCACGCACCTCCAGGTCGCCGCGATCGACGGTCACTTCCAGTCCGCCCGTCACATCCAGCGCCCGCAAATCCTTGGACCGCGAGGTCATCACCACACCCTGCACCCCGTCAAGCGTCAGTTCTCCGCGGCTCATGGAAAGCAGGCCGGGAACCTTCTCCACGCGGAGATCCGTTTGCGAACTCTCAAAACGCAGGGCCTTGGTTATGTTCCGGAAGCTCAGATCACCCGAGTAAGACCCGTTCACCGTCACCGTGCCCTCGGCGTTTTCAACCTCCACATCCTGGCCGCGTCCACGCAACTCCACCGAACCCTTGATGCCCGTGAGCCGGATGATGTCACTGCGCCGCAGATCCACCTTCACGTTGCCGCCGATGTTGTTCAGCCGGACGCCTGCATTTTCGCTGTCCACTTCCACATCGCCCGCCACGTCGGTCACTTCGAAGTCGCCGTAACGGCCGCGGCACTCCACCGTGGCGTTCTTTGGCACCGTGATCTCCAGGTCCACGTCCATGCGGGCGTTGTCGCGCACCCGGTCGTGATTCGTGCGCACGATGATCTGCCCGCCCTGCTCGATCAACTCCAGCGGCGAAGCCTCATGGGCCTTCCTGGCGTCGCTTTCGCTCATCGACCGCACGGTCTTGCGGCCCGAAACCGCCACGCTGTTCTGCGCGCCGCCCACCACGCGGGTGTCGCCGCGCCCCATTTCCAGAACCACCCGGACCGGCTTTCCACCCTGCGCCGCACCCAGGTCTTTCTTGGCTTCCACGGTGTAGTCGTAACTCTCTCCGAACACCTCCAGGCCCCGCACGCCGATGCGCGTCCCGCCCCAGTTCGCCCGGACATGGTCGGCGAACAGAATCCCGCCGCCCACCAGCGATATGAAGACCACGCCAGCCCACTCGCCACCGGAGACGCCGGAGCGCGGCAACGGCCGGCCGGAGGCGTTCCAGGCAAGGATCTCAAGCAGACGCATCCCGCCCCAGGCGATCAGGATGAACGGCCAGTAGCGGCCGAGCAGGGACATCACGGAAAGGTGGGGAAAAAGGTTGTTGGCCAGAAACAGCCCGCCAATCGCGATCAGAAGAAGCGGCCCGGCTACGGAACGGCGTTTCACTGCTGTTGTCCTCCTGCCTGCCATCCGCTGCCGGCCTGCCCGGCGCGGCTACCCATCGATTCGGCCAGTTTCAACACGCCGATCACGATGATCAGCACCGGCCAGGTGTGGCGAAAGTGAAAAGCATCGAAAGTCACGTCCAATGCGAACAGAATGCCCAGCGTGATCAGTACGATCGGGCCGCGCACGGCCCCAAGCAGCGTTCCGGCCGGTACGGGGCTACTCATTGGTGGCCTCCTGTCCATTCACGGTGCGCACCGGTTGCGCGGCGATGCGGTTATAGAGCATGTAGACCCCCATCGCGATCAGACCCACCGGCCAGTACCGCAGCAGTTGCCGCACGCGCAGAAGGTCCAGGTTGTTCAGCAGGAACAGAATCCCCAGGCCGATCATGATCACCGGCCCAACCGGAAATCCGGCTTCCGGACTGCGCAGCGGGAAGAGGCTCGAGAACTCTTCCACCGGCAGACCCTGGGCGCGGCGCTGCGCCGTGTGATACGCCTCAAATGCCATGTAGAACGTGCTGGCCATGATCAGCAGGCCGAACACGGGCTCCAGCCCATCGGTGGCATGCGAATTCACCAGACTGATCAGCAAGCCGTAAATCATCACATGGATCAGCCCCTTGGCGTACTGGCCGTTGTAGATGGCGCCCACGCCCGGAATCAGGCCCAGAATGAAGGCCAGGCCCGGGGAGACACTGGCGGGCACGGCGGCGGCCGGCGCCGGGGCTGTGTAGGGTGAAGCCGGTTCGGCCGCGGCCGGGGCGTGCGTGGCGCAATAGATGGTGCCCTGCACCGCGCGCATCGTGGCCGCGGTGAGCGGCGTGCCGCACGTGCGGCAATATCCGGTGACCGGGGCCTCTCCCGATTCGGTGGTCGAATTGCCCGTGTCCGGATTCTCTGGGGTATTCATCGTCAATGGTCCTTCCTACACGACGGTTGATCGTACCTGCATCGGTCTCTTTGAGTTATTGCGTGGGGGCGCTGTCCGGGGAACTGGTGGCTCCCTCGCGCGTCCCGCTCTTCTTCTGGCCCGGCTGCGTGCCGGACCCCTTGGCGCCCGCGGCCCGTTCCTGGGCCTTGCGATCCGCCTCTTCTTCCTCGGTCCACTCCCGCAGACGGGACTGGATCTCGAACACAAGCTTCAAACTCTCGTAGTACTTCACGCCCCGCTGCCAGGTACGATGCGCGGAGTCTTCCACGGAACTCCAAACCTGCACCGGGTTCAGGTCGGAAGGCTTCAACTGCCGCACCGGCATCGCAAAGCGCCCAAGCATCGAAAACGACAGAATCGTCATTGCCATGCCCATCGAAAACCGGGGTTGCAGCACCGGGGCGAACAGATCGGCGAACCACTGGCGGAGGCGGCCCCGGCGCACCGTTTCCGTCCGCCTGCCGGGAATGTCGTACAGAATGCGCGTCACCAGCTCCGGCGGCGGTTCAACCGACGCGCACCGGCTCATGAACGCCGTCGCGCCCGCTATGTCGGCGGCCAGTTCCGCGCAGGACCCGCACGTCGCCAGATGCTCGTCAACCGCCGCCTTCGACGAGGCATCCAGCGTCCCGTCGGCGTAGTCGCAAAGCAGAAGGTCAAGGTCCTGGCAAGTCATACAGTCACTCGATGGCGGCGCAAGATTCGCGCCAGTTCGGCGCGGCCCCGGTTGAGCCGCGATTTCACGGTTCCCTCAGGCACTCCAAGAGCCTGAGCCACTTCACGATATTCCAACTCCTCCAGGTCGCGCAAGATCACCGTCTCACGCAACTCCGGTGACAGCTTCGCCAGCGCCGCCTGCAAGGCTTCGGACGCCTCCCGCCCGGCCAGCAGGGCATCCGTGCGCGAGGTCACCGCCGACTTCTCTTCCAACACCGGCAACTGGTCCTCAATCGAATCCGTCACCCGGTTCGCCTTCGTACGGCGGTAATGATCAATCAGCAGATTCCGCGTCAGCCGTGTCAGCCAGACCAGGAACGTGCCCTCGCCCGCCCGGAAACTCTTCAGCGATTTGAACACCCGAAGAAAGACGTCCTGCGCCAGATCCTGCGCCTCGGAGTCATTGCCCGTGAACCGGTAGCAGATCGCATAAACGCGCTTTGTGTGGACCTTCACCAGGTCTTCCCAGGCCGTCTCTTTTCCGGCCAGGCACTGCTCCACAAGAAGCGTGTCAGCGTCCACCACGCGCCCCGATCCGGCCGCCAGGCCCCAGGTCCAGGCTGGATTGACGGGCACCGGGTTGGCAATCGCGGCGTTCATAGTCTTCTCGTCTGGAACTCGCTCGTTCAGGATTTTCTTCCGGAAGCCTCGTTTTTCGCTTCCAGCATGTAGAACGAGGATTTATCATGAGAAGTTCGCCCGAATTTGGCTGTCCCAACTCTTCCGTTTCATTATTCTAGCCGTTCAGACGGCGTTTGGGCCGGAAAATCGGCGAGGAACCCGATCCGGCGCCCCAAGGAGGCTCTATTCCCGGTAAACGATATGTAAAGTGGCTGCTCGTCGCCGGCCTCGTGGCCGTGGGCTGGCTCGCATGGAGCAAATGGAGCGGCGCCGGCTTCGACTGGCAGCGCTTCTCGGCGACGTTCACCTCACTCGACCGCCCCAAGGCCGCCCTCGGCGTCGGGCTCGGGCTGCTCACCTATCTCGGGCGCGCCATCCGCTGGCAGCTCATGATCCGCCCCATCGCCCCCGCGGCTGGGCTGTGGCGGCTGTTCACCGCCACTGCCATTGGGTTTACAGCAGTAGTGCTTCTGGGCAGGCCTGGCGAGTTTGTACGTCCGTACCTCATCGCGGCCCGCGAGCGGGTCCCGGTGGCGAGCCAGATGGCGGCCTGGCTCCTGGAACGTATCTTCGATCTGTTGATCGTCCTGCTCATCTTCGGCGTGGCCCTGCTGCGCCTGGGAGCCATGGGATTTGAATCGCAGCATTCCGGCTTGGCTTGGGTTTTGAGAAGTGGTGGGACAGCGGCCATTCTGATCTTCCTCTTCCACGTCGCCCTTCTGGCGGCCATCCGCCTGGTGCCGGACCCGGCAGGCCGCATCAACCGTGCGTTGGCTTTTTTGCCGGTTGAAATGCAGTTACGCTTAGCGCCCCTCGTGCGATCCTTCATCGAGGGCATGGCTTGCCTCAAGCGAGTGCGGGACGCCGCGCTTCTCACCCTGTACACGGCGGCGGAATGGGGTCTCATCCTCGGCAGCTACTATTTTCTGTTCGGGGCATTCGGTCCCACGGCCCAGCTCGGTTTCCTAGATATGACGATTGTCGTAGGTTTTGTGACCTTCGGCACCGTGGTGCAGATTCCGGGTGTCGGCGGTGGGATGCAAGTGGTGACTGTTCTTGTGCTTACGGAGATTTTTTCAGTCGCGGCCGAGCATGCCTTGGCCATGGCTGTTCTCCTCTGGATTGTGACCTACATTGTGATCGTTCCCTTGGGGCTGTACTGGGCCGTGCGGGAAGGGTTGAGCCTCAGGCAACTGAGCCGGCCGCCCGTCCCGGGACCAAGCCAGGGAGAGGAGGCTTGATGCGTTGCCCGTTCTGTGGCCACCTGGAAGATAAGGTCATCGACTCGCGCGAAAGCAAAGGCGGAGAGGCCATACGCCGGCGCCGGGAATGCTTAGGGTGCTCCAAGCGTTTTACCACCTATGAGCAGATCGATGAGATCCCGTATATGGTCGTAAAAAAAGACGGCCGGAGAGAGAAGTTCGAACGTCAAAAAGTATTGGGAGGACTGTTGCGGGCCTGCGAGAAGCGGCCTGTAAGCATGACTAAATTGGCCGCTTTGGTCGATGAGGTGGAGGGGAGGGTGCTGGAAAGCCCGGAACGGGAGTTGGCAACTACAACAATAGGAGAACTGTTGATGTCCAGATTGCAGAACCTGGACCGGATCGCCTATGTCCGCTTCGCTTCCGTATACCGTGATTTCCAGGATGAGGAGGCGTTTCTGACCGAATTGACCAGCCTGATCCGCCAGAAGAGGAGTTGAGAGGATTCTGTTTTTGCAAGCACTTACAGAGTAGAGGGGCGTGGAAATCCGAATGTCGCAACCTTTCGCCCCGGCCGGACATCCCTCTATTGGGGTGTTTCAATTCGAAGCACGGGGTGTTATACTGTCTGAGCCATCTCTTTGCTGACGGAAGGAGCACGCCCGCTCGCGTGAAACAGCGTTTGACGCCAAAGTGTTCAGGCTGGATTCGAAGTTATGTAGCCGTATCGAGGCTGGCGCAGGCGCGAGTAGAGGTGACGATTCAGTGGATCAATTCGAAGATCAATTCTTAGCGGAAGCCCATGAGCCGTTAGGGCTTACCTTTGACGAAGAGACTAATTTCTTCCATCCGGAAGAGGTTCACGACGGCGAGGATTTCCAAGGCGGACCCACGCCCGAGGAGTCCATCTACACCGACGACCCGGTGCGCGTATACCTGCGCGAAATGGGTGCTGTCCCGTTGCTTAACCGTGAGGGAGAAGTGGATCTGGCCCGCCGCATGGAGCGCGGGAAGCTCAGGATGCAGAAGGCAATCAGCCGGTCGGCTCTCATTCAGTTGAAAATCGTCGACCTGAGCGAGATGCTGCGCCGCGGCCAGGAAGAGTTTGACGAACTCGTCGAACTGGGTGAAGTGGAAGAGGGCACGTCTGCCTACGACAAACGTCTAAATCAGATCCGGCAGCAGTTCATGGACCTGACCACCCTGCATAAGAAGCGGGACCAGTTAGCCGAAAAGTTCGAAGCCGCACCCCAGAGCAATAAGAAGGTGCGGCGCAAAGCGCAGATGAAGCTTTACCGTTGCATGGTGGATATCTCACGCCGGATTCGTGAAATCCCCTGGCAGTTGGTGATGTGGAAGC
The DNA here is from genome assembly GCA_016870915.1 of Acidobacteriota bacterium. Classification (GTDB taxonomy): domain Bacteria; phylum Acidobacteriota; class Terriglobia; order Bryobacterales; family Bryobacteraceae; genus VFZY01. The sequence continues at coordinate 5,472 of VFZY01000171.1, read as the reverse complement.
GATTCGGCAAGGAACTCGAGCGGGCCGTGGAGGAGATGAACAATCTCGACTCCGAACTGCGCCGCCTGGATGACAAAGCCCACCCCGCCTACGCTGCCAACCAGAGCCGGGCGCGCGAAGTCAAGCGCGAGATCCGGAAGCGCGAACACACCGCCGGGGCCACCCTGCGGGACCTTCGCAAGAGCCTCCAGATCATCCGCATCGGCGAAGTGGAAGCCGAACGGGCCAAGAAAGACCTGGTTGAAGCGAACCTCCGTCTGGTCGTTTCCGTGGCGAAGAAGTACGTGAATCGTGGCCTGCATCTTCTTGATTTGATTCAGGAAGGCAACATCGGACTGATGCGCGCCGCCGACAAGTTCGAATACCGCCGGGGCTACAAGTTTTCAACCTACGCCACGTGGTGGATCCGTCAGGCCATCACGCGCGCCATCGCCGACCAGTCACGCACGATCCGCATTCCCGTCCACATGAACGAGTCGATGAACAAGTTCCTGCGGGCCACCCGTGAACTGGAAAAGGAACTGGGCCGCGCACCCACCAACGACGAGATCAGCCGGCGCATGGATATTCCGGTCGAGAAGGTCCAGAAGCTCAAGACCATCTCGCGCGACCCGGTGTCGCTGGAAACCCCCGTCGGCCGCGATGGCGAATCCGCCTTGGGCGATCTGATCGAGGATCGCTGGGTGGGCTCCCCGGTCGACGCCGTCATCGACACCAACGTCCGCGACGAAACTGCCAACATTCTCAAGACCCTGTCGCCCAAGGAAGAGAAGGTGATACGGCTCCGGTTCGGCATCGGCTGCGAACGCGAACACACCCTCGAAGAGATCGGGCAGGAGTTCGACGTCACGCGCGAACGCATCCGCCAGATTGAAGCTAAAGCCCTCCGCCAGCTTCGCTCCCCCGAACGGGCCCGCCACCTCCGCGCCCTGCTCGCGGCCCGTTAAGGGCCGCCAACCAGAAATCCTCTCAGGGACCTCCGCCGGGCCGATAAGCCCGGTAGGAGTAACCTGTTATGAGCGGTCTTTCTGGTATTCGTTCCGCCGGCTGCGAAGCCTGCCACGGCTCGCGGGCCACCACCTCAATACGGTCCCAGTCCAACCACTACACCAGCCGTTCCCGTAGCTCGGCGGACCTGACCATACGAACCGCAGAAGGCGACACGGTTCGGTTGTCCTATACTAGTCGTACTCAGCAGAGTAGCGCGGTATATTTTTATAATCGTAGTGGTGAGGGTCTCACCGAGTCTGGAACTGTAGCCCGGTCGGACTTCAACTCCTCCCTCGACTACTCGGTTCGGGTGAAAGGCAGCCTCAATGAGCAGGAACTGGCCGACATCGACACTGTAGTTAAGGCGCTCTCGCAGGCAACGGCCGCAGCCCAGTCCGGCAACGCCGCCGGGGCCGGCGAAGCGTTAGCCGCGCTCACGTCTGACACGCTCTCAACCGTCAGCGACCTTCGCTACCGGTTCGATTCCCGCCAGCAGACCCAGGTAACCACCCGCGACACACGCGTGAAGATTGTCCGGCCCCTGCCCGCGCGAGCCCCAGCCAAAATCACAGCCCCGGATACCTCCCCGGCCCCGGCCCCCGCCCCTACCATCGCGAGCCTCCCGGGACAGACCTCCGAGGAACCCCAGGTTCCCGCCCCCAGCCCCGACACCGCGCAACGCACCCTGCTCGCCCTCGCCTGACGCTTACACCCTGAGAATTCGCCACCCGCGGATCGTCGTCGATCCCGCGATACACCAGCCTCATCGAAGCCCGGGCCTGCTGATCCAGCTCTGCTGATCCGCCGAACGTTACGCCTCCTCGCCGATGAGAAGTTTCCCAAGCTGCTGCTTCAGCAAGATGTGATCCACGCTCGCGCTCAGAAATAGAACCGCAACGCAAACTGCATCTGCCGCGGGTTCCGAGCCCCCGTAAACTCTCCGAACCGGGCATTCTCCTGCGCCCCTGTCGCCACATTGAATCGAGCCGTCGCATCCACCGCCGAAAACTGCGTGTGGTTGAACAGGTTGTACGCCTCCCACCGGAACTGCAACCGCATTTTCTCCCGCACCGCGAAGTTCTTGAATAGCGCCGTATCGAAATTGTTGATCCCCGGCCCCCGGAACGCCGTCTTCCCGGCCTTCCCAATGGACCGCTGGGCGGGCATCCGCACCGTCTCCGTCCGGAAGTTCCGGCTGAAAGTCCGTTCGCCCTTGGGCAGCACCGGGTCCCCTGTCAGCACCACCCGGGCTCCCTGCGAAGGCGTCCCCGTGAAATCGAACGCCGTGATCGTCGTCAGCCCGATCCCCAGCGGCTGCCCGCTCACAAAGTTCGTGATCCCCGACAACTGCCACCCGCCCGCCACCAGGCGCAGAGCGCGATACGGCAGCCGTCCGCCCGGCACATCCCAGATATAGGAGATGTTCGCCACATGCGTGCGATCGAAGCCCGCCAGCCCATAATTCCAGACCCGCGGATGAACCAGAGGGCTCACCACTCCGCCATCCGTGTCGTTGTAGTCCAGCGTCTTCGACCACGTCCAACTCGCATTCAAGTCCAGCCCCTTCGAAAACCGCCGCTTCACCTGTACCTGCAGCGAGTGGTAGCTCGAACTGCCCGCCGCGTCGCTCGCCAGAATGTTGTTGTATCCCGTAAAGGGCCGCAGGAAGGGTGCCGGCAGTGGCGAGGCCGTCGTCTGGCTGGCATCGCGATTGGCCGGGTCAAAGTTCGCGCCCATCGGAATCGCATTCAGGTCCCGCTGCCAGAACAACCGCCGCCCCAGCGATGCCGAATAGCCCACATCGCCAATCACGCCCCATCCCAGGTCCTGCTGAATGGCGAAGCTGAAGTTCTGCGAATACGGGATGGACCCCGTCGGATCGGCCGAAAATACGTCGCTCGGGAACACCAGACTGCCCGCCGAACGCAGTCCCGACAACTGCCCGAACGTGATCACCGGCGTGGTCGCGATCGGCGGCTGCGAGACAAAGATGTTCGTGATGGACTCGTAGTACCGCGCGGGATAAATGCCATACCCCGTGCGCAGCGCGGTGCGCCCATTGCCGAACACGTCAATCGCCAACCCGATGCGCGGCGCCCACTGAATCGGCGAGTCCCCATAGAGCCCGCGCGGCGCGCCGCTGCCGGCCACCGTCATGCCGGCCGACGGGCTGCCCACCCCAGGCGCGATCGCGCCGATCAGCGGAGCAGGATAAGCCTGGCCCGTCACCGGATGCACACCCACGCGCGCGTTGCCCTGCCGACCCGGAGCCACCAGACGCGGCGCGTTCGATGCCGTGTAGTTCCCCGGGATGAACGTGGCCGCCTGATTCTGTGTCTCGTAGATCGGCGGCAGCCAGTACCAGCGCACACCCAGGTCCAACGTCACGCGCCGCCCCAGGCGCCAGTTGTCCTGCACGAACCACTCAACGCCACTCGACCGGACATCGAACAGCAGCCGCTTCGTCACCTCGCTGTACTGGTTGAACAGGCCCAAAGCGCCATTCGAATACGCATAGCCGGTGTCGCTCGGATTGTTGACGTTGCGTGAGAAGTCGGCAATCCCATTGAAAACCACGTTGCGGCGCTGCAGGCGCAGGAAGCGCTCCACGTAGAGTCCGGCCTTCACGGTGTGGGCGCCGCGAGTCCATGTGGTGTTGTTGGCCCAGTTGAAGAGATTGTAGCGATTGAAGAGAGGGAACCGCCCTTCAATGATCAGGTTGGCCGCGTTGGGCACGCCCCCATAAGTCGCATTCGGAATGACGCCCAGCGGGTTCACCGCCGCGTTCAACTGCCCTGCCGTGAACCCCACTTTGTCGCGCAGCACCTTGGTCAACTCCGATTCCTCGAACGTATCCTCGGCCGGCTGGTTGAGCCATGTGAAGTTGAATTCGTTCAGCAGCGCGGGTGACAGCACGGCCGTGTGGCGCGCCGTGAAGCTCTTGGGCGTCGTGCCCCAGGTCTTGTTCATCAGCGGCCAGTTGAGCCCGCCGCCGCTCGGAATCCCTACGCTCCCGGTGTGATGCTCATTGAATGACGAATGCGAGAAGGTAAGCGTGTGGTTCGCGCTCAGGTTGTAATCCACTTTGAGCGTGCTGGTCGACTTGGGCAGCTCCGTATCCGCCACGAAGTTGTAGTTGTAGTTCCCACGGCTGATCGTCCGGTCCAGAAAGTTGGGCCGCGGAAACACGTTCAACAGCGCGCGGCCGCTCGAATCCACTCGCGCCGCCGGAATGCGATTTCCCGGAAACGGTGCATTCGTCAGTGGATCGCGAATCGGAATCAGCCGGTTGTTCACATCCAGCGCCGCCGAAAAATCGCCCTGGCGCTCAAGCTCCGTGGGCACCGTCACCTGGCCCGTGCGCCCAACCTTCGTGGGCCAGAACTCCTGGTTCCAGAAGAAGAACAGCTTGTCGCGATTGCGGTTGAACTTGCCCGGAATGAAGATCGGCCCGCCAATGCTATAGGTCCACGTGTTGTACCGGTAGCGCGGCTTGGCCACGCCGTTGCGATTGTTGAAGAAGCTGTTGGCGTTGAACTGTTCGTGGCGCTTGAACAGACTGCCAAGCCCATGGAAATCGCGCGTGCCGCTGCGGGTGACAATCTGCATGTTGGCGCCCGACATCCGCCCAGAATCCGCGGAATAGTTGCTAACCAGAATCTTCACCTCGCTCACTGCGTCCTGGCTCACCGTGAGCTTCAACTGAAAGCCGTTCCCCATGTCGGAGGCAGGCACGCCGTCGATCATCACATTGTTCGTGGCGCGCCGGTTCCCCTGCACGTAGAACTCGGGCGAGCTGTTCAGGTCTTCCTGCGAGGTGCCCACCACCACGCCCGGCAGCAGCTGCAGCAGATCCGTCACGTTGCGTCCGCGCACCAGCAGGTTCTCGATCTGGTTGTTGGTGATGACGGCGGACCGGTCCGCGCTGCGCGTCTCGACCACAGCAGCCTGAGCCGCCACCGACACGGTCTCGGTCACATTGCCCACCTCCAGCGCGATGGTTCCAAGGGAGAGACGATCGCCGGTGCTCAGGATGATGCCTGTGCGCTGCCACTGCTTGAAGCCGCCGGCCGTCACAGTCAAAATGTAGGTCCCGGCATCCAACCCGCTCATCTGGATCTCGCCGCGGTCGTCGCTTGCGGCGTTGCGCTGCCGCCCGGTCTCCGGATGGGTAAGCACGGCCTTGGCCCCGGCGACAGCCAACCCGCTCGGGTCAGCGATGGTGGCAGTGATCGTGCCTGTCGTGATTTGGGCCCCAAGCGGCGGAGCCGCGAGGGTGAGGAGCGGCATCACGGTGAGTGTAAGCCTACGAAAGCGAAGAAGCATCAGCCCTGCCTTTCGTCTTCGATACTATCAACCGGGATTTCCATTTTGGGTCTCCCGGACCCCAACAGTATACACCAACGCCTCACTCCCGTGCCGGATTTGATCAGAATCCCCTTTCCGAGGGCGGGCCAGTGCCTGCGGATGGCTTCTTTCGAC
>VFZY01000170.1 GCA_016870915.1 Acidobacteriota bacterium | reverse complement strand
CCTCCCAAGCCTTTGCCCCTGCCATCGGAGGTTTGGATCAACAAGCCGGTCGACACCAGCCCAACAGACAGAGAGGAACGTCAGTAAATTCCCATGCCGGGTGTCTCAAAGTTGTTGACACGCGCCGGCCGCTCCTCTCTTCGCACAACTTTTACTAGAAAAATCAGTTATGCCAGAGAATGCGGCTTTCCGCTACACTTCCCGTGAGAAAAACGGGTTAAGACCATGGGTTGATGATCGAGTTGAGCGAAGCCGGCCGACGAGTCCACGAAGAGGTGTTCATCCTGGTACTGCATAACCTGAGGGTAGAAGACCGCTTCCTGCAAGTCGTTTTCGATCTGTAAATTTGTTGTAAAAAGGGGTCAGGCGGTTCTGCTGAGATGTTCGAGTGCGCGTTTGCGATACTTGGGCAGAACGTAGGCACAATTGGCGATGGCGCGAAGCGTTCGCGGGTCCCCACGGCCATCCCAGAGCGTGAAGTGCTGCGCGAGAGTGACTTCGGCACCGGACGGCTGGGAGAGTGTCATCGAATCCCCGGCGGCGATCCGGCCCGATCCTTCCACGGCAAAGTAGATTCCGCTGCGTCCGGCCTCGAGGAACATCTTGAGGAATGCCTGAGAGCCGAATTTCAGTCCCAGTTTCATGCAGGGGACTCTGGGCTGAACCGCTCGCAGGAGGATGCCGTTCAGTTCGAATCGATCGCCAACACGGACGCCGTGTTCATCCAATCCTTCGACGGTGAGGTTTTCGCCAAACATTCCATATGAGAGGCCAGGATAGCGCCGGCGCCAATAGTCGTAGTGCTGAGCACCATAGGCATAGACGGCTTTGTCAGGACCTCCGTGATAGCGGGGGTCCGCGATGAAATCCTCAGTGAAGCCCAGTTCGGTCAATTCCGCGGGTTGATCCGCCGGTTCCTTGAAGATCCCGGTGAAGACTTCGCGGCCATCGACGGTGAAACTCCGCCGCTGAGCGAGGTTCACCGAGACGATGCGCATGGCCGGTTACTTCTTTGGGACCGGAATGGCCCCACCAAGATTGATGGATCCACCGCCTTCACTGACGTAGTTGCGGTTCCAGCTCGGAATTTCGACGACGACATCGCCGGTCACCACGCACTGGCAGCCAAGGCGTGAGTGCAGGGTGAGTCCCGGGGCCATGTCGAGACGGTCCGCCTCATCGTCGTCCATTTCCGACAGGTTCGCGTCGCCGCTCTTGACGATAACGTGGCAGGTGGTGCAGGCACAACTTCCGCCGCAGGCATGTTCCAGATGAAGTCCGAAATGAAGAGCGATATCGAGGAGAGATTCCGGCTTCCCATGTTCGCTCGAAGGCAGGCGGCCGGATTCGAATTCCACCGTCCTCCCTTCGGGCAGGAAGGTCACTTTGGGCACATCCCATTATACCGGCCCGCTGCCGGTCAATCCTTCGGCGGATGCCACAGCGTGGCTTCAATGAAGCGCTCATTGTGCGGCGCATCGTTGTAGTAGTAGAGGGTTACGATGCGGCCATCAGGCCTCTGTACGCTGCGCGGGTACCCGATGTCCCAGGCGGCGGCCCCGTCGCGGACCGTGATCTCGGGTCCCCAGATGATGGGCCAGCCACGGCCCAGCCGGGCGCGGATGGAGTAGGGTTTTGAGCGGTAGCCATAAGTGACACAGAAGCGCCCGTCCTTGAGCCGGATGAGGTGTGCCGGATTGCCGCTCAAGTCTCCGGTTGCGGCGATGCGGCCGGTGGAGGTCCAATGGGCGCCATTGTCGCCGGAGACGTAGCCTTCCACCCAGTTCTCCGGCTCCTGCTTGACCCGAATGGCGGTGAAGAGCCGGGTGGGCGAGAGGCGCAGCGAAGAGGGCATGATTGCAAAGCCGGCCGGTTCATCGCCGATCCAGCCAATTTCCTCCCAATGCAAACCGCCGTCACGAGTGCGCAGGCACAGCGGGCGGCCCTCTCGCCGGTTCCGCTTCCCGACGGTGACAAAGACCGTTGCTTCGCGGGGGCCGTCGATCAGATAGTCGGTTCGCGCCGCCACGCCGGTTCCGAACGGTGGGAAATCGAAGGGTCCCCGCCAGGTCTTGCCGCGATCGGTGGTGTACCAGAGACGGGACGGGCCGACGTGATTGTCGGCGAAGCGGAGCGTCATGGCAAAGCCTGGAGCCGTGAGCGGCATTGGGTGGTCGAGCGGCCGTGCCGCCGAGCCGCCTTGCTCAGGCGGCAGCAGGCTGGCCGGAGTTTCGATCTTCCAGGTGCGCCCTCCGTCGAGCGACCGGGCGAGGCGCGGCTCCTCGGGTTTCGATCCGTCCATCTGATGGCGGTCCGGCGGGCGCTGCTGCCACCAGGCAGCGCTGAAACCGGCAAGAATCTCGTTGCCCCAATGCCAGATCCCGTGATTCGCCGGCCAGCCGCCGAAACGGCCAGCTTCACGGTAGACAACGATGTTTTCAGAGGTGGGCCCGGTCGCCGATTGAGCCACAAGGGCAGCCACGGCGAGAGTTGCGATGTACATAGGCGATCCCCATTATGATTGAGAGTGATGTTTGCCCGCCCAGCCACCCTCCTGCTGTTTGCGATTGCCGCCTCCGGCGCGCCACCAGGCGTTTCCATTGAGCGGGTCTTCGGCCCGGAGGCTCCCACTGGCCGCTACAAGCATCCTGCCTCCATCGCCGAACTGGCGGACGGCAGTCTGTACATTGCCTACTACGGCGGCGATGGCGAGTATGCGCCGGGCACCGGTGTTTTCGGCTCCCGGCGGGACCGGGCCTCGGGAACATGGTCGAAACCCGCGCTGATTGCCCAGGACCCTTTCTATTCCGTGGGCAACGCCGTGGTGTGGCAGGCGCCGGATGGTGTGGTGTGGCTTTGGTACGTGGTGCGCCCCGGTGACACATGGTCTTCGTCGCGGATTGCGATGAAGATCTCGCGCGACGGCGCAAAGACCTGGTCCGATGCGTCGGTGCTCAGCTTTGAAGAGGGCACGATGGTTCGCGGAGCTCCCATCGTTCTAACTGGCGGCGACTATCTGCTGCCGGTGTGGAAAGAGACCGGCAATGACCGGGAGGAAGTGGGCTCAGACACCGTCTCCTTTTTCCTTCGCCGCGACGCGAAGACGGGCCGTTGGAGCGAGAGCAGCCGCATCCGGTCGCGACGAGGCAACCTGCAGCCGGCCGTGGCGGAGTTGGACCGGGATCACCTGATTGCCTATTGCCGGCGCGGCGGCGATTACAAGCCGACCCAAGACGGCTGGATCGTGCGCACGGAGTCCCGCGACGGAGGCCGCACCTGGACGCCGGGCGAGGACTCCCGTTTTCCCAATCCGAATGCGGCCGTGGAGTTCCTGCGGTTGCGCAGCGGGCATCTGTTGCTGATCTACAATGACTCGATGACGGGCCGAACACCGCTCACGGCGGCGCTGTCAACGGATGGTGACCGCACGTATCCGTACAAGGTGAATCTGGCGGAGGGGCGCAACTCCTATGCCTATCCGTTCGCCACCCAAGGGCGCGACGGCAGGATACACCTGGTGTTCACCTCCGATCAGCGCACGGTGGTTCACCACGCGGTGTTCGAGGAATCCGCTTTGATGGGGGCATCGAAATGAGTTCGCTTTCCCGGAGACAGGCATTGGGCACGCTGGCGGGCGCCGCGGCGGCCGCCGCGCAAAGCCGCGGCCTGCACGATCTGCTGATCCGCAATGGTGAGGTGCGGGATCCCTCGCGCCGTTTTGCGCAGCGGGCGGATGTCGCCATCCGGGACGGCCGCATTGCCGCCATCGGCACCGGTCTGAACGTGCAGGCCGTTGAGACCATCGACGCCGCCGGGCTGTACGTGACGCCCGGCTTGGTGGACCTGCACACACACTGCTACCATAGCGCCACGCCCCTGGGCGTGGAAGCGGACCCGATCGCGGCCCGGAGCGGTGTGACTACCTGGGTGGATGCCGGCAGCTTTGGCTACGATCAGGCCACCGGGTTCCGGCGATTCATCGTGAACCCGTCGCAGGCGCGCATCTATGGCTACGTATACCTTTACCCCAGCAGCCGCAACCCCGATATCGACGTCATCAAGTACGTGCGCGGCGGCATTGAAGCGACGGGCCGGATTGTGGAACAGAACCGGGATATCCTGCTGGGAGTGAAGTTTCAGGTGGGGTCCAACATGAACGGCCGTTACAGCCTGGAGATGCTCAAGGCGGCCCGCGAGTTGTGCACCCGCTTCAAGCTGCCGCTGATGGCCCATGTGAGCTTCGCACCGCCTGAAACCTCGGAGGTGATGGACCTGATGCATCCCGGCGATGTAGTGACGCACTGCTACAACGGCCACACGCTGGGCATTGTCGACGCGGCGGGGAAACTGAAGCCTGGTGTGAAGGAGGCGCGTGATCGCGGCGTGCTGTTCGACGTGGGCCACGGCCTGGGCAGCTTCAACTTCGCGACGGCACGGAAGGCGCTGGACGCCGGGTTCGTTTGCGACACAATTTCGACCGATATCTACAACCTGAACCTGAATGGCCCGGTGTACGACATGCCCACAACGATGTCGAAGCTGCTGCATCTGGGCATGAGTTTCGACGATGTGCTGATGCGGACGACGATCAATCCGGCCCGGATTGTGAACCGGCTGCCCGGCATGGGGACGCTGGATGTGGGTACGCCCGCCGATGTCGCGCTGCTGGCGTTGGAAGAGGGCGGGTTCCGGCTGATCGATTCGCAGCGCAACGTGGTAAACGCGAAGCGGAGAATCACTGCGCGGGCGACGATTGCCCGGGGCCGGAGGATCACTGTGGCCGCGGTGGGGTAGCGCGGGCCCACGCAAGCTGCCGCGCCCATACCCCTTGACACCGGCTGGCTTTCGAGTCACTATTCGGCTTGGCCGAACGCGCGGCCGGTCGGGTTCGGAGGCCCTGCTTCACCGGCTGCCGCGGTCAAGAATTGTCAGGGAGGTGTTTCATGAATGTTGCCGCTGCTTCGGCGCCGCAGTCAATGCGCTTCACGGGCAAGGTGGCCGCCCTGCTGAAAGGAAAATCCGGGCATGTCTGGTCCATCCCGCCGGGCGCCTCGATCTATGAAGCCATCGATCTGATGGCGACGTGCGGGGTGGGGGCGCTTCCCGTTGTGGAGCACTCGGCCGTCGTGGGCATTATTTCCGAGCGTGACTACGCTCGCAAGGTAGTGTTGCAGGGGCGCAACTCGCGCGATACGCCGGTGCGCGACATCATGGTCTCACCGGTCATCACGATTACGCGGGACTGGACGGTGGACGATTGCCTGCGCGTGATTTCGAATCAGAAAATCCGTCACCTGCCGGTGGTTGAGCAGGGGCGCCTGACCGGAATGATTTCGATTGGCGATCTGGTGGAGTGGGTGATTCAATCGCAAGAGCGCACGATCCAACAGTTGGAAAGCTACATTCGCGGTTCGTATCCGGCCTGAGGCCGCCTAGTCCATCACACGGAACACGAAAAGGCCTGTACCCGAGGCGATGGCTACGTACTGATGCCCGTTCGCCATGTAGGTCATGGGCGAGGCAATGATCTGTCCACCCAGATAGCGTCTCCAGAGCAGTTTGCCCGTCTTTGCGTCCAGGGCGAAAAAGTGGCCTTCGCGGTTTCCGCTGAACAGCAGATCAGAGGCTGTGGTAAGCAGACCGCTTTCGCTCATGTCGGCCATGGGATAATCCCAGACCTTCTTGCCGGTAAGCGGATCGAGAGCGCGCACCGCCGCGTAGCCGTCCTCCGGCGTCCGGCGCATGATGGCGTCGCGCCGGGTGGGCGGCACGGGGGCCTTGACGCCGCCACCGGCGTACCATTTGCCCTGCTCATACTGCTGATCCCAGGTGAAGTACGTGCTGTGATAGTCGTCCCAGGCCGTGAGATAGAACAGCCCGGTGCGCGGACTGAAGGAAGGAGCATACCAGTTGGTGCCGCCTTGCACACCGGGCCAAGTCTTGGCTCCCTGCCTGCTGGGCGCGCGGCCGGGTTCCAGGATGGGGCGGCCCTTGGCGTCCAGGCCCTTGGCCCAGTTCTGTTTGACGAACGGCTCGCCGAGCAGGAACTCGCCGGTGGCCCGGTCGAGGACGTAATAGAAGCCGTTCCGGTTGGCCCAGAGCATCAGCTTCCGCATGCGGCCCTTCCATTCGCGGTCGATCAAGACAGGGGTCTGTACGGCATCGAAATCCCAGGCATCGTGAGGGGTGAACTGAAAGTGCCACTTGAGCTTCCCGGTGTCCGCGTCCAGGGCCAGAACGCTGTCGGAGTAGAGATTGTCGCCGGGGCGCGCATCCGGGTTCCAGTCCGGGCCCGGATTGCCAGTTCCCCAGTAGGTCAGGTTGAGGTCAGGATCATAGGATCCGGTCAACCAGATGGAGGCCCCGCCGTACTTCCAGGAATCGCCGCCCCAGGTCTTGACGGCAGGGTCGCCGGGCTCGGGGATCGTCTTGAACCGCCACACTTCCCTGCCCGTAGCCAGTTCCAGGCCCACGATGAATCCACGAATGCCCAGTTCGGCTCCGGCGGTGCCAACGATCAGCTTGTCCTTCACGATGAGCGGCGCGTGGGTGAGTGCATAACCCTTGCGGTAGTCGCCCACGGTGGTCTCCCAACGCACCCGGCCATTGCGCGCATCCAGAGCCACCACTCGCATGTCGTGCGTGACGTGATAGACCACGCCGTCGCGGTAAGCCACGCCCCGGTTCACCTTGCCGCAGCAGGGATAAGTAATGTCGGGCATCTTCGGCTCATAGGCCCAGTAGGGGCGGCCCGTTGCGGGATCGACGGCCCAGACCGTGTTTGGAGCCTCAGTGAGATACATCACCCCGCCAGCGACCAGTGGCGTGGTTTCGAACTTCTCCAGCGAACGCTGCTGGAACACCCAATCCAACTGAAGCCGGCCGACGTTGGCCGGATTGATCTGGTCCAGGGTGCTGTAGTGCAGGCTCTGATAGGATCCGTGATAGGTGGGCCATTCGGCGCCGCTCTGCGCGGCCGCCAACGCCGCCAGAATCGCCGCGTGCATCACCGTTTGCCTCCCACCAGAAACGCCACCAGATCCTCAATTTGCGGGCCGCTCAGCTTGCCCTTCAGGGCCGGCATGGGCGAGCGCCGGTCCACCTCAAAGCGCGCAACATCCGACTTCATCAACGTGGACAACCTCCCGGATCCGTCCATGTACTGCACCGAGTAGGTGTCCTCGTTCAACCTCAGGCCTTCAACGGTTCGCCCGTCGCGGGTCTGGGCGCGAAGCCGCCAGAAGCCCGGCGCCACATCGCCTTGCGGGTCAAGCAGCGATGTCCGGATCTCCTGCAGTGTCCGTTCTGAGCCAATTTCCGTCAGATCGGGGCCTGACGCTCCACCCTTCCCCTGCCGGCTGTGGCACCCCAGGCAACCCTGGGATTCGAACAGTGCGGCGCCGCGCCCGGCGTCTCCCTTGGCCAGTTCGCGTGTGCGGCCGGCGCTGAGCGACCGGACGTACGCAAGCGTCTGCCAGATGGATCGCCCGCTCAGGCTGAACGCGGGCATGGTGGTGCCGGAAACTCCGCGCGATACCACCTGGAACAGACCTTCGTCGGAACTGGCGCGGCGGAAGTTTCCGGTGGTGAGATCCGGAGTTCCCTGCCCGCCCCGTCCATCGCGGCCGTGACAGTTGGCACATTGGGAAAGGAAGGTCCGGGAGCCTTCCTCAATGTCCAAGGGTGTGGTGAAGGGATTGGTAATGGCCACCGTGCTTTCCTGGCCCGCCGCCAAGCCAGCCAGGGCGCATAGCGTGAAAACAGCGCGGAACAACATGAGGCTTCTAGAGATCCGTCAGGTGTTCCAGGCGGCCCGTGGAATCGCCCAGCGTTTCGGGTCTTACACCCATTCGGTCAAGCATCACAAGGAAGAGGTTCGTCAGCGGCGTCTCAACCGGATAGCGCAGGTGCCTGCCCTTCTTCCAGGCGCCACCGCCGGCCACCGCCACCGGAAGATCGTGGTGCGTGTGGCGGTTCCCATCGGCCAGGCCGCTTCCATACAGAACCATGGTGTGTTCGAGCAGTGTGCCATCGCCGTCCCGGGTGCTCTTGAGGCGGTCCAGAAAGTAGGCTAACTGCTCCACGTGATAGCGGTTGATCTTGGTGATCTTTTCGATTTTTTCCGGTTCTCCCTTGTGGTGCGTCATGCCGTGGTGTGCGTCTGGAACACCGATTTCGGGGTAGGTCCGGTTGCTGCCCTCGCGGCCCAGCATCAAGGTAGCAACCCGGGTGAGGCCGGCCTGGAACGCAAGCACCTGCATGTCGAACATCAGCCGCGCGTGTTCCTGAAACTCGACAGGGATTCCGGAAGGCTTATCCACACTCGGCACGAAGTCCGGTTTGTCATCCCGGGCGCGCTTCTCCGCCGCGTCCAGGCGCGTTTCGATCTCGCGAATGCCTGTGAGGTACTCGTCGAGTTTCCGCTTGTCGGAGGTTCCCAGTCTGGAGGCGAGCCGGGCGGCATCCTGGCCCACAAGGTCGAGCACACTGCGGTTGTAGAGCCGCTGTTTTTCACGCTGCGCCGGATCGCGTGGTTCATCTCCGGTTCCAAACAACCGCTCGAACACCAGGCGCGGGTTCACTTCCGGAGGCAGGGGCGTGGTTTCGCTGCGCCAGGCCAGGCTGTTCGAATAGGCGCAACTATAGCCCGAATCGCAATTGCCCACGATGCCCGCCTGCTCACAGCCCAGTTCGAGTGACGCGAATCGAGTCTGTTTCCCCAACGCCTGCGCGGCCACCTGATCGAACGAGACGCCGTTCTGAATGTCAGCGCCCGCGGTCTTCCGCGGGTGCACGCCCGTGAGGAAGCTGGCGGCTGCCCGGGCGTGATCCCCGGGGCCGTCCTTCAGGGCGCGGCCGTTGTTGTGGGTCAGGCCGCTGAAGACCACCAGATCGTTGTGGAACGGCGCCAGCGGCTCCATGATGCGCGGCATCCGGAAGGCAGAACCTCTTTCCCCAATGGCTTCTGCGTTGGCCTCTCCGGGGGTTGCCCCAGGGGCTTCCCCGGGGGTCCACTGATCCATGATGATGCCATTGGGCACATAGGCGACGGCCAGTCTCAACGGCTGCTTCGACCCTTCCCGCGCCGGGCTGCCGAACGCGGGAACCATGGCATCCAGAAAGGGCAACCCGATGATCGTGCCCACTCCGCGCAGTACGGCGCGGCGATTCAATTTGCGTGGCGTCATTGTCGTTCCTGTCCCTTCGCTATTATCTCTCCACGGCGCATGCGGAACGGCATGCTCTGGACGATGGCCCGTACCATGGCCCCAAACCGGTAACCGTCACGCCGCGTTGCTTCGGCGATCGAATCCACGGCTTCGCGATCATATCTCTCCAGCCCGCGGCCAAGAGCGTAGGTGAGGAGCTTTCCCGCCAGAGCCCGGGTGAAGGCGTCGCGGTCCGCGGCCAGGATCTTCATGAATCCAGCGGCATCCTGGAATGAACGGCCATCGGGCAGGTTTCCGGCCGCGTCGATAGGAAACTTGCCGTCCTGCGAGCGCCATCGCCCAATGGGATCGTAGTTCTCCAGCGCAAACCCAATGGGGTCAATCCGGTCATGGCAAACGGCGCACGCGGCGTTGGCACGATGCTGTTCAAGTTGTTTTCGCAGCGGAGCATCAAGACCAATCTTCTGCTCATCAAGCGGCGGAACATCCCCGGGCGGCGGCGGAGGGGGAGCCCCCAGGAAGTTGTCCAGAACCCACAAACCGCGCAGCACGGGCGAGGTGCGCGTGGGATACGACGAAATGGTGAGGATGCTGGCGTGGGTCAACACGCCGCGGCGTTCCGGCCGGTTCAGTTCCACACGGCGCATCTGGCGCCCGGAGACTCCCTCCACCCCGTAGTGGCGCGCCAGACGCGCGTTGAGGTAGGTATAGTTGGCGTCCAGGAAATCCGTCACGGGCCGGTCTTCCCGCACCACATTCTCGAAAAACAGCCGCGTTTCGGCCATCATTGCCTCGCGGAGGCCTTCATTGAAAGCGGGGAACCGCGCCGGATCCGGCTGCGCCGTCTTCAGGTTGCGCAGTTGCAACCATTGGCCGGCGAAGTTTCCGGCCAGCGACCCGGAGCGCGGATCCGCCAACAAGCGCTTGATTTCCGCGTCCAGAACCGCCGTTTCGGCCAATCGTCCTGTTTCGGCGGCCGACAGCAGGGGCTCATCGGGCGCGCTGCCCCAAAGGAAGTACGCCAGGCGGGATGCCAGTTCCACTGGCGTCAGAGAGCGATTGTCCCGCGAGGCAGGCTCCACGCGAAAGAGAAACTGCGGCGACACGAGCATCGCCTTCACCATCAGTTGAACGCCGTGATCGAAGGAATCTCCCTGCGTCCGCGCCAGCCGGTAGAGGTTCAACAGCCGGTCCGTTTCGGCCGCTTCGAGCGGCCGGCGGTACAGCGCGCGCCCGGTGCGCGCGGCGATCTTGCGGGCACAGTCCTCGGTTGCCGGATCCGAGTCACAGCGCATCAGCCGTTGGTAGGCGCTGGAACGGCTGGGGTCATGATTGTTAGGACCGCGAACCTCGAAGAGATCCACGAAGATCCGGCGTTCGATGGGGGACCCCGGAATCTGCGGGTCGCGCGGGCCGCTTTGGATGTAGTCATCGGGAAACGCGCCATAGAGCGTGTGTTCACCGGCGGCAACGAATCGCCGCACTTCCCACTCACCCTGCTGGTACTCGCCGTCCTGCACGTTGAAGGTACCCAGTTTCTCGCCGTCCAGAAAGAAACTCACCGGGACAATGGGTGTCTTGTCGGCCCGGCGGTCGGTCACCTTGATGATCAGGCTGTATTCGGCATCCACGGGAAACCGGTGCCGGGCCTCGAAGGCGCCGGGGGGATAAGGGTATCCATCGGGGTCGTCGGGTTGAACGCGGCGCGCCTGTTCTTCGCGGTTTGAAAGGATTCGGTGCAGGGTTGGGCGCAACGCGGGTCCGGTCCAGATAAGCTGCCGGGAAATCCGGTCCGCCGCCGCAAGATACTTTTCCATCAGAAGGGGCGAAAGGGACAGCACGTCCCCGATATTGTCGAAACCGTAGCCGGCGTCGTCGGCGGGAAAGCCGCTGGCGGCGTCCGCCTCCAGGCCCAGAACATCGCGAATGGTGGCGTCGTACTCCGCGCGGTTCAAACGGCGCGCGGTCACCCGGCCGGGATCCGGTTTGCGCGATCGGGCCAGGCGGGTTAACTCCGCGGTGAGGTAACTGGTGGCTGCCCGCAGCTCGGCGCCGGTGGGGCGCGGCAAGCCTTTCGGCGGCATCTGGCCGTTGGCTAGTTTGGCCACCACCTCTTCCCAGATTTCGGGATCGACAAAGGCCTCCCGGGCGCTGGAAAATGCCAGGTTGAGATTCCCCGCCCGAGCCTTGGCGTTGTGACACGCGCCGCAATACCTGGTGGTGACCGGCGCAACGGCGGTCTCAAACGTATCGGGAGCCGCAAGGAGAACGGCGGGCAAGAGGGCGATCCACTTCACGCCTAGCCATGGTATCACCGCCCGCTGGAGCGAAGCTCGGCCGGGATTCCGGCGCGCGGCTACTTGATTTCCTTGCTATTGACAGTGGCCGGCTCCGGGCCATAGTGCTCGCGGATCACCAGTGTCTGGTCGGAAAAGAAGCTGCGGCTGCCGGAACTGTTGTACGCCACGGGATTCGCGTTCACGGTATAGCCGGCGGGACCGCCCTGCACCTGGAAGGTGTAGCCGCCCTTGGTGCCGCCCGACAGGTCCGAAGGCAGCAGGTCAGCCGCCGCGGGGCTGGGACCACCGCTTGGCGGAGGACCCAACTCGGTGAGATTTTGCGCATACTTGCCAAACTGCGAATAGTACTGGGTTTGGGCCGTGTGCACGGCGTGGACGTGCCGGATGGCAGCCATCTCCTGCGAATACATTCTGGTGCGATTGAGTTTGGGCACCGCGATGGCTCCAATGATCAGGATGATGGCGATCACGATCAGCAGTTCGACGAGCGAAAAGCCTTTGCGGGGGTTGCGGCGGTTCATCACAGTGTCAGTCCTCTACCTGTTATGACGTTATCAGATCGGGCTGCGTGCAAGCGGGATGCGGCCCAATGGGCCGCGATAGACTATCAACTATGACCCCCCGCGCAAGTTCCCTCCGGCCATCGCGCCGGACCTTCCTGGCCGCCCCATTCGCCCTTCACGCCGCGCCTTTCGCCATCCATGCCGCTGCCACCACCGAAATCAGCGTGGGCGACATCAAGGTCACCTATGAAGATCACCTTTATCGCGCGCCGATCAAGTTCGGCGGCAACATCGTTGACAAGGTGACGCTCATGAACGTCGACTTGGTGATCCACGCGCCCGGCGGCAAGACGGTGAAGGGCTTTGCATCGATGCCCATGGGCAACGTGTGGTCCTTCCCTTCCAAGAAGCTCTCCTACGATGTGACGCTGAACGCCATGCGGGAACTCGCTGGGCGGATCCAGAAGCTCACGGCCAACAGCAAGCTCAAGGGACACCCCATCGACATCAACGTGGCGCTGGAACCTGAGTATCTGAAAGCCGCCGCGGAGGTAACGCGCCAGTTGAAGCTGGCCGAACCGATTCCAAAGCTCTGCACTCTGGTGACCGCAAGTCCGTTCGACGCCGCGGTGCATGACGCCTACGGAAAGCTGATGAACCGTAGCGCCTGGCAGACCTACGGCCCGGACTGCATACGTCATGACCTGGCCCACTACCTGACGCCGGAGTTCAAGGGCGAGTACCTGAACCGCTACGTTCTGACGGAGCCCAAGCGCCGGATGCCCATGTACCACCTGGTGGGTGCGGTGGATCCCATCGAAGCCAAGGACATCACCAAGCGGGTGGGCGATGGGCTGCCGGAAACTCTTCCGGAATGGATCGAGTACAACGGCCTGGTGAACCTCAAGATCAAGCTGAATGGTGACGATCTTGCCTGGGACGTCAACCGGGTGCTCACGGTGGACCGGGTGGCCTCCCAGGCGCAGAACAAACGTGGTGTGAAACAGTGGGTCTACTCGCTGGATTTCAACGAGAAGTGCCCCAGCGTAAAGTATCTGCTGGATTTCCTGCGTCAGATCAAGGAAAAAGCTCCTGCCGGATTCGACCGCGTTCAGTACGTGGAGCAGCCCACCGCCCGCGACCTGAAAGCGAATCGCCAGAACGTGATGCATGAAGCGGCGAAGCTGAAGCCTGTCGTGATCGACGAGAGCCTCACCGAGTTGGAAGCGCTGCAGATGGCGCGCGAGATGGGCTATAGCGGCACCGCACTCAAGGCCTGCAAGGGGCAGAGCCAGACCGTGCTGATGGCCGCGGCGGCGCAGAAGTACAAGATGTTCCTGTGCGTGCAGGACCTCACCTGCCCTGGGGCTTCCCTGCTCCATTCGGCCAGTGTCTCCGCGCACATTCCCGGAGTGGCCGGAATCGAAGCCAACTCGCGGCAGTACGTGCCAGTGGCCAACAAGGCCTGGGAAAAGCGGTTCCCCGGCATCTTCGTGGTGAAGGACGGCCACATGGACACGTCGGTGTTGAACGGCAAGGGCCTGGGCGTCGTATAAAGGGTCAGCCGGCGCCCAGGTAGAGGAATCTCGCCAGGAATAACGCCGTTAGAAGGTAGACCAGCCAGCCGATCTGGCGCGCCTGCCCGGCCAGCACCCGCAGCACGGTGTGGGCGATGAATCCGAAGGCCAGCCCGTTGGCGATGCTGAAACTGAACGGCACAATGGTGATTACCAGGAAGGCGGGCACGGCGGCCCGAAGATCATTCCAATCGATGTCGCGCACGTGCGAGATCATGAGAGCGCCAACGACAATGAGCGCCGGCGCGGTGGCGGCTGCGGGGATGGCGCCGGCCAGCGGGGCCAGAAAGAGCGCCACCAGGAAGAGCAGACCTGTGACCATCGCGGTGACACCGGTGCGTCCCCCGGCCACGACACCGGCGGCGCTTTCGATGTAGCTGACTACGGTGGAAGTGCCCGCGAGCGATCCGGCAATGGTGGCGGCGGCGTCCGCGGTCAGGATCCGTCCGATCCTCGGAATCCGGTTCGTTTCGTTAAAAAGCCGGGCCTTGGTTCCGACGGCAACCAAGGTGCCGACGTTGTCAAAGAGGTCCACGAACAGGAACACAAACACGATCTCAGCCAGACCCAGCCGCAGAGCGCCGCCGATGTCGAGCGCCCCGGCGGTCGCGGTCATCGCCGCGGGCGAGTAGCTTTGTGGATTCCACGTCACCAGCCCGAGAAGCGCTCCAGCCGCCGTTGTCACCGCCATCCCGATGAGCATGGCGGCCTTGACACCTCGAGCCATCAGGGCACAGGTGAACAGCAGGCTCCCCAGCGCCAGTGCCGTCGCGGGATTCTTGAGATTGCCCAGCGTGACAAAGGTGGCCGGGTGCCCGACGACCAGACCTGCGTTGCGAAATCCGATGAAGGCGATGAACAGCCCGATGCCCACGGCAACGGCCGCATAGAGGTCCTTGGGAATCGCTTCGACGATCAGCTGGCGCACGCCGGCCATGGTAAGCACCAGGAACAGGACGCCGGACAGGAAGACGGCGCCCAGGGCGACCGGCCAGGTGACGCCCATGCCCTGCACCACGGAATAAGTGAAGTAAGCGTTGAGGCCCATGCCCGGAGCCAGCGCGATGGGATATCGCGCCCACAAGCCCATCAGCAGGCTTCCGAAGGCGGCGGAAACACAAGTTGCCGCGGTCACCGCCGCAAGGGGCATCCCGGTTTCGCTGAGGATGGCCGGGTTGACGAACACGATGTAGGCCATCGTGATGAAAGTGGTGAGGCCCGCTATGACCTCTGTTCGCCAGTTGGCGCCCAGGCGTTCAAACTCAAAGTAGCGCTCCGCCCGGCGGATGAGTGTCTTCATGGAAGCCATGGAGTCTAGCCCGTTTTTCTCACGGGAAGTGTAGCGGAAAGCCGCATTCTCTGGCATAACTGATTTTTCTAGTAAAAGTTGTGCGAAGAGAGGAGCGGCTTT
>VFZY01000169.1 GCA_016870915.1 Acidobacteriota bacterium | reverse complement strand
GCAAAACCGTGGGAGCCGGAGGGAGCCCGTTCTTGTTGCGAGTCTGAGAATTCACGCTGATTCCTATTCTCGCCCTGCTCAGTAATTAAGGCCAGGGGAGTTGTCTCAGCTATGTTGGCACGGAGGGGTGCCTCGCCGCGCCCTCGCTCTTCGCCCAGGCCGACCGCGCCACCGTAGTGGGTGTCGTCGCCGATAGCTCGGGCGCCGTCGTCGCCGGAGCCCGCGTGAAGGCGGTCCACACCGCCACCAACACCGAGCGCGCCACCGTCAGCTCCGAATCCGGCGAGTTCACCCTCGCCGCCCTCATCGCCGGCGGCTACCGCGTCGAAGTGGAAGCCCCCGGATTCAAGTCCTTCATCCGCCAGGATGTCAACCTCACACCCGGCGTCACCGTCCGTGTCGATGTCCAGCTCACCGTCGGCGCCGTCAGCGAGTCCGTCGAAGTCACCGGCCAGGCGCCGCTTCTCTCCACCGACTCTCCGCGCGTCTCCACCGCCGTCACCCCCAAGTTCGTCAACGACCTTCCCCTCGTCGTCGGCGGCCAGCTCCGTTCCCCCCTCGACCTCTCCCTCATCGCGCCCGAAACCAAGAACACCTACAACATCTCCATCGGCGGCGGTCAGGAAGGCGGCTGGGATCTCACCATCGACGGCATCTCCGCCACCCCCGCCGCGCCCTTCGAACAGCGCCTCTGGACCATGGTCAACTCTCCCTCCGTCGACGCCGTTCAGGAATTCGCCGTCGATACCAATGGCTTCAAGGCCGAATTCGGCCACGCCGGCGGTGGCGGCTTCTCCTTCGTCTCCAAGTCCGGCACCAATGACTATCACGGCAACGCTTACGAGTTCCTTCGCAACGATGCCCTCGACGCCAACCGTTTCTTCAACAACGCCAACCGCATCCGCCGCCCCGTCTACAAGCAGCACGATTTCGGCGGCACCATCGGCGGTCCCGTTCTCATCCCCAAGGTCTACAACGGCCGCAACAAGACCTTCTTCTTCGCGGCTCTCGAATACTTCCGCAACCGCGCCGGCGCGCCCACCCGCTTCTATACCATCCCGCTCCCGGAAATGTACCAGGGCAACTTCGCCAACTGGAAAACCCGCACCGGCGCACTCATCCCCATCTACGACCCCAACTCCACCACCGCCTCCGGCACCGGCTTCACCCGCATGCCCTTCTCAGGCAACATGATCCCCACCAACCGCTTCTCCACCGTGGCCCGCAACACCCTCCCCCTCGCCACCATGCGGCCCAACGCCGTCGACCCCTCCGGCGTCCTCAACCCCAACCCCCGCGCCAACTTCATCACCACCACCGGCGCGCAAACCGACCCCTGGGACAAACTCTCCGTCAAGGGCGACCACAACTTCAACACCAACAACCGCCTCGGCTTCCTCTTCCAGAAGAACCGCACCCAGCAACTCGCCATCGGCGACCCGCCCGGACTCCCCTCGCCCCTCAACCAGGATTTCCAGTACGGCGACACCTGGACTCGCGTCTATCGCGGCACCTATGACAAGGTAATCTCACCCACCATCCTCAACCACTTCTCCATCGGCTTCAATGATTGGGGCCAGGTCCGCCGCGCCC
This sequence comes from Acidobacteriota bacterium, assembly GCA_016870915.1. Classification (GTDB taxonomy): domain Bacteria; phylum Acidobacteriota; class Terriglobia; order Bryobacterales; family Bryobacteraceae; genus VFZY01. Next base: position 13,371 of record VFZY01000169.1, on the reverse strand, counting down.
CCGATGACCAGTTCGAAAAGGGCTGGGCCGACAAACTCGGCATCAAGAATAGCGCCGTCCCCAACCTGCTCTTCCCCGGCTTCCGATTCGATGAATACAGCCCCTGGGGCCGCTCCGAATGGGGCGGTTCCTACAACAAGACCTTCGCCTTCTCCGACGACCTCACCTGGACCCGCGGCGCCCACTCCATGAAGTTCGGCTTCACCTTCCAGGAAGATCACTACAACGGCTACGGCGCCCACACCGCCAGCGGCAGCTTCAACTTCAGCCGCATGTCCACCAGCATCCCGCTCGATCAGACCGGCAACACCGGCAACGCCTTCGCCTCCTTCCTGCTCGGCCAGGTCGCCGGCAGCAACCTCGAAACCCTGCGCCAGGTCTCGAACCAGTGGCGTTACTATGCCATCTACGCCCAGGACGACTGGCGCGTCAATCGCAAACTCACCCTGAGCTACGGCCTCCGCTGGGAGTTCACCCCGCCCACCGTCGAAGGCCGCTTCCCCGATGGCTACTCCAACTTCGACCCGAACGTCCCCAACCCCGGCGCCGGCGGACGCCTCGGAGCCATGGTCTATGCCGGCAAGGGCGAAGGCCGCCTCGGCCGCCGCACGCTCTATGACGCTTGGCCCTACGGCTTCGGCCCCCGCCTCGGCCTCGCCTACTCGCTCAACGACAAAACCGTCATCCGCGCCAGCGCCGCCCGCTCCTTCGGCTCCATGAAGAACACCGGCGGCAGTTCCCACTTCCACGGCTTCATCGGCGCCTACAACTGGGCCTCAACCGATCTCAACGTTACACCGGCCTTCCGCCTCGATGACGGCATCCCGAACTGGCCCAAACCGCCGTTCCTCGTTCCCACGTTCAATAATGATCGCGACACGCCGTTCTGGCAGTCCTACGACGCCGGCCGCCTGCCCGAATACTTCAGCCTGGCCTTCAACATCCAGCGCCAGTTGCCCGGCAACCAGGTCGTCGAACTCGGCTACAACTCGTCCCTCGGCCACCACCTGGTCACCAACCTCGTCAATATCAATCAGGTGGACCCCAACCTGCTCTTCAACACCTACGCCGGCCGCCTCGGCTTCCAGAACGCCAACAACCTGTTCAACCAGAACATCAACTCGCCCGCCGCCCGCGCCGCCAACGTGCCCATCCCGTTTGCCGGCTTCAACGGCTCAGTCGCTCAGGCCCTCCGGCCTTACCCGCAGTACCGCACCCTCAACACCGCCGGCGACGGCGGCGACCGTTCCGGCAACTCCACCTATCACGCTGTGGTCGTCAAGTGGGAGAAACGGTACTCCTCGGGCCTGTCGTTCCTCAACTCCTACGTCTTCTCCAAGATGTTCACCGACGCCGAAGCCCTGAACGCCGGCTCCAACGGCTCCATGAACCACTACAACCGGCGGCTGGAAAAGGCGCTCTCCCGCAGCGACGTCACCCACAACTTCAAGTTCGCCTATAGCTACGAACTCCCGTTCGGCAAGGGCAAAGCCTTCGCCACCACCGGCCCCCTCGCTCAGATCGTCGGCGGCTGGCGCTTTGCGGGAATCCACACCTACAACTCCGGCGCACCCATGCAGATGTTCTCCGGCTACGGCTTCCCCATCTTCGCCAACTCCGCGAACCGCCCCACAGTCACTTCCTATGAAGGCTGGCGCTCAAGCGCGGCCTCCGGTGGCAGCTTCGATCCCAACCGCGATCGCTGGTTTGACCTCGGCGCTTTCAACGCCATCCCCTCGGCCTCGGCTCCCTCCGGCGCCAAGGTTTGGGTCAACCGCGAGTCCTTCGGCAACATGACCGTCCGCAACCCCAAGCTGCGCTTCCCCTGGAACGTCAATGAGAGCATCTCCATCTCCCGCACCTTCAAGGCCGGCGAGCGCTTCTCCTTCGACCTCCGCGGCGAAGCCTTCAACCTGCTCAACCGCGTCGTTTGGGGCGGTCCGGATCTCGGCATGACCAGCCAGAACTTCGGCCGCGTCTTCAACCAGGGCAACTCGCCCCGCCAGATGCAGCTCGGGCTCAAGATCCAGTTCTAACCCGTAACACCCAGCAGGCGGCGCGCGTTGCCGGATTCAATCCGGGCCCGCGCCGCCGGCCCCAGCCCCAGCAGTTCCATCTTCAACAGCGCCGGCTCCACGTAGTGGAACGGCTGCCCCGTCCCGAACACCACCCGCTCCTCCCCCTGCGCCTCAATCAACTGCCCGATCTCGTTATCCAACTCCGCCCGCAACAGGCTGATCTCAACCAAGCAGTTCCCCGGCAGCCCCGCCCGCGCCACCCCGCCGGACGCGTTCAGAACCACAATCCGGGCCCCCGGCGCAGCCCGCCCCAACTCCCCGATCTCTCGCGCGTCCACATCCGGAACGTCCACCAGCCAGCTCTGCTGCCGCCGGTCCTCCACCCGCATCGGAATGGTCACCGGCAGCCCCGCCCCGGCCAGTTCCACGCACGCCGCGTCCGTCAGCTTGTAGTTGTGCCATCGCGGGTACAGCCTCAACCCCCGCATGCCCAGCGTCCGGCACCGGGCCAGATCGTCCCGCCAGCCCGCATACCCCGGGTTGATCACCGCGAACGGTATCAGCCGGTCCGCATGGCCGCGCACCGCCTGCGCCAGTTCCTCGTTGGCCGGCTGCGCATTCCGGTACGTGATCGCCGCCGGGTTCGACACCCATGCCTGCGCAATCCGGTACCGGTCCATGCGCCGCAGCAGGTCCCCCGCCGCCGTCCCCCGCAAGGCCCGGAACGCGAACGCCCCCACATAGGCATTCGTGTCGATCACCCGCGCCTCCGCGCCAGAATCCCGCGCATGTTCCCCGCCCCAATGCGCGCCCGCGCCGCCGCGTCAATCCGGGCCCCCCTCAGCCGGCCCACGCTCGCCGTCATCGAAAGGTCGCAGGCAAACAGCAGCCGCGCGGCGCCCAGCGTCTCCACCGCCATCTCCACCACGCCCTCATCCGGCACGCTGCCGCTCAGGTCCAGGAACACCGTCGGGCTGTGCCGCAGAGCCTTGATCGTCCACTCCCAGTCACCCCCGCCGCACACATGCGCGCAGATGATCATCGCCTCCGGATACCGCTTGGCCAGCACCGCCAGATGCCCCGCGTCGCTGATGTTCGGCTGCGGCCCCGGCAGCCAGCTCGTGTGCCCGGCATGATGCAGAATCGGCACCCCCCGGCGGATCGCCAGTTCCACCACCGGCGCCACCACCGGGTCCGTCGCCAGATGGTCGTTGTAGAGCTTGATGCCAATGAACCCGGCATCCAGCCAGCGCTCAATCTCATCCAGCATCGCCCGCCCATGCCCGGGATTCGCCGTCGCATACCCCAGAACCCGGCCCGCGAAACGCCGCATCCCCGCGGCAGTCCATTCATTCGAGAGGCGGCATCCATCTAGCGGCATCGGCCGCTCCGCGGGCAGGGTCGAACAGCAGAGCTGAGCAATGCCCAGCTTGTCCGCCGCCGCCATCAGCCGCCGGTCGGCATCCTCCCTGCGGTACGCCAGATGGCTATGCGCGTCAATCCATCCGCCCTCGCCCGGCGCGGCCAACGCCGAAGCCCCCGCCATGAACCCGCGGCGCATCACGGCAGCGCGTAGGCGATCAGCGAATCGGAGAAGCGGTCGTCGTACTTGTTCCCTCCCCCGGCGGCGATCACCACGAACTGCTTGCCCGTCTTCCTGCCCTGGAACGTCATCGGCGTGGCATGCGCGCTGGCCGGCAGCTTCACCGTCCAGATCTCCTTGCCGGTGTCCTTGTCGAACGCCCGGAACCGTGCGTCGTTCGTCGCCCCAATGAACACCAGGCCACCCGCCGTCACAATCGGACCGCCCAGATTCGACGTGCCCGTCGGCGGCACACCCTTCGCCAGCAGTTCATCCACCACGCCCAACACGGACCGCCACCGGAACTCGCCCTTGTCCAGATCAATCGCCGTCAGATGCCCCCACGGCGGCGCCTGGCACGGCAGCCGGTTCATGTCCCAAAACCGCGAGTTCGGCGTGCCCAGCCCCTGCGCCCGGTACGGAATCTCCGAGCCCTCCGGACGCTTCACCATCCGGAACAGCATCCCCACATCCATCGAGTTCACATAGAGCGTCCGCGTATCGGGGTCAAACGCTCCGCCGCCCCAATTCGATCCCCCGTTGGTGCCCGGAAACAGCACCGTCGGCTTCAAGCCGATCGGCGTGAACAGCGTGCCGAACGTGGCCCCCTCCACCAGCTTCTGGCAGAACGCCCGCGCCTCCGGCGTGACATTGGTCAGTTCGTCCGGCCGCATACTCTGCCGGATGAACGGGGGCGGCTTCACCGGATGCGGCTGCGTCGGCCACGTCTCCTCGCCCGGCACTTCGCTCGGCGGCACCTTCCGCTCCTCAATCTCAAACAGCGGCTTGCCCGTGGCCCGCTCGAACAGGAACACAAACCCCGTCTTGGTCATCTGGGCCACTGCCGGCACAGGCTTGCCTTCGCGCCGCACCGTCGCCAGCAGCGGTTGCGACGGCAGGTCATAGTCCCAGATGTTGTGATGCACGGTCTGGAAATGCCACACCCGCTTGCCGGTTGCCGCCTCCAGCGCCACCAGCGAATCGCCGAACAGGTTGGCGCCCTTGCGGTCCCCGCCGAAGTAGTCGTATGCCGGCGATGTCAGCGGCAGGAACACCAGACCCCGCTCCACATCCACGCTGAGCGTCGACCAGGCGTTGGCCGCCGCCCGGTTCTCCGTCGCGCCCTCCGGCCACGTGTCGTGGCCGAACTCGCCCTTGCGCGGCACGGTGTGGAAGCGCCACACCAGCTTGCCCGTCAGAATGTCGAACGCCCGCACGTCGCCACTCGGTCCGCGCGGGTCGCCGTCCGCCGTCCAGGCGCCGCAGATGGCCAGATTCCTGTAGATGGCCACGGGCGAAGTCATCCCGTAGCCCTTGTTCGGAAACTCGTCCACCATGCCCGTGCGCAGGTTCACCTGGCCCTGGTCGCCAAAGGCCGCGTCCGGCTTGCCCGTCGCGGCGTCAATCGAATAGAGCCGCCCGCCCAGCGTGCCGTAGATCAGCCGCTTCTTCGCGCCCTGCTCCCACCACGCCGCGCCGCGATGCACGAACTGCTGCTGCGGCCGCTCGCGGTCCAGCTTCGGATCGAACGCCCAAAGCTCCCGCCCCGTGTCGCCGTCAATGGCCAGCAGCCGGTGGAAAGGCGTCACCACGTAGAGCACGCCGTCCACCGCCAGCGGTGTCGCCTCGAACGCGCTCCGCACCGGATACGTCTTGCCGTCCGAGACGTCTCCCGTGTGCAAGGTCCAGGCCGGTTTCAGCCGGTTCACGTTGCCCCGGTGAATCTGCTTGAGGGGCGAATACTTCATGCCGCCCGGGTCGCCGCCCGTCGCGCGCCACTCCTGCGCCCGCGCGCCCGCCAGCGCCAGCAATGCCAGGGCGGCGCGAATCACAGGAATGCCTTGATCAGCTTGGCCCGGATGTCGGCCATGTTGCCGTGCGCCGCTTCCAGTTCGGCGATCTTGGTCTGCAGGCTGCGGAACAGTTGAGTCCGTTCAATCGCGCTCTGCACCACCAGCAAAAGCTGGTTGTTGTCCCACGGCTTTTCCAGATACTGGTACAGGCCCACCTGGTTGATTGCCACAATGGCGCTCTGCTTGTCGGCGTGACCGGTGAGCAGCACGCGCGCCGCTTCCGGTTGCAGTGCCTTGGACCGGGCCAGAAGCTGGATCCCGTTCATCTGCGGCATCAGGTAATCGCTCACAACCACATCCACCGGATGCGTCTCCAGATGCGCGATCGCGTCGTTCGGATTCGTGAAGCCGTGCACGTTGTGCTCCGTCTCCATCTCCAGGAACGCGCGAACGCTCGTGATCACCATGTCCTCATCGTCCACCAGGACGATCTCAGCCCGGACGGTACTGTCCACTAGGCTTCTCCTTTCACCACGGGTCCGGCCACCGGCACCGAGACGTGGAACGTGGTGCCCACGCCCACCGTGCTCTCAAACCAGATCCTGCCCTGATGCTTCTCTTCCACAATCCGCCGGGCGATGCTCAGGCCCAGCCCCGTTCCTTCACCCATCGGCTTGGTGGTGAAGCCTTCCTTGAAGATGCAGCCGCAATTCTCCGGCCGGATCCCCTGGCCGTTGTCGGTAATCGCCGCATGCGCCCAGCCGTCTTCCACGGCCAGCTTCACCTGAATGCGTCCATCGTTCTCGATGGCCTGCCCGGCGTTCACCAGAATGTTCAGGAACACCTGCCCCATCGCCGACGGGTAGCACTCACACTCCGCCGGCCCCAGCTGAGCCTCAATCGCGATCCGGTTCCGGAACGATGTCTCGGCCAGTTTGATGGAGTTGGCCAGCACGTCCTGCAGCGCCGCCTTGGCCGGTCTTTCACCATCGCCGCGCGAGAAGTTCCGCACGCTCCGGATCAGCGCCGAGATCCTCTCGCAGGCCATCCGGTCCACGTCCGAAAGGGAGCGCAGGGTCTTCACAATCTGCTGCGCCTTGGGCGGCGGCGCAGGCTCTTCCAGCATCCGCGACAGCGTCTCAAGCCCTTTCGCCGCCACCTGGTTGTTTGAGAACACGGAGCCGATCGGGGTATTGATCTCATGCACCACCGAGGCAATCAGCCGCCCCAGCAAAGCCATCTTGTCGGCCTCCGCCAGCCGCCCTTCCAGGTTCGCCACCTCGGCGCGCAACTCCTCCGCGGTGCGGACCCGCGGACCGCTCGCCGTCGATGGACAGTCGCTGGACATGGCCAAATGCTAGTTTCCCACAAGCGCCCGGAATCGCCGCACCAGGGTGGAAAAGATGGCCGCGGTGATCTCGGAGTTGTCCGAAAGCAGGTCGTAGAAATCGTCCCGCACAATCCGCAGCAGGCGCGTGTCCTCCACCGTGCGCGCACCCACCGGCATCGGCTCCTGGTCGAACAGAGCCCAGGCGCCCAGCACCTCGTTCTGGCCCGCCCGGTGCATCACTTCATCGCCCGAGTGCAGTTCCACCGCCCCGTCCAGGATCACGTACAGAGCGTCCAGCCGCTGGTTGGCCTCAAACACCGCGCGGCCCGGGGCGAACTTCACCTCGCGCGCAATCGACGCCACCCGCGAGAGCTGATCCGGCGTCAGGTTCTTCAGCAGGTCCACCGCTTCAAGCGCGATCACCTTCTCCACAATGTTCAGTTCAGCCATTGCCCTTCCTCATGCCCAGGCCGCCAGAGCGCTTTCCGCCACCGCGCTCACTTCCTCGCCCGCCGAGGAGGCCAGATCGCGAATCTCACCCGCCAGCCCGCGCAGTCCCAACTGCTGCGCCGTTGCGATGGCGCAACTCACCAGCCACGAATCGCCCGTTCGCAGCAGCAGCCGGATCGCCTCCTGTGAGTTCCGCTCGGGAATTCCGAACAGGTCCAGCCCGCGTTCCGCCATGCGCCCGGCGTCGTCCAGCAAGGGCAGCAGGTACCTCTTCAACTCCCGGTCCAGCAAGTTGTCCAGGAACTCGATCGCCGCCGAATGGTCGTCGCCCTTGCCGCGCGCCAACGCCAGATACGCCGCGTGCATCTGCCGGGGCGGATACTTCAGGCCCAGCAGGCGGAACAGCCGCTCCAGCGTGACCAGCAGCCGCTGATCCAGCGTGTACGCCAGCAGATTGGCGGCGCTTCGCGACCCGGTCAACGTCCGGAACGGCTTCACGGCCGAATGTAGTTCGAAGTAGTAGCGCGCCTCGGCGTGGATGCGCTCCGCCACCGGCGCGCCGCCATAGTCGAGTTCGGGGTGGCGCTCCCGCAGCCGGTTGAGGGCCCGGATCACCGCGTCGCGCACACCCAGATCGGGATGCCCGATGGACCGCATCAGCATGTCCACCGCGCGCTGGCTCGGAATGCGGCCCAGTACGCGCGGAAGCTGGCGCCGAACATTTTCCGGCATTGCGCTGTCTTCCATCAGATCCGAAACCGTCCCGGCGATCATCTCGCCGTACTGCGCCAGCGCGGCAATCGCGGCCCCGCGCACATGCGGATCCGCCAGCAGCCCCACCGCGGCGTTGAGACAGGTACGGCTCCTGATCACGCCGGCCGAATGCAGTGCCTCCTCCACCACCGCCGGCTCGCGATCGGCCAGCAGCGCTGCAAGCCGCGGAAGTTCATCGGCGCCCCGCGCCTCCACGCCCATGGCGGCAAGCCGCCGCCGGTTGGCATCGGGTGACGCCGACGCTTCCGCCAGCCACTCCGGCGTGATCACCCGCGTGGCCAGCGCGGCGTTCGGCAGCAGGCATCGCATCGCCGCCTCCGCCACGTGCTGGTTGGGATGGTTGAGGAGCCGCGGAGCAAGGTTAACCGATTCCGGCGACACCGTGATCGCATACGACACCGCCGGGCCAATCGACGCCGCGTTGTCACCCGCGCGGCTGCTCCGGATCTCCGCCATCGCCTGCTCCAGCAGGTCCGCCGCGCCCGCGCGCGAAGCAATCTCGTACAACTTGGCCCGCACGGTTGGCTCCGCCGCCCGCGCCAGCTTCCTGAGCAGCGGCAGAATCGCGTACCCTTCCACTTCCACCAGCAGCCCCAGCGCGTACACCGTCTGCCGCGCGTTCGGCCCGGCCGCCGTCTGCTCCAGCAGCCCGATCATCACCGCGTCATCGGCGTTGATCCGCGCTGTCTCGATATCGAGACGCCGCGACTCGATGCGCCGGCGCACGGTGGTCACATACTCCCTCTGCGCCCGCCATGAGAGTACGCTCCAGCAGATGGTGAGCACCAGCACCACCAGCGGCACCTGATTGATGGGCAACCCCAACACGGTGATCAGCAGCACCAGCAGCATACCGCCCAGGCCGCGGGAGAAGCGGTCCGCGAAGATGTCGACAAATGCCTTGGTGCGGTTCTTCAATTCCGCCGGCAGAGGGAGGTACAGAAGCTCCATGCCGGTGCGATTGAAGGTGTAGCGCGTGGCGGCTTCGGTCAACCGCGTGGCGGCCGTGGTCAAAAGGCGCGGCTGCGCGTAGGTGATGATGGAGGCGATGGCGATGGAAACCGGCATCACCTGCAGCGCGCCGCCCACGCCAAACCGCCGCACCACCGCGCCGGTGAGGAAGAACTGAAAAACGAAGTTCACCAGATTGAGATAGATGCCCATGAAGGTGGCGGTGAACCGCACCAGATCGGCGCCCTTGTAGCTGGCCTTGGCCATGGCGCTGAACTGGAACTCCACCAGCACGTCCACCACGTAGGTGAGCGCGATGATCCCGATGATCACCTGGAAGTGCTTGTAGCGGCGGATATCGCTCAGCACGTCGACCAGCGAGAAGTGCTCCTCCTCGCCGCCCGTGGCCCCGGCCAGTGTCACACCCGGCTGCGCGATCGCCAGGCGGAACACGACATAGGAAAGCAGGATCATTACGCTTGAGGCGACGATCAGGTTGTTCGACCCGATGATGAACACCGTCCAGGCCGCGAACTGGCCGCCAAATCCAGCTCCAATCACCGCGCCCAAACCGAGCAATCCATAAACCCGCTTGGCCTCGCGCGCATTGAACACATTGGCCGCCACCAGCCACCCCTGTGTCACCGCGACAATCGAGAACAGGCTGACCCAGATGTTGAACAGGTAGTAGGTGAACGCCATCTGGAAGCCGAGCAGCCAGCGGATGACCAGGAATGTGGAAATGAAGAACACCGTGGCCGTGGTGACCGCGGTTTTGAGCGACGTGCGCGCCGCGAGCTTCGAGTAGAAATAAGCCAGCATGCCGCCAAACGCCGCGATCAGCACGTAGAGGTACGGCAGCTTGTCGATATCGAACTTGTCCAGGAACAGCGCGCGAGAGACGGCCTTCAGGATGTAGTAGGCAAACAGCACACACATCAGGTACATCGACATGAAGAACGTGCGCAGGTACTCGCCCGGTCTCACGTCCACCAGCTTGCGCCAGAACTCGCGGAAAGCTTTCATCCTGTGTTCATCGCCCCCCAGGGACGCAGATATCCAGAATAGCGTGGCGCGTGGCACAATGGGCTTGACCCGGTGATTCCATGAGCTATGCCACCACTCTGTTCATGACTGCGTCTCTGCTTGGCCTGGCCGCCGTGCCGCCCCCGCCCAAGACCCGTGTCGAGTTCGCGAACGACACTCTGCACGGCGTCACCATCGCGGACCCGTACCGCTGGCTCGAAGACCAGAAGGCTCCCGCCACCCGCGCCTGGCTTGCGGAACAGGACAAGTATATGCGCTCCCTGATCGGGCCGCTGCCCGGGCGCGCCGCCCTGGTGAAGCGGCTGGGCGAACTGATGCGCACCGAACGGATCGACTTTCCGGTGGAGCGAGCCGGACGGTACTTCTATCTGAAGCGGGCGGCGGGCGAAAGCCAGCCCTCCATCATGATGCGAAACGGCCGCGCCGGCGCCGAAGAGAAGCTGCTGGACCCGGCTTCGCTGGCCAAGGATCTCACGGCCTCGCCGGTCATTCTGGACGTCAGCGCCGATGGCAAGCTGCTGGCCTATGGCGTCCGCCAGGGTGGAGCGGACGAGTTGGCCGTGAGGTTCCTGAACACAGGGACGCGCCAGACGATGGCGGAGTCGCTGCCCACCGCCCGCTACTTCGGCGTGCAGTTCAACCGAGAAGCGTCCGGCTTTTTCTACTCGCGCTACTCACCGCAAGGCTCGACGGTGCGGTTCCACGCTTTTGGCAAGCCGCCGGCCTCCGATGAAGAGATTTATGGCAAGGGCACGACGGCCAAGGACATTGTGCTGGTGACCGTGGACGATGCCTACACGCATCTCATTGTGGCGGTGGCGCACGGCGTTCCCGCCGAGTCTTCGGAGATCTTCGTGCGGCCCCTGAGCGGCGGCGCGCTGCGGACGGTGATCACCGGGATCCAGGCGCGATTCGAAGAGGCGGTGATTGCCAACGGCAGGCTGTACGTGTTGACAAGCTGGAATGCCGAGAACGGGCGGGTGCTGTCCATCGATCTGGCGCGGCCTGAACGGAGCAACTGGCGCGAGGTGGTGAAGGAGTCCACATCGGCCATCGAATCGATGAACATCAGCGGCGGCCGGCTGTTTGTCTCCTATCTGGAGAACGCCGCCTCCCGCATCCGTTCCTTTGACCTGGACGGCAAGCCGCTGGCCGCGGTGGAACTGCCGGGCATCGGCAGTACGGAAGGCCCGTACGGCAACGTTCAGGGCGGCGAGGCTTTCTTCCGCTTCGTCTCATTCACCGACCCCGGCGCTATCTACCGCTACGACACCCGGACCGGCCAGCGCGAGGTGTGGAGCCGGGTGAGCATCCCATTCGACGCCGGGCAGGTGGCGGTGAAGCAGGTCTGGTACGCGTCGAAGGACGGCACCAGGATCCCGATGTTCCTGGTGCATCGCAAGGACCTGGCGCCCGATGGCAAGCGGCCGGTGTACCTCACCGGCTACGGCGGTTTCAACCTCAGCAGGACGCCCGCCTTCAGCCCTTCGGCGGCATACTGGGTGGAGCGCGGGGGCGTGTTCGCGCTGCCCAACCTGCGCGGCGGCGGCGAGTTCGGTGAGAAGTGGCATAAGGCCGGCATGTTCGGCAACAAGCAGAACGTGTTCGACGACTTTCTGGCCGCGGCCCAATGGCTGATCGATCACAAGTACACGGCGCCGGCGAAGCTGGCCATTTCCGGCCGTTCGAACGGCGGGTTGCTGGTGGGCGCCGCCATGACGCAACGCCCGGACCTGTTCGGGGCGGTGCTGTGCGGTGTGCCGCTGCTCGACATGGTGCGGTATCAGAACTTTCTGGTGGGCCGCTACTGGACCACCGAATACGGCTCCTCGGAGAACGCCGAACAGTTCAAGTACATCTTCAAGTACTCGCCCTACCATCACGTGGAGAAGGGCGCCAAGTATCCGGCGGTGATGTTTGTCACCGGCGACGCCGATACGCGCGTTGACCCGCTGCACGCCCGCAAGATGACCGCGTTGATGCAGGCTTCATCGGCATCCGGCAAGCCGGTGCTGCTGCACTATGACACGAAGGCGGGGCATTCGGGCGGCAAGCCGATCGCGGCGCAGGTGGACGACGTTGCCGACGAGTTGCAGTTCCTGCTTTGGCAGTTAGGCGAGCTTTAAAGGGACAAACCCGTCTTGCCTGGGACGTCACAATCGACGATCGCGATTCGCGAACGTCTGGTGATTTCGACTCATACATCGTCGCCGACGTGAACACCGGCTACTTAGATGAAACGGATCTTCCGCTCCTGGTTCGACCAGATTGTCCGACACGATTTGCGGTCACCGACGATGGCGCGGGCACCTTTCACTGGGTATCAGAGGACGACCAAGTCTTCCGCGAGGAGATGGAGCGGGCGACGCAGTTTGGACTGAGCGAACGCTTCCGCCTCATCATGAATCGCCTGCGGACAGCCAAGATTCCGTACGTGCGTTTCGACGCCGACGGCGGAAAAATCGATGGCATAGAAAGGAGCGAGGCATAGCGCTCAACGGAACATTCTTTAGAAAGAAGATGAGGAACATTCCCTCAAATCACGTGTGCGAATCATTCAAAGTACGAGCGTATCGAAGAAGTTCATATGGGTCCAGTCTGCAATGACAACATCAAAGCAGTCAGCGATTCCGGCATGACGGTGCGTGATGGACATTGCCGTCACCATCCCTCCAGGCATCACAGTAGTTGCAGAGATCGTCCTTATGGCGCGCCAACCAGGACTCATGTGCCGCACGACGCTCTTTGATTTGTCTTGCTTTTTTCTTCTTGTTGTAGTCGTGCATAAAAATGCACAATGCGGAGAAGGCCAGCAAAGCAAGCCATGCTAATGCTGATGATTGAGAGGCGAGTCCGAACAGAATCAGCCCACCAATGCCGCCCACAATTGCGGTGAGGAACGCCGTGGCGGCGAACGTAAAAATCACTTCAATGCAGCCCGTGTGACTTCCCGGTGTCGTGATGATGCCATGAAACACTCTTACGGCGAAGACCAGAAGAAGGATGCCAAACGGAAGAGCTATTAACCCACATTTCCGTTTTGAGCCGCGCGTGCGAATCTCCTGGATGCTCGTCCGCATCAATATCGATAGGGGTTTGAAGGCAGCGAAGACCCCTGCGGAGGACAGCACCCAATGGGTGACAAACAAAACCAGCCCTTTCAGCTCTCGTTCAACGGCCTTCTCAAGATCGACTTCCAGGGATCGCGCGTTACTTCCGATGGTGGTCTGATCCTGGTGCGTGAGTTGGATGAACGGCTGGGCTTCGGTGCTCTCATTGCCCAACACCTGACTGACTCACGGCGCGGCAAGAATACCCAGCTTCCGCTGGCGGACCTACTGCGCCAGTCCGTCTACAGCCGGATTGCCGGCTACGAGGATGTCAACGATGCCGAGCGGCTCTCGCAGGATCCAACCTTCCGGCTGA
>VFZY01000168.1 GCA_016870915.1 Acidobacteriota bacterium | reverse complement strand
GAACGAGAGCTGAAAGGGCTGGTTTTGTTTGTCACCCATTGGGTGCTGTCCTCCGCAGGGGTCTTCGCTGCCTTCAAACCCCTATCGATATTGATGCGGACGAGCATCCAGGAGATTCGCACGCGCGGCTCAAAACGGAAATGTGGGCTGAAGCTGCTGGTGGCCGCGGGCGGCGATCTCAATGCGTCTTTCCGCAACTATCGCCCCATTCATGCGCTCATCCAGGAGAAGCCGCATGCCGAATGGAACCAGACACCGCCGCAGCGCCTGGACTGTCTGCTCTGGATGCTCAAGCATGGGGCTGACCCGGATTCCACCGGCGCCTGGCCCACCGCGCGCGCCCTGGTTGTAGCGGCCTTCTCCGGCGACAAGGACTTCGTCGACGCCCTGAAAGAAGCCGGGGCGCGGCTGGACGGCTTCACCGGCGCCGCGCTTGGCGATCTGAAGCTGGTGCGCCAGGCCCTGGCCGAGTCCCCCGGCTTTGTCCACGCGCGCGATGCCGGCCGCCTCACGCCGCTTCAATGCAGCGCCGGGTCGCGTCTGGGGCGCCGCTCGCCGGCGGTCCGCAAACGGCTCATCGATGTCGCGCGCCTGCTTCTTGACCACGGCGCGCAGCCGGACCTCCCCACGCTCTCCTGGGGCCACTCGGTCACCGCCGCCTACTTCGCCATCCATGCCGGGAACGCTGGTCTGCTCACACTCCTGCTTGAGCGCGGAGCGTCGGCCACGGCCGCGCTGGCCGCGGCGGTCTGGCGCAACGACGTTCCGCTGATTGAGATCCTGCTCGACCACGGGGCCGTCATCAATGAAGCGCGCGATGAAACCAAGCCGCTGCTCAACCAGATGATCCGCTGGGGACAGGTGGCGCAGTCCCTCTGGTTGCTCGACCGCGGCGCCAGCCCCGATATCCCCGACGAACGCGGCTGGACCGCCCTGCATCAGGCCGTCTCGCGAGGAAATGACCGCATGTTGCGCGCCTGCCTGGATGCCGGCGCGAATCGCACCGCGCAGGATCGCGACGGTCTCACGCCTCTCGATCTGGCGCGCCGCCTCGGCCGGCTGAAGATCATCCCGGCTCTCGCCGCTACCGCTTGAGGATGCTGTTGCCGGGGTCCACCACAACGCGCGTGGGCGCCGCCGCCGCCGTCAACTGAATGGTGGCCGGTTCGTTGCTTGTGCGCACCCAGCGCGTCACCGGGCGTGAACGCGGAATCTGGATTTCAACCGGCACGTCCACGGAGAAGTCGTCCCCCACCCCCGTCTGCGTTACAGTCACCGTCACTCGCACCCGCGGAGCCGTTCCGCGCACGGTGTGGGCCACCTTGAGTGCAGGCACCCCGGTGCCGTAGACCCAATTCTCGAAGAACGCTTCCAGCTTCCGGTCCGGCGCCGTGGCCGGCATCTGTTCGCTGGCGGCGCTCTGAAACGCCGCCGTCGACAGCGGCGCGAAGCGGTAGCGCTTCGTCAAATCCGCCAGCAAAGCCAGAAACCGCTCATCGCCCAGTTGCCGGCGCAGCATGTGCAGGATCCATGTGCCCTTCTCGTACATGATGGTTCGCCAGGCGTCCGGGTTCTTCGAGGATTGCAGCCGGAGCCCCTGGGTCACGGGTCCCACCGATTGCACCTCTTCGCCGTCCGGCGTCTTGCTCAGCAGGTGACGCTTGTAGTCCTCAAGCACCGCATCCAACAGCCGCGGCCCCTTGCGGCGCTCAAGAAACATCACAGCCGAGTAGTTCGCCAGAGCCTCCTGCAGCCAGTCATCCTGATAGCCCGCCGAGATCACCGTGTTGCCCCACCACTGATGCGCTGTCTCGTGGGCGTGGATCAGTTCGGAAAAGAACAGACGGTGGCTTTCGCTGCGCTGCGACCACGGGCGGTCAGCCGGGTCCAGGTAAGCCATGGTGGATAGGTAGAGTAGCCCCGGAAAGCCCTGGCCAAAAGTGCCCGGAATGGGCGACACGGTGAGCGTCTTGAGCGGCGGCGGCCCGAAACGGCTGGCCATGAACTCAAGCGCCGCACCCACCTCGCCGGCGACGTGCTTCAGCCGCTCCACCGGGCTGGCGGGCAGCGGCAGTGGAGTCAACTCGGGGCGTGTCACCGCGTTCCGGCGCGGAAACGGAGCCGGCAAGGGCGCGAACATCGGCACACGTGTGAGAGCGGCTTCAAACTGCTTGTTGGCGTAGACGTCGATCAGATAGCCGGCGCGGTTCGTGCTGATCTGCTCATACTCGCCCAGGTTGAAGCCCAGCAGCCGTATGGGAGACCCGGCGCGGCGGCGCGTGATGCGCGTGTCCCCGCTGGTGGCGTCTTCCACAAGATCGCCCGAACTCACCAGGCGAAGATTCTTCGGGTACCGGAACACGGTCTCATACGTGGAGAACTGGAGACCGCCCTGAGGATACCAGTTGCCGCGCGAAGCCACGTAATAGACCTTGTTGCCGGCGTGAGTCACCACGTTCCCTTCGTGCTCAATGCGCACCCGGTACGGCCGCCCCGCTTCCAGTTCCTCCGGCGCCACCAGCAGGAACAGTTCGTTGTCATCGCCCCGGATCAGGTTGGCGCGCACGCCTTCGCGCTGAAAAAGCTCCACCGGTTTGCCGTCGATGCTCGCCCCGGTCACCCGCATCCGTGGCGAAATGTCAAACGCCGCCGCCCGCTCGCCCGTCTGCGCCGGGGTGAGCGTCATTTCAGTCACCGCCTTCAAGCCCAGTTCGGGCGTCAGCGTCACGTCCAGCTTGTAGTCCGAAAGCTTGTTCTCAATCGCGTCCCGCTGGCGGCGCCGGTCGCGGAAAGACCGCGCCTCAAAGTGCATCCAGAGATCGAAGAAACTGCGCCCATCGCGATCCGAGATCTGCCCCGCGGTCACCTGATTGCGCGCCCGCGGGTCGATCACCAGATCGAAATTGCCCAGCGCCGGGGTGGACACGGCGGCATAGAAGAACCCGTTTTCGGTCCGGCGCGTGCCCAGCAGATCCCGCACCAGACGGGTGGTGAAACTGGCGGCGATGTTCTGCACGGTGCTGTCCCAGCGCTGGGCCAGCAGCAGCCCTTCCTCGGGCGCCCGGCGCGCATTGGTGGCGGCCACTTGCCTGCGCAGTTCCTCTCCGGTGCCGTCGCTGAACACAAACAGGGCTGTCTTGAAATGCTGGTTGAGTGTGGGCGACTGCGTGAAGCTTGCCAGCGAGATCCTCTCGCTGCGGTGCGGGGGAATGAGCAGCACTTCGCCATCGCCGCTCGCCGTGTCGGCGGAAAACAGCGCGGAAACCGTCACGCCGTTCACGGGCCGGCGGAAGATCAGATAGCCGTCCGTCAGGTAGAAGCGGGCATCTTCGGCGGTGAAGGCAATGTCGCGAACCCGGTAACATTCGCGTGGGTCCAGCTTCGATTCCCGCAGCCTCTCCACGGCTGCGGCCGCGGTCTCAATCTGCGCGGCGGCGAAGGGCGCAAACGCCAGGGCGCAGAGAGTGTAGGAGGAAAGAAAAGCCGCGTGGAAACGCACCACAACTTCAGTGTAGCGAGGCCGGCAGAGTGTCTTGACTATCCGCGCACCCCGGCGCCGATGTGTTTCTCTTCCACGGTGAATTGTTCCACCGCATGAGTCCCTCATGCAGCACTCTCAGAGCGGGCGGATGGCCTGAATGGCCGCGAAGGCTTTGGATCGCGGCCGGGCGGATCCATTGCCAATCACATGTGCCAGCGTTTGCAGAAAGCGCGGATCGGGAGCCATCCCCGCGGCCCAAACCCCGCCCCCCGCCATGCCTCATCGCGTTGCCCGGTCATCTCCCGCAGTTTGGCCGGCAATCGTCGTCCAATCTCTCCTGCGGGGATTCGATCTGGCCCGGCCGTTGGCTGCCCGACTGCACGTCCAGAGCCAGGTCCACCTTACTTGGAGCTTCCCGCACCACGCCGATGCCGGTGTAGAAGCCCGGACGATGCGCCGGCCCGATGGAGGGTTGGTGCCAAAGTGCGTCAGGGCCAGGGAGATCGGTTCCCTGACGGAAGCCCCTGTCGATCCTTACCGGCACTCCACCGTGACTCTTTTACTCTCATCCTCCGCTGCCCCGGCCTCGGCGCCCGCCGGGCGCGGCCAGACAGCTTCGCCATGGCCGTATGAGGAGTAAATCTGAATCTTGAACCCGGACGCTCCCCCTTCCTGCCACGAGATCTCGTAGGGCAGGAAAAGGCCGTCGAGGAATTCCTGGAGCCCCTCGGCAAGGTCCTCCTCGCGGTCGGACCGAAACAGACGGCCCCCGGTGGCGGCCGCCAACTCAGCCAGCGGCCCCGCCACGGAGTCGATCACACCGGAAGGGAGAATTGCATGGATGGCCGTTCCAGGCTTGACTGAGGACTGAAGCGCCTCCGTCAATCCCGGTTCCTCAAGGCCCGGCACAGCGGCAACGATCAGGTTCCCGCCGGCGGCACCCATGGCCCGCACCCCCGCCGGAATGGCTTCAGCCAGCCCTGCCGGCGCTCCGCCGGTGCGCCTCAGGGCGAACTGCATGCGAAGCTGGGCCGGGTCCTTCACGAACCGGGGGCCGTACTCGAACAGGACGGGGTCCTCCCGGCGCGGCGCGGGCGGCGTGTTCTTGACCACGCCCGCGTCAAAGAACAGCACGGCTGCTTCGTCTCCGTTTCGCAGCGATTTGGCCAACCGATCCACCGCCGCTCGCACGGCTCCATCGGACCGTGTCCGCGGGGCAAGCAAACCGCACCGCAGCTTCGATGGCGCCGGCGCCTGGGCCATTTCGTAGGAAGCCACCAGGTGCCCGCTATCCACCACCGACAAATCCAGCGTGGTCAGGTCCGTGCCGGTCAGCAGCCGGCTGCCGGCACGGCACAGCACATAGGCCTTGCGCAGACCGGTATCCGTCCGCGCCGTCCGCAGGATCTCCACCGACACCTGGCCGCGGGCAATCACTGCGTCGCGGGCCCCCTTCATGGCCTTCAACGTTGCGAACAGCCGCTTTCTCGTCTCGTCCCTGGCGGAGCCGATCGCCGGAGCCAGCACCGGAATGAACCGCGGGTCGGGATTGCGGCCAAGCACCCACAGCCCGGTGTGCCGGCGGGTTTCACCCTCATCCGTCAGCATCTTGTGCAGCAGCGGGATGGCCCGCGGATCCCGCAGCCGGAGCAGCCCGTGCAGCGCGTTCCCTTCCACCCGGTTGTTTCCGTCAAAGGCGGCATCCCAAAGAATGGGCCGCGCGATCTCGGGATCCTTGGTCCAGAGCGACTCAACCGCGTTGGCCCGCACTCTTGATTCCGGGTTGAGCAGACACTGGCGGGCCCACTCTCCGTCCTGCCGGAGCTGACCGGCCAGAAGCGCCGCCTTGGATTGGATCCCTAGGTTCGGGTGATTTACCAGCTTCTCGAAGTAGCTTCCCAGCTTCTGGTTGCGCGCCAGCATGGAGAGGATCTCCATCGTCCGGTTTTCCGCCTCCTCGCCCAGCGGTTCCTCACCTTCGGCTGAGTGCACCAGCCGCTCAGCCAGCGAAACTGCGAAACCGGATTGAACACGGACGGCCACATTCGTGATGCGAGCCGCCTGCTCGGCCGAAAAGCTGGCCGGATTGCAAAGATGCTTCAGCAGCAGGCCGTTGTTGTAAAGGAACGCGATGAGGAACTGGTAGCCAAGCGAATCGGTCACTTCCTGCAACACCCCCACCGAGGCCTCTTCCAGGGCGCGTGCATCGGTGGACAACATCGCCTGCAGGGTCCGGCGGGACAGGGCCGGATTGATGAAGAAGTTCTCTATCGTCCACTGGACGCTCTGGACGGGATCGGCCACCGGGCTACTCCTTGCCCGCCGGAGTCAAGCTGCCGGCTGCCTGCCTGCTCTCCAGGACCGCCCTGGCATGGCCGTAGCCATGGTCTGAATACACCTCGATTTCGACCGCCCCCGGCGAGCAGCCTTCGCCGGAGATCTCGCCGCGGAACGAAACCTCATAGGCAGCCTGCGAACTCTCGTACACCAGTGCCACCGCCGCTGCAACCTCTTCCGGGCCTTCCACCTTCTGGCCGGTTCCCCCCGTCCGCCGCGCCAACTCGATCAACTGGCGAGCCAGCCCCGGCGCCACTCCATCCGTCAGGATCGAGTGCACAGGAACGCTTTGCGCGGCCACGCGTTGCAACACATCCTCCGTCAAAACCTCGGGCGAGCCCGGACCGGCAACCACCGCCAGATGATGCGAGCCGCGCAGGCCCCGCACCGATTCCAGCGCAATCAGCAAAGCCTGCCCCATCGGCGCCCCGCCCGACACCGGGCCCACCGAGTGCGCCAGCGCCGCCAGATCGGCCGTGAACTGCATGTTCCGCCGGTCCTGGCGCAAAGAACCCGTTGGGGCAGGGACCTCGCCCCCTCGCGCCGAGACGTCATAGTGCAGCACACCCCACAACCGCTTCCGGCCCATCACCGCCGGGCCTGAGCCGGCCACAAGACTCATGCCCGCCGGCGCCACCACGCCAATCACAGCGTTGGCCGGGGGCTCCACCGGTTCCACCTGGTACCGGTCGATTCGCCTGCCTGCCTGCGAAACCACCCAATGCAGGGCCGTCAGATCGCTGCCTGACAACCACCGGCGGTAGGAGGGCGAATAGCACACCATGCGAAGCCGGACGGCGCCATCCAGCCCCTCAGCCGATCGCAGAATGTCCAGCCGTAGTCCGGGCCGGCCCCGCAGTTCATCCCGCCGGCTGATTAACGCCGCGATGGTCTCCTCGGCGGCCTCGCGCTGGCCGGGCCCATAGCCCGAAGTGGCGGTGGAAAGAATCTCCACGAAACGCGGATCGTTCGTCTGGCCCGCCACCCAGACCGCGGTCCGCTGGAAGTCCGGTGCCGGGTGGGACAACATGGAATGGATCAGCGAGATCGCGCCCGTGTCACCGGAGCGGTACAACCCCAGCAGCGCATTGCCCGACACCCGGTGATGCTCGTCCCCGGCCGCCTGGTGTAGCAGACCCCGTATCTCCACCGCACCCGATCCCCAGTACGCCTCCACCGAATTCGCCCGCACCCGTGGATCCTCGCTTCGCAGCGAGTCGTCCAGCCACAACGGACTCTGTGTCACCCTTCCCACCAGCAACGCCGCCTTCGACTGCACTCGCGGATTGGGATGCCGCACCAGTTGTGAAAGGATGGGAGTCAGCCGGGCTTCCGTAGTCAGGCGGCTGACCAGTTCAAGCGCCCGCTCCGGGTCGAAATCGCCGCCGGCGGTGTTCCCCAGCAGAGCCTGCGCCAGCGCCAGGTCAAACCCCGGCTCCAGGGCCATCGCAAGCTTGGCCGTCTTCACGGCCTGGGCCACCGTGAAAAACTCCGGGTTCGCCAGCCACCGCACCAGAATGCCGCGGTGCACCAGGTACGAAAGCAGCAGGTTGTAGGCCGGAGCCATGCTCGCCTGCTGCGCCAGCGCCAGCGCCGCCGTCTCGAAGTCCTCCCGGCTTCCCCGGTACAGCGCCTCAAGACCCGCACGCGCCTGCGGCCCGTCCCGTTCGGACGATTTCAGGATGGAATGGATCTGCGAAAGCATGCCTATGGCCCTTATCGGATACGCGGTTGGAGGATAATACTCGGAATGGCTCGTGAATTCTCATTCGAACCAAAGGCCGTTCCGGCCGTCGAAACGGCGTTCCGGCGCATCGCCACGCGCATCCCGCCCCCAGCCTCTCTTCCGGTTCTTGAAACCCTGAATCGCTACGAGCCCATCGCGATGCGCGGGCAGCCGCCCGTCGTCTGGCACCGGGCCGAAGGGTTCCAGGTCTTCGACGCCCACGGCAATCGCTGGATCGACTGGTCTTCCGGCGTCCTGATCACCAACGCCGGCCACGGACGCCGCGAGATCATTGACGCCATCGTCGCCCAGGCGCAATCCGGGCTCCTCACCAATTACTGCTTCCCGAGCGCCATCCGCGCCCGCCTGGTCGAAAAACTGGCCACGCTGCTGCCGGAGCCGTTGAAGAAGGTTTTCCTGCTCACCACCGGGTCGGAAACGGTGGAATGCGCCATCAAGCTGTCGCGCGCCCACGGCGTGCGGAAGGGCGGACGTCAGAAGAACGTCATCGTGTCGTTTGAGAAGGCCTTTCATGGCCGCACTCTCGGATCCCAGCAGGCGGGCGGCATTCCCGTCCTGAAGGAATGGATTGTCAATCAGGACCCGGGCTTTGTCCAAGTCCCTTTTCCCGACGGCTTTCGCACCCCTGACACCAGCTTTGACTTCTTCCTGAAGTCGCTCGCGGCCCAGGGTGTCGACGCGGGCAATGTCGCCGGCGTCATCCTCGAAACCTACCAGGGCGGCAGTGCCAGTTTTGCCCCCGTGGAGTACATGCAGCGTCTGCGGGCCTGGTGCGATGGCCACCAGATCCTGCTCACCTGTGACGAGGTGCAGGCGGGCTTCGGCCGCACCGGTACGCTGTTCGGATTCGAACACTACGGTCTCGTTCCGGACATCACCACCTGGGGCAAGGGCGTATCGAGTTCTCTGCCGCTGGCTTTTGTCGCCGGGCGGCCCGAGATCATGGACCAGTTCCCGGCAGGCAGCATGACATCCACTCACACCGGCAATCCGGTCTGCTGCGCGGCCGCCAGTGCTTCCATCGATCTGGTTCTGAATGAAGGACTTGTGGAGAATTCCCGGGTGCAGGGCGAACTGCTGCACCAGCGGCTGGCGGCCACGCGCCAGAAGTACCATCAGAACCTGGCGGCGGTGGATGGCCGCGGATTGGTCGCCGGCGTGCACTGTATCCGGCCCGGAACCCAGGAACCCGATCCCGATCTGGCGTGGGACATCATCGAACGCTCCATGCAGGCCGGGGTGCTGATGTTCAGCCCGGTCGGATTCGGCGGGGCTACCGTGAAGATTTCGCCGCCCCTGGTCATCACGCGGGAGGCGGTCTTGGAGAGTACTCAGGTGTTTGACGAAGTGGTGGGCCAGGCGATTGCCGCCCGGGAGTCCCGCGCGTGATCTCAGACGTGCTGGTGGTGGGCGGCGGCATGATCGCCCACGATCAGATCCTGCCGTCGCTGCTGCAACTCAAGCGTACCGGCGTCATCGGCCGGGTGCATGTCTGCTCTCAGCGCGGCTCCACCGTGAAGGCTCTGCGCGACGCGCCCGCGATCCGGCGTGCCTTCCCCGATCAGACGTTTGAGGTCCACCAGGATCTGGATTCCGCCGAACCCCAGCCCGATCTCTTCCGCCGGTTGATCGGCCAACTGCCTCCGCGCAACCTGGTGGTGATCGCCCTTCCGGATACCCTGCATTTCGACGCCGTGATGACCGCGTTGCGGGCGGGCCAGCACGTGTGCTGCGTGAAACCCCTGGTGCTCACGGCCCGCGAGTCCCGGGTCATCGAAGAGGAGGCGCGCCGTCAGGGGCTGTTCGTCTCCGTGGAGTACCACAAGCGGCTCGACGACCGCAGCCTGATTGCCCGCCGCCGCTACCGTTCCGGACTCCTCGGGGATTTCAAGCTCGGCACCGCGATTCTTTTCGAGAAGTGGTATTACCGGCACTCGAACTTCCAGAACTGGTTCACCACTGACGCCACCGACGCGTTTACCTACATCGGCTGCCATTATGTCGACCTGGTGCACTTTATCACCGGGTTGCTGCCGGTCTCCGTCAGCCTCTATGGGCTGCGCGATCGCTTTCCGAACGGCGCCGAAGGCTACCTCTGGACCGACGCCCGGGTTCTTTGGAACAACGGAGCCTGCCTCAACGTTCAGAACGCGCTGGGGTATCCTGACGACGGCCCCGGCAGCAACATCCAGGGATTGACCATGTGGTGCGCCACCGGGGAGCGAGGAGCTTTTCTGCGCCACAACGATCAATACCGGGGCATGGAGTATTGTCACGTCGAGCGGCCCTCCGGCGATGGCGCCACGCTCTACGCCGAACCCAGCCCCGATTATTTTCAATATGTTGAGCATCCTGGCCCCGGGTTGAAGCCAGTGGGTTACGGCTACCGTTCCATCGAGTTGGTGGTGCAGGAAACCATGCGTGTTGAACAATCAGAGCCGGGGCTTCGTACCACCGTCTTGGACCAGATCGATGCCGCTGGACTCCTGGCCACGCCGCGCAACAGCCGGTTCAATGAGTTCACCGTCGAGGCCGGAAGGCTGTCCCTGGCCAACCAGGGCCGGGAGGCGGAGATCGATTACGATGGCGGCAGCGTTCGTTTGAAATGAAGCATTTGCGTACATTTTTGCCCGCGCCGGGTAACGTCCTGGCCTCTCCTCAACGTCTGAACAATTTAAGCCCGTCTGTGCGTGCTATAGTCCAATTTCACCCCCTCACGTCTGGAATCGTCCCCTGGAGGTCCTTTTGATCCGAAACACACTTGCGGCCGCGTTGAGCGGCCTGCTGGCATTGACTCCCGCCTTCAGCCAGCAAGGCACCCCCGCGCAGCCGCTGGTGGCGCAAGCCAAACCGGCCGGCACCCTGAAGGTGACCGCCGTTGAGGGGGAAGGCGCAAAGAACAATATCCGAACCCGCACCGGAACCCAGATCGTGGTGGAAGTGCGCGACGAAGCGGACAAGCCGGTGGCCGGCGCCGACGTCGTGTTCCAGTTGCCGGCGGCCGGTCCTGGCGGCGTGTTTAATGGCTGGATGCGGTCCCAGACCGGCAAGACCAACGCGCAGGGGCAGGCTGGCACCAACGGGTTGACGCCCAATGACGAGGACGGCCGGTTCAACGTCAAAGTAACCGCCACTCTCGGCGACAAGACGGGCTCCCTGGTGGTGGCGCAGAGCAACGTGCGAGGCAACGGTAGTTCGGCGGCATCCACCAAGGCGAGTAACAAGAAGCTGTGGACCATCATTGCCATCGCGGCCGGCGCCGCGGTGGGCGGTGGCGTGGCGGCGGCTTCCGGTGGCGACAAGGGAACCACGTCGTCCACCGCTACCGTTCCAGTGACGATTTCGGCCGGTACGGTCACCGTGGGAGGTCCCCGGTAGACATGAGGATTTCGATGAAAGCACTGTTGGCACGTCTGTCGCTGGGCGCCTCGCTGGTGGCCCAGGATCATGCTCGTGTGGCGGGCCCCAATTCGGGGGTCCTCTATGATGGCGCGGCCCGGTCCGCGCGGTTGATTTTGGGTGTGCCGGGCGCAGCCTATGTTGGCGATGCGCTGCTTGCGGGCGTCGACGGCGCCTGGGCCTCCACCAATAGCCGGTCGATTCTGGTGTCGCGTGGCGGCAGCCTGTCGGTGGTCTCCCTGGATGGGTCCGCCCGGCTGCTCGATGAAAACGCCGGCGCCATCGGTGCCGTGGCCTGGAGCCGGAATTCCGGCGCCGTGGCAGTGGCTGGCGATGGCGGCGTCAAAGCCTGGCGCCTCACGGAAACCGGGGCAGAGCCGGTGGCCTTCGAACTCGCCGCCATGGGCCGCGTCCGCTTCCTGAGCGTCTCCGAGAGCGGCGATTCACTGCTTGCCGCAACCGAAACGGAACTCTATTCCATCCGCTCCTCGGGCAGCCGCCTCGCCGCCCGCGCCGGCCGGATTTCCGGATTGGCGCTGGCCGGCGACACGGCCTACCTGGCCGACGCCGCGCGCAGCGAGGTCCTTGAGATCCGCGATGTGTTCAATACGGCGCAGGCCAGCCTGCTGGCCGGGGAAGGACTGGGCGTGCTGGAGCCGGTGGGCATCGCGCTCTCCGCCAACCGGCGCGGCCTGGTGGTTGCCAACCGCGGCGACAAGTCCCTGGTGGCCTTCACCCTGGCCACCCACGAACGCGCCTCGCGCATCGAACTCGATTTTGAACCCTCCCGCATGGACGCTTTGAACGGCACCGTCTTCCTGTTGCAGGATGCCCGGCGCGGTGAAGCGCTCCAGGTGGCGGACCTCTCTTCGGACCCCGCCGTCTACTTCATTCCGGCCGCGGAGACCAAGGAGTAACCAGTGACCCTTACCACTTCCATGACCAAGAGACTCTCCGGCCTGGCGCTGCTTCTGGCGGGTGTTGCCGGCGCGCAGATCGTGCCCACACCGGCCCCGTTCAACATCCGCGTCCAGATCGGCAATACCGTTCAAAACCTCACCGATTTTTCGACGCTCGCCATCAACGCCGACTTCATCAACCAGCCGGTCACGGCGAACATCGCTATCACCTACCGGGGCACTGCCTCAGCCAGCATCTCGGCGTTTGAGCTGACCGGTTCCACCGATTTCGTCATCACCTCCCAGCCGGATGCCTTCCCGGTGACCATGTCCGGCGCCTCCGTCGTCAACCTGCAGATCCGGTTCACACCCTCCTCCGGCCAGCGCGCCAATGGCCGCTTTGCCATGAACTACACGGAGCGCGGAGTCAACGGCGTCTTCTCCACCACGCTGCAGGGCACGGCTCCCGATTTCGTGTTCAGCTACATCCCGCAGTCGGGGAACCCCCAACCGGCCACCAGCGGCGACACCATCAACTTCCCGCTCACCAACATCGATGCCACCTCCACGGTCGCCATCGTCGCGTCCAACCGCGGCAGCGGCCCGGGCGTGGTCAACTCCATCGGTATCACGGGCGCGGTCTTCCAGTTGAGCGGCGCCTCGTTCGGCCAGACCACTGTCGATGCCGGCCGCGACCTCCGGTTCGGCGTTCAGTTCACACCCAAGGTGCTTGACCCGCAGACTGGCACGGTCACGGTGGAACTGGTCAACCGTCGTTTCACCCTGAATCTGGCGGGTGCGGGTTCCGGTCCCCAGTTCGCCTACGAAGCCATCCTCGGCACCACCATCACGCCCATCTTCCCCGGCCAGCCGCTGGCTGTTCCGGATACCCAGGTGGGTGAAAAATCGAGCATCACCATTCGCGCCCGCAACATCGGCAACGCCGATGGCCGCATCACCGCGCTGGGCGTGAGCGGAACCGGCTTCTCGCTGGGCGATGCGCCGTTCGTTCCGGCCAACCTGAACCAGGGAGCCTCCATCACCTTCACAGTGGTCTTTGCTCCCACCGTTCCGGGCTCCGCCACCGGCCGCGTGCGCATCAACAACGACAACTTCGATCTCATGTCGACCGGCTTGGGCGCTTCGCTCACGTACTCCTATTCGATCGGCAACGTCACCACCACGGTGTCCGGCAACGGCACCATCGTCTTCACGCCCACCGCGGTGGGCCGTGCATCGAGCATCCGGTTCATTGTCACCAACACCGGCACCTCGCCTTCGGCGGTGAACAGCGTGAGTGTCTCCGGCCCCTCGGCGCCGAACAACGTTTTCAACCTCGTCCAGGTGCCCTCCCTGCCCGCCACCATTCAGCCCGGCGGAACCATGGGGTTTGACGTCTCCTTCGCCCCCGGCCAGGTTGGGCAGGTGGCCGGCACGCTGCGGGTTGACACCCAAAGCTTCTCGCTCAGCGGCGCCGCCACGAACCCTGCTCCGTTGCCTACCTACCGGTTCGAGGGCGCGTCCGGCGCTCAGGACCCGCAGGCCCAGCCCACGGTGAGCCTGGTCCTCGCGGAAGCCTACGCGATTCCGCTCTCCGGCACGCTGACCCTGGCCTTCCACTCCGATGTCTTCGCCAATGACGCGGCAGTGCAGTTCGCCGCCGGCGGGCGCACCATCAACTTCACCATTCCCGCCAATCAGACCCGCGCTGTGTTCCCGAACAATCAGAATACGGTCCGGTTGCAGACGGGAACCGTGGCGGGTACCATCACGATCACCCCTTCGTTCCAGACTGACGGCGGCATCAACCTTACCCCGGCCACGCCTCCGGCACTCAACCTCACGGTTGCTGCCGGAGCACCACGGCTGCTCAACGTCCAGGTGGGTGGCAAGACAGCTTCCGGATTTACCCTGCTGGTCACTGGTTTCGCCACCGGCCGTTCCGTCACTCAGATGGACTTCACGTTCACCGCCGTGCAGGGCGAAACCGTCGCCACGCAGCGCCTCTCCGTGAACGCCGAATCGAACTTCATCGCCTGGTATACCAACAACCAGTCCCAGGCCTTCGGCAGTCTGTTCACCGCTTCCATCCCGTTCAACCTCACCGGTGATGTGAAGAACGTTACCAACGTGGCGGACACCATCCAGTCGGTGGCGGTCACCATCGCCAACCGGCAGGGCACCTCCGCATCGCGCACAGTGGAACTGCGCTAACGGATCCCACACTCCCGGAACCACAGGCCCCGGCCGCGCCCTGCAAGGTGCGATCCGGGGCTTGACAGTTTTTTGGGGCTCAATGCGGTGCTCCGCGTGCCGATAAGATCCCGCGGAGGCGTATTGTGGCCAGGCAGGACCAGGAGCGGAACCCCGATCAGGCCATTCAGGCTCGCATTCAGGCGCTTCTCGACTCTCAGAACAAGGATGGCGGCTGGGGCTACGCCCCGGGAGGCGTCTCCTGGACCGAACCGACGGTGCTTGCCATTCTGGCCCTGCACGGACACCCGTTTCTACGCCATGTCACGCAACCCGCCTTTAACTTCGTCCGCTCACTCCAGCGGCGCGACGGCGGTTTCCGGCCCTGCAAGGCCGTGGATGAACCGAACTGGACAACGGCGCTCGCCGTGGCAATGCATGCCGTCCGGCGCGTGGACGACGCCTGTTTCAGCGCCGGCGTCCGCTGGCTCACCATGCACGAAGGCGCCGAGGGCGGCTTCTTCAACTGGCTGGCCGGCAGGATGGGCCGCACGGAAGTGGTGCAGGACAACACGCTCAACCCACATTTCCGTTTTGAGCCGCGCGTGCGAATCTCCTGGATGCTCGTCCGCATCAATATCGATAGGGGTTTGAAGGCAGCGAAGACCCCTGCGGAGGACAGCACCCAATGGGTGACAAACAAAACCAGCCCTTTCAGCTCTCGTTCAACGGCCTTCTCAAGATCGACTTCCAGGGATCGCGCGTTACTTCCGATGGTGGTCTGATCCTGGTGCGTGAGTTGGATGAACGGCTGGGCTTCGGTGCTCTCATTGCCCAACACCTGACTGACTCACGGCGCGGCAAGAATACCCAGCTTCCGCTGGCGGACCTACTGCGCCAGTCCGTCTACAGCCGGATTGCCGGCTACGAGGATGTCAACGATGCCGAGCGGCTCTCGCAGGATCCAACCTTCCGGCTGA
>VFZY01000167.1 GCA_016870915.1 Acidobacteriota bacterium | reverse complement strand
TTCGCCTCGGCCGAGGCGGATGGCTCATGCAAAATTCGGTTACTTTTTCATTTGGCACAACGAGGGACCTCTTGGTGACATTTTAGGTGGCAGAATGCGGCGTGCTTCGCCATCGCGGAATATGACTCCAATGCCGATGTGTGTGTAATCGGGGTGGACGATCTGCGTGCGGTGGCGGCCGCTGGCCATCAGAATGCGGAAAATCTCGGCGCCAAGGTCCGGGTGCTTGTCCAGTTGGAGGCGTGATCCTTTCCAGAGGTTTTCTCCCGTCTTGCCGATCAGCGTGCGGTGCATGCGCGCGATGCGGTCCGCCGAGTTCTGGCCGTCCGGGTTGATGTGCTCGAAGAAGTCCCGTTCCAGCATGTCCGAGGCGTGGGCGCGGGCAACCGTGCGGAGGGTCTCTTCGGGAAGGAGCGGGGGCAGCCTGGCCTGCTGGCGGCGTTCGTTCACCAGCTCGTACAGGCGCTGTTCGGCCAGCGGAAGAATCTCAGGCGCCGAAGCGGTTTGAAGAGCGGGAATCGCGGCCAGGATGAGAACGCCGGGCGCCAGACGATACAATATCCCTTTCATGGTGGATCACAAAGACCCAAAATCCGAATGCGCAGGCCGGCTGCGGAGCCGCTGCTGGTTTGATAATCCGCACAACATCGGGATGACATCCGTTTATATCGAACGGTACCTGAATTATGGCATCACCAGGGAGGAGTTGATCTCCGGCAAGCCGATCATTGGCATTGCGCAGACAGGCAACGATCTCTCACCCTGCAACAGGCACCATATCGGCCTGGCGGACCGGATTCGGGACGGAATTCGGGACGCGGGCGGCATTCCCTTCGTCTTTCCGGTGCATCCGATTCAGGAGAGCTGCCGGCGGCCGACGGCGGCGATCGACCGGAACCTGGCGTATCTGGGTCTGGTGGAGGTTCTGCACGGCTATCCGCTGGACGGCGTGGTACTGACCACGGGCTGCGATAAAACTACGCCCGCTTGCCTGATGGCGGCGGCAACGGCGAACCTTCCGGCGATTGTGCTTTCGGGCGGGCCGATGCTGGACAGCTACTTCCGGGGTCAACTGGCGGGCAGCGGGATGGCGGTGTGGGAAGCGCGGCGGCTGCATGCGGCGGGTGAGATCGATTACCCGACGTTCATGGACATGGTGGCGTCATCCACGCCGAGCCCGGGCCATTGCAACACGATGGGTACGGCACTGTCGATGAACTCGCTGGCGGAGGCGCTGGGGATGTCGCTGCCGGGCTGCGCCTCGATTCCGGCGCCGTACCGGGAGCGTACCCAGATGGCGTACCGGACCGGCCGGCGCATTGTGGAGATGGTGCATGAGGACCTTCGGCCGTCGAAGATTCTGACGCGCGAGGCGTTTGAGAACGCAATTGTGGTGAATTCGGCGATCGGCGGGTCGACGAATTGCCCGCCGCACGTGACAGCGATCGCGCGGCACATGGGCGTGGAGCTGGAACTGAAGGACTGGGAGAAGGTGGGCCACGAGGTTCCGCTGCTTGTGAACCTGCAGCCCGCGGGCCAATTCCTGGGTGAGAGCTATCATCACGCGGGAGGCGTGCCGGCGGTGATCGGTGAGCTGATGGCGGCCGGGCTGATCCGCCAGGGCGCGCTCACGGTCACCGGCAAGACGGTCGGTGAGAACTACGCCGCGTCGCGCAGCCTGAACCGGGACGTGATTCGTCCCATGGACAATCCGCTGAAGGAAAAGGCGGGCTTCCTGGTGGTGACGGGGAACCTGTTCAACTCGGCCCTGGTGAAGACGTCGGTGATCGGGGCCGATTTCAAGGCCCGGTTCCTGTCCACGCCCGGGCGTGAGGGCATTTTCGAAGGACGGGCGATTGTGTTTGAGGGCCCCGAGGACTACCACGACCGGATCAACGACCCGTCCTTGAACATTGATGAGACCTGCCTCCTGGTGATTCGCGGCGCAGGTCCGGTGGGGTACCCCGGAGCGGCGGAGGTGGTGAACATGCTGCCGCCGGATGCACTGGTGCGGAAGGGTGTGGACCAGTTGCCCTGTATCGGCGATGGGCGGCAGAGCGGGACCTCGGCAAGTCCGTCGATTCTCAACGGGTCGCCGGAATCGGCGGTGGGCGGCAATCTGGCCATCCTGCGAACGCATGACGTCGTTCGCGTCGACTTGAACGAGCGGCGGCTCGACATCCAGATTTCAGACGAAGAGATCGCGCGGCGGCGGGCTGACATGAAGATCGAGATGCCGGCCAGCCAGACGCCGTGGCAGGAACTGTTCCGGGCGCACGTCGGGCAATTGGAGTCCGGCGGCGTGCTGGAGTTCGCGGTGAAGTATCAGGACGTGGCACGCGAGGTGCCGCGGCACAATCATTAACGGACGAGGAAGCCGCCGAACCTTTGGGGTGCGGCTTCACTGCTCTCAACACCGCGTACATCGGACCAGCGCGGACCCAACGCCAGGCGGGCGCCCAGGGCGTCGACGGCCGCCGGAGCGCCTTGCGCGAATACTTCGACATCGCCGCTGGCAAGGTTTTTCGCATAGCCCGTGACGCCCAGTTCCTCAGCCGCACGGCGGGCGAAGGCCCGGTACCCAACGCCCTGCACACGGCCGCGAACCAGGAATAGACGCGCTGAAACCGGGGATTCGGGCATTGTGAGAACCTAACAAGAGCCATGGAACACATCCGGTATGAACAGGACGGCCCGCTGGCTTCCATCATTCTGGCACGGGGCAAGGCAAACGCCCTGACAGGACCGATGCTGGCCGAGATTCTGGAGGCGGTGGAGCAGGCCCAGGCGGACCCGGCGGTGGGTGCGCTGGTGCTGGGCAGCGCGACGCCTCGGTTCTTTTCGGCCGGGTTCGACGTGACGCAAGTGTTCCGGTTCAGCCGCGAGGAACTGGAGCCGTTTCTGAGGCGCTTCGCCACGCTGGTGGACCGCCTGCTGCACTTTCCCAGGCCCACCGTGGCGGCGCTGTCTGGACATACCTATGCCGGCGGAGCAATCCTGTCACTCACCTGCGATTTCCGGGTGATGGCCGCGGGCGATTACGGCTTCGCTCTGAGCGAAATCAACATTGGGGTGGGCCTGCCGCCATCCATCTTCCGGATGCTGGCCGATGCGGCCGGGGTGACGAACGCGAGGCGGATGTTTCTGACCGGAGATGCCGTGAAATCAGCGCGGGCGCTCGAGATCGGGCTGGTGGATGAACTGGCCTCTGAAGGCGACGTGCTGGAGCATGCGAGGGCGCTGGGGCGAACGCTGGCGGCGAAGCCCCCGGCTGCGTACGCCAAGATCAAGCAGGTGCTGCGGGCAAGCCAGGGCCACGAACGGCGGCCGGACGGACAGGCGTTCACCATCGACGTTGACACCTGGTTCTCCGATGAGGCGATGGAGTCGAAGCGGCGTATTCTGCAGTCGCTGGGGAAATGAGTCGCTTGGGAAATGAGTCTCTAGGAAAATGAAAAGAATCTTTGCGTCGATCGAAGAACTGCGCGCCGCCGTGGGGCAGGAGGCGGCCGTAAGCGATTGGGTAGAGGTAACGCAGGAGCGCATCAACCTTTTCGCGGAAGCCACCGGAGACCGTCAGTGGATCCACCTGGATGAGGAGAGGGCACGGCGGGAGTCACCCTACGGGGCGACAATCGCGCACGGGTTCCTCACCCTCGCGCTACTCAGCTTTCTGCGCGGGGAGGCGTTCACGGTGGAAGGCAGTTTCCGGCACGCCATCAACTATGGGCTGAACAAGGTTCGCTTCACGGGCCCCGTGGTGGCCGGTGGACGCGTGCGGGCCCGGTTCACGCTGGCGGCGCTCGAAGAGCACGATTGGGGCGTTCACACGGTGTGGGCCGTGACGATGGAGGCCGAAGGCGTGGCAAAGCCGGTGCTGGTGGCGGAGTGGCTGGTGAGGCAGTACCGCTGAGCGCGGGGAAGGCCTCTGGCATCTGATACCCTGAAGGCTCGGATGGAGTTATCCTGTCTCCGCTACACGCAGATCCCCGGCACATCGAAGCTGTTTGCCGACTATCTGTATCACTTTGACCGTGTAGCGGACTTCTACGGTCCTTCGCCGCACCACCCTGACTCCTACCAGCGCGCGGCCGGGGCCATCGACTATCCGGACGCACGGCGCACCGCGGTAGTGGAGGCGTTGCGGCCCTTGAACGACGGGAACCCGGCCCTTGAGCGGCTGGCGCGGCCCGGCACGGTGGCCGTGTTGACGGGCCAGCAGGTGGGCCTGTTCGGCGGCCCGGCATACACCATCTACAAGGCCTTGACGGCGGCACGCCTGGCGGCGAGCCTGACGGAGCAGGGGCTGCCCGCGGTGGGCGTGTTCTGGCTGGCCACCGAGGATCACGACTTCGAAGAGATCGATCATGCCTGGGCCTTTGATGGCGCGATGAATCCGGTTCGCTTGGGGTCGACGGGCGAGGTCCGGCCGCATCAACCGGTGGGTGCGGCGACCCTGGCGCAAGTACCCCTGGACGCGATGGCAGCGGCGCTCGACGGCCTGCCGGACGCGGACGCCGTGATGGAGTTGCTGCGGCGGCATTACGTGCCGGGGGCCGGGTATGGACGGGCGTTTCTGGGTCTGCTGCGGGAGATCCTGGGCCGGTTCGGGCTTCTGTTCGCGGACCCCTTGGACCCGGCCATCCGGGCGATTTCAGGGATCGCGGCCGGTCACGCCGCTGAGCGGGCGCCGGAGTTGTGCGATGCGCTGATCGAGCGGGGGCGCCAGTTGGAGGCCGCCGGCTACCACGCGCAGGTCTTGGTGGAACAGCAGACATCACCGGTCTTTCTGCTGCGCGACGGCGTGCGAACGGCGTTGAAGCGCCATGGCAATGAGTTCCATGCCAGGGATCAGGTTCTGAGTACGCAGGAGTTGGGCCGGCTGGGCGCGAATCTGTCTCCCAATGCGCTGCTGCGCCCGGTGGTGCAGGACTATCTGTTTCCGACGGTGGCGGTGGTGGGTGGACCGGCGGAGATCGCCTACTTCGCGCAGTCGGAAGTGTTATACCGGCGGATTCTGGGCCGCATGCCTGTGATGGTGCCGCGCGCGGGCTTCACTCTGATCGATGCCCGGGGCGCCAAGGTGATGGACCGGTATGGCCTTCGCGTTGAGGATTGCCTGCAAGGGCCGGGCCCGATGCTGGAACGGATTTCGCGGCAACTGGTGCCGCCGGAGCTGGCAGGGCGGTTTTCCGCGGCTGAGGCGGAGATGAACGCGATTGCCGGGCGGCTGTGCGGGGATGTTGAGGCGTTCGACCCGACGCTGGGCCAGGCATTGGAAAAAAGCCGCGGGAAGATCGCCTATCAGCTATCGAAAATCGCGGCGAAGACTCATCGGGAAGCAGTGCGGCGGAACGGGCGGGCGCAGGAGGATGTGAGATATCTGGCCGCGCTGGTTCAGCCCGGAGGGCACCTGCAGGAGCGCCGGTATTCCATTCTGCCGTTTCTGGCGCGTTACGGAATGGATCTTCTGGACCGGATTCAGGCGCATGTGCTGCTTGACTGCCCCGATCACAAGGTGATTCCACTATGACAACGAACACGGTGAAGAAGGCTCTGAAGGAAGGCCAGGTCCGCTATGGCTGCGGGTTTGGCCAGTTGCGATCGCAGGAGGTGGTGAAGGCGCTTCGCGCGGCGGGTTTCACCTGGGCGTTCGTGGATTGCGAGCATGGCGGCTTCGATCTGGAGACGGTGCAGGATATCTGCCGGGTGGCGAATCTGGTCGATTTCTGCCCGCTGGTGCGGGTGGCGGACCTGCAGTATTCGCTGGTGGCGCGAGCGCTGGATTGCGGTGCGCAGGGAATTGTGTTTCCGCGAGTGGAGTCGCCGGAGCTGCTGGCAACGGCGATCAGTTGGACCAAGTTCCCCCCCGCCGGCGTGCGCGGCTATGGGCTGACGCCGGTGAACCTGGATTACGAATCGCACAGTTTCGGCGATGTGATCGCGCACATGAACGCGAATTCGATGGTGGTGCTGCAGATTGAAACGCGGGCGGCGCTGGAGCGGCGCGAGGAGTTGCTGGATGTGCCCGGGATCGACGCGGTGATGGTGGGTCCGGCGGATCTCTCCATCTCGCTGGGTGTTCCGGGGCAGTTCCAGCACCCGGTGATGGTGGAGGCGATGGAACAGATCCGCGACAGTTGCCTGAAGCGCGGCATCGCGCCCGGCACGCAGACGCGGACGCCTGATCTGGCGCGCTTCTGGAAGGACCGCGGCATGACGTTCATCGGCTGTGCCAATGAGACGTCGATGCTGTTCGACCGCGCTTCGCAAATCATCGCGTCGCTGAACCAGTAGGTGCACTCGTGGCGGCCACGCGCTCCACCTGACGCATCAGACGTAGCGTGTTTTCCCCATAGATCCTGCGGATATCGGCGGCTGTGTAGCCGCGTTCCAGCAGGGCTCGCGTCAGGTTCGGCATCTTCGCGGCGTCGTCCAGACCTTCAGGCACGCAGCCTACGCCGTCGAAATCGCTGCCGATGCCCACGGCTCCGATGCCGGCGATTTTCACGATGTGATCAATGTGGGCCACGGCGTCGGAAAGCTTGGCCCGAACGGTCTTGGCGCCCAGTTCGGCGACGATCTCACGCATGCGGCGGCGGCGGACGGCGGGGTCCATGTCGGTCTGGTTGGCGTAGGCGGCATTGAAACGCGCGAGCACCGCGGGATCGTTGAGGGGCGAAGAATCGGCCGATTTCTGGGACAAAAACTCACAGCCGAAGTTCACTTGCACGACGCCTCCCTTCTTGCCGAGGGCGGCGATCATCTCGTCAGTCATGTTGCGGGGGATGTTCGAGAGCGCACGAGCCGAGGAGTGGGAGGCGAAGATGGGGGCCCTGCTGGCTTCCAGGGCGTCCCAGAAGGTCTTGTCCGAGACATGCGAGATGTCGACGATCATGCCCAGACGGTTCATCTCGCGAATGATGTCGCGGCCCAGGGCGGTGAGGCCATTGTGGTGCTTGATATCGGCGCGCTTGATGTCGCCGGAGGAGTCCGCCCAGGAGTTGGTGTTGGTGTGGGTGAGGGTCATGTAGCGGACGCCGAGGGCATGAAACTGGCGGAGCAGACGCGGACTGTCCTCAATGGCGTGGCCTCCTTCGATGCCCAACAGCGCGGCGATGCGGCCGGACTTGCGGGCGCGCAGGATCTCATCGGCGGTGGTGGCCAACGCGTAGTCATTGGGGTAGCGCTCGATGATGTCGTGGCGGACGGTGTCGATCATCTGAAGTGTGCGGTTGGCGGCTCGATTGCCGGCGACATATTGCGGAGCGACGTAGACGGCGAAGAAGACCGCGCCCATGCCGCCCTCCCTGAATCGCGGAGTATCGGAGTGGCCCTCGGCGCGGCGCTTGCCGATATCGAGCCCTTCGACGGTGTTGCTGGTGACGTCGTTGTGGGTATCAATGAGAAGCGCGGCGCGGTGGACACGCATCACCTCTTCTTCCGTCACGCGGCGGGACTGCGCGGCGAGCGCGGCGGAGAGCAGGAAGAAGAGATGCAGGCGCGGCATCTCCTCAGGATAACGAAGCGTGCCCGGGGGGCAAGAATTGCGGCGAAGGCGACGCCAGTGGACGCCTCAAGCCTGTACCCCTTCGTCTTCCTTCGTCTTCCAGCGTCGCGCGGAGCTTTCATGATATATATAACGTTCACTATGAACAGAAGAGAACTGCTCACCGGAATCGGCGCCGTTGCCACCGCATTGGCCCCTCAAGCCCCGGCCCAATCGAAAGTCACCAAGTATTGCCGCTTCAAGAAGGGCAACCTCGTCGCGCACGGCATCGTCGATGGCGACACCGTACGGCAGTTGAGCGGGGACCTGTTTGCCAACCCCAAGGAGACGGGGGCCAGGCACAAACTCTCCGAAGTGAAGCTGCTGTATCCGATCGAAAAGCCGAGCAAAATCCTCGCCCTCGCCGGGAACTACAGGAGTCATCTCGGCACCGCTGCGCCAAGGCCCAATCCGGAGCCATTCTACAAGCCCCCGAGTTGTTTGCAGAATCCCGAGGACCCGATCATTTTTCCGCCGGGCGCCACCAACGTTCACTACGAATGCGAACTCGTGATCGTCATCGGCAAGACCACCAGACAAGTCACTGAGGCGCAGGCGAAGGACTACATTTTCGGAGTGACCTGCGGCAACGACGTTTCCGAGCGGATTTGGCAGAACGACCCGAAGATAAAAGATGTCCAGTGGTGGCGGGCCAAGGGCGCCGACACCTTTGGTCCGGTGGGTCCGGTGATCGCGCGTGGAATCGACTACGGCAACCTGCACATCATGACCCGCTTGAACGGCAAAGTGATGCAGGATGAGAACACGTCGCATCTCGTTCACAACTGTGACAAGGTGGTGAGCTTCATCAGCCAGTCGACGACGCTGTTCCCGGGCGATTTGATCTTCACCGGCACCGGCGGCACCACAACGGCAATGAAGCGCGGCGACGTTGTCGAAGTGGAGATCGAAGGGATCGGGATTCTTCGCAACCCGGTCGCGTAGTCCCTGCAGGCCGGCGGCGGTTGCGGCTCCCGCAATGCCGTGATCGAGTGCTGCAGTGGAAGCACGTCCAATGCGAACTCACCCGCCCAATCGCGCCACACCCTATGGCTGTGATGGCACCCGGAGCGATCCTCTTCACGGCCGGGCGCGTTGTTATCCTCAAAGGTAGGAATCCATCATGCGGCGATTGCGCCCGCTCCTTCTTCTCGCTCTTGTGGCCGTTACGCTGTTTGTGGGCGGAGCTTATTACGTCCGCCGGCAGATGCAGGCCCGCGGCAACCAGCCCGCGCCCACTCCCCTTTCAGGCGATCTCACAGCGGCGGCAAGCAATTGGAAATGGTCGCATTCGGCGGGCGGCAAGCCCGTGGCCGATATTGAGGCCCGCGATTTCAGGCAACTCACCGACCCGCCCCGGTTCGAACTCACCGATGTCCAACTGAAGATCTATCGCGAGGATGGCCGCACTTTCCATCGCGTGCGCAGCCCCACCGCGCATTTTTCCGCCCAGGACGGCTTGATGTACGCCGATGGCGAGGTGGAGATCAAGATGGCGGAACCCGCCGCCGATCCCCAGCCGGACGACGCTCCCCGCACCGGACGCCTGGTGACCATTCAGACATCCGGTGTTCAGTTCGAAATTCGCACGGGCAAAGCCACCACCAGCCGCCCGGCCCGCTTCACCTTCGATGAGGGCAGTGGCGAGGCCATGGGGGCAAGCTGGGATCCGCAAACTGAGGAACTCCGGCTTCTCAGCGCCGCGCGGCTCCACTACAAGGGCCGCAAGGGGAAGGGGAAGCCCATGGACATTGAGGCCGGCGAGGCGGTCTACTATCAGCAGCAGGGCAAGGTGTTTCTCAATCCGTGGGCCAAGATGCGGCGCGGCACGCTCACCATGGAAGCGGGCCAATCGAACGTGCAACTGGCCGAGGGCAGCATCGATCAGGTGGACGCACAGAACGCCCGCGGGATTGACCACCAGCCGAAGCGCGACGTGGAATACGCCGCCGACCAGCTGTCGCTCAAGTTCACCGGCGAGGGCGAGATCGGCTCCATTGCCGGCATCGGCAACGCCCGGCTGATATCGAAAAGCCCCGAAGCGCTTACCACCGTCACCAGCCGCCAGGTGGATCTGGCGTTCCAGACGCCGCCCGGCGGCGAAAGCTGGCTTGAAAAAGCGGTTGCGAACGGCGCGGCTCGCGTGGAATCGAAACCCGTCGCAAGAGCCGGGGTTGTGCCGCCGGAGACCCGGGTGCTCACCAGCGAAGCGATCGAGTTGAAGATGCGCCCCGGGGGCGAGGAGATCGGATCCGTCGAAACCCACGCCCCGGGCCGCGCTGACTTTCTGCCCAGCGTGCCCATCCAACGCAAACGGCATCTGGCCGGGGAGCGGATCTGGATGACCTACGCCGCGGGGAATCGCCTGGAGACGCTCCACAGCGTCAACGCCAGCACACGCACGGAGCCCGCGGCCGCCGCGCCCCCGCGTGCCTCGAAGTTCCCCGTGCTAACCACAAGCCGCGATCTCACCGCGCGTTTCGACCCCAAGACCGGACAGCTTGCCCGTCTGGAACAGACGGAAGACTTCCGGTACGAAGAGGGCCCCCGGCAGGCGCGGGCCGCCAACGCCGTTCTTGACCAGGCGAAGGAAGAGATCACTCTGGCGGGCGCTTCCCGCGTCTGGGATCCAACCGGGGCTACCGAGGCCGAGCGCATCGTGCTGGACCAGAAAAACGGCGGCTTCGCCGCGTTCGGAAAGGTCCGTACCACCCGCCAACCCGACGGCAAACCGGGCGCCGGCGGCGGCGTGGTATCCGCCGAGGAGGCCATGCGGGCGCGTGCCGACACGATGACCGCGCGCGACTCCAACAGCAGGATCCGCTATGAAGGCAATGCCGTTCTCTGGCAGGGGGCCAGCCGCCTGGAAGCCCACCAGGTGGATATCGACCGCGGCACGGAGCAACTCACCGCCCGGGGCGGCGTGGTAAGCCTTGTCGCCGATGCCCCCCAGCCCGGCCGCGCCCCGGGCTTCACCACCGTGCGCGCCCCGGAGATGACATATGCCGGCAAGGACCGGATGATTCGCTACACCGGAGGCGCCACGCTGTTGCGCGAAGGCATCGACGTCCAGGCCCGCGAAATCCGCGCCTATCTTGCCGAGGAAAACACGGAGGTGAACAACGAACTTCCCTCCCAGAGCATCGAAAAGGCGTTTGCCGATGGCGCCGTGGAGATCGTTGAGACGCGCGCCGGGCGCGAACGTCGCGGCTCCTCCGAGCATGCGGAATACTATCTGACGGAGGGGCGTGTCCTGCTCGACGGCGGCTCCCCGGAGTTCCATGACCCGCAACGCGGCGTCACCCGGGGCCGTCAATTGACGTGGTTTGCCAACAATGATAGGCTGCTGGTTGATGGGGTGGAGAATCGGCCCGCGGTGAGCACGCTGATTCGTAAGAGCGCGAGCAAAAGCGGGGCTCGCAAGTAGTTGTCCACCTGCCGGCCCGCGGCCTCTGCCTCTCCTGCATGAAGACCCTCAGCACCACCGAACTCTCGAAAGCCTACGGCGGCCGCAAGGTTGTCGACGGGGTTTCGATGACGTTGTCGCAGGGCGAAGTGGTGGGGCTGCTTGGTCCGAACGGCGCCGGTAAAACCACGTCGTTCTACATGATTGTGGGGCTGGTGAGCCCCGATTCAGGGCAGGTGCTCCTCGAGGGCGCCGACATCACTGCGCTGCCCATGTATCAGCGCGCCGGGCGAGGCATCAGCTATCTGCCGCAGGAGCCGTCCGTGTTCCGCAAGCTGACGGTCGAGGACAACCTGTTGGCAATCCTTGAAACCCTGCCCATCCCGGCGCGGGAACGCCACCAGCGCAGCCGCCGCCTGATCGAGGAGTTGGGCCTGGAAAGGGTCCGCCTCAACAAGGGTTACCAGCTCTCGGGCGGCGAGAGGCGCCGGGTTGAAATCGCCCGTTCGCTGGTGATCGAACCGGACTTCCTTCTGCTCGACGAGCCCTTCTCCGGCATCGACCCGATTCAGGTGCTCGAACTTCAGCGCATCATCTCCGACCTCAAGCGCCGCGGCATCGGCATCCTCGTGACGGATCATAACGTGCGCGAGACACTCGCCGTCACCGACCGCGCCTACATCATCAACAACGGCCGCATCTTCCGCGCCGGCAGCCCGGAAGCCCTGGGGCGGGACCCCGAGGTGAAGCGCGTCTACCTGGGCGAGAACTTCCAGTTCGGCTGGGACGCGCGCCCCAACTGAGACCTTCGGGGCCCGGTTCGAACGGAGTCCGGTCCGAAGCCCGGATGGTATTCTGAAAACGAGATGAGTCTGCTTTCGCACCGGCTGGAAATCAAGGTACAGCAGAAGCATATTCTCAGCCATGGCCTCGTCCAGATGGTGGAGCTCCTCCAGAAGAATATGGTGGAGTTGCGGGAGGAGATCCGCCGGGAACTCAGTGAGAACCCGGCCTTGGAGGAGTCCGCCGAACTGGGCGAGGAACTGACGCCGGAAGAGATTCACGCCGAACTCGAACGGCTGGACATCAAGGCCGATTCCGCCGATCAGGGCGTCATCGAACGCTTCGAAAACCCGGCCCAGGAGACCGACTTCGAGGCGGATAACGAACCCGCCGTCCGCGCCGCCCCGGCCGACACGGAGCCGGAACCGGAACCGGCCGCGAAAACGGCCGATACGTTCGAAGAAACCGATTTCGACTTCAACGATTTTCTGGACCCCGGCTATCGGACGCCCGCCAGCGAGCCCTCCGACAAGCCATCGTTTGAGACCTTCCTCTCCTCGCCGGTCACGCTCGCCAAGCACCTGGAAAGCCAAATGGCGCTCATTGCCATTCCGGCCGCGGTGCGGGAAGCCGCGGACTCCATCATCGGCAACCTCGACGACAACGGCTATCTCAGCGGATCGCTGGCCACGCTGGCCGAACAGGACGGCCACCGTTTGACGGATCTGGAAGCCGCGCTGAAGGAAGTGCAGGGGCTGGATCCGGCCGGGATCGGCGCACGCGACCTGCGGGAATGCCTGCTCCTGCAGTTGGATGGCCGCCTTGAGGGCAGCGTCGCCTGGAAGATTGTCCACAACCATCTGAACCTGGTCGCCTCGCACCGCTTCGCCGACCTGGCACGAGCCATGGGCCGCCCGCTCGATCACATCGTCATCGCGATGAAGGTGATCCGCCGGCTGGATCCCTATCCGGGCCAGCGCCACATGCCATCCGCCGCCAAGCCGGTGGTGCCCGACGTCTACATCCGGCGTGATGATGGCGGCGGGTATCTGATCGACCTGAACGATGACGACGTTCCGCAGCTCCGGCTCAACTCCAGCTACCGCCGCATGCTCGATCGTGATCAGGCGCCGGACAAGGAAGTGCGCAACTACGTGCGCGAACGGTACGCCAGCGCGCTCATGCTGATGAAGAACATCGAGCAGCGGCGCCAGACCATCCGCCGTGTGTGCGAGGTGATCGTGGACCGCCAGGGAGAATTTCTGGACCAGGGCATCGATTGGCTGCGTCCCATGATGATCAAGGACGTGGCCGGGGAGATCGGGGTCCATCCCTCCACGGTCAGCCGTGCCGTCGCGAACAAGTACTGTCACACCTCGCACGGGGTTTTCGAACTACGGTATTTCTTTTCGGAAGCCGTGCAGGGTGTCTCCGGCGCCAGCACGCCGCTGTTGGTACTGAAGCGCAAGGTGAAGAAACTGATCGATGAAGAGGACCCGGCGCGGCCCCTCACCGACGAACAACTCATGGACCGGCTGAAAGCCGAAGGGATCGAGGTGACGCGGCGGACGGTGGCCAAGTACCGCGAGGATATGAAGATCCCTTCCACGCACCAACGCCGGGCCCGGAATCAGAACAGCTACGCATGAAAGTACAATACTCTGGTAAACAGACGAAGTTCAATGAAACGCAGGCCCAGAAAATCGAGGGCCGGTTTGACAAGCTGTCCAGGCTCGTGGACGGCCGCGAGGAGGGTGGAATCCACGTCTTTCTCCATCCGGAGGGCCACTCGAACAAGGCCGAGGTGACCGTCCACTTCCATGGGCATGAGGTGGTGGGCATCGCCGCGGGGCATGACGCGTTTGCCGCCGTGCTGGAAGCCGTGGAGAAGGCCGACAGGCAGATCCACAAGCTGAAGGAGAAATGGCGGGCCTCACGCCGTTCCCTGCCCGAGGTGGCGGCGGAACCGGAGCCGTCCGGTTCCGGCGATCCCGGAGGCGTGCGTGTCTTCCGCGTCTCCACCGCCAGCCGTAAACCCATGACGCTGGACGAAGCCCTGCTCGAACTGGATGGCGCCAGCGGCTACGTGGCCTTCCGGGACGAGAAGAATGGACGCCTGCACGTGCTGGTCCGCCGCGCGGACGGCCACCTGGATCTGGTGGAGTAGTGCCGGGCCGCGGGCAGCCAGCGCGCGAGTTGGTGATCATCACCGGCCTGTCGGGCTCCGGCAAAGGCACCGTGCTCCGGTGTCTGGAGGATCTTGGCTACTTTGCGGTGGACAATCTGCCCATTGGCCTGATCCCCAAGTTCGCCGAACTCGCCCTGGGCTCCGAGGCGATTGCCCGAGCCGCGCTGGTGGTGGATATCCGGGAAGGCCAGGCGCTGAAGCGGTTTCCCGGGCTGTATGAGAAGCTGCGCCACAAGATGTCCTGCCGGCTGCTCTTCCTTGAGGCGGATGACGATGTGCTGATCCGCCGGTTCAGCGAAACCCGCCGGCCGCATCCGTTGGGCGCGGCCACCAGCGTCTCCGAATCGATCGCGCTGGAGCGCAAACAGCTCAAGGCCATTCAGGCCCTGGCGGATCAGACGGTCAACACCACCGAGTTCACCGTTCACGATCTGCGGCGGCTCATGGCTGACAGCTTCAGGCGGCAGACTTCCTCTTCACTGGCTGTTCGCGTGCTGAGTTTCGGCTTCCGGCACGGCGTGCCGCCCGATGCCGACCTGGTTTTCGACGTCCGGTTTCTTCCCAACCCGAACTATGTCCCCGAATTCAAGCCGCTGACCGGCCGCAACCCCAAGGTGGCACGGTACATCCGCGGGTTTCCTCAAACCGCTGAGTTTATGGACAAAGCCACGGATATGCTGGCCTTTCTGCTCCCGCATTACAAGCGGGAAGGCAAGACATACCTGACCATCGCGTTCGGCTGCACCGGCGGCCATCACCGGAGCGTGATGATCGCGGCGGAGATCGCACGCCGGCTGCAACGGGCCGGGTACGCGGTGAAATCAGCCGACCGTGATGTTAGGAAAAGAGTGTAAGCGCCATCCCGGATGCGGCAGCGCCCCGATTTACTCC
Source organism: Acidobacteriota bacterium (assembly GCA_016870915.1). Taxonomy (GTDB): domain Bacteria; phylum Acidobacteriota; class Terriglobia; order Bryobacterales; family Bryobacteraceae; genus VFZY01. The sequence continues at coordinate 423 of VFZY01000167.1, read as the reverse complement.
TTGGTCTTCAGCTTGTCGGCGTTGGCCGCGATGAATTCGCGGACTTCGCCGGCACGATCCAGCAGTTTTTCCCACTGCTCTTTGTATAAGGTGACCGGAAAACGCCCGAGGCCATACACAGAAACGGCCCCCTTGTCGCTCACTTTGTAGGAAATGGCTCCCCGGGAGGGCCGCTTCAGCGCTTCGTTTTCCGCGCGCAGCCGTTCCAGTTCAGCCAAGATTTCATTGTCTGCCATACTTACCATATTGCAACATTCAGAGAGAAAAGGGAAGTCACTTTCCAGCGGCTATTAATTAGTGCATAAGTAGGTAGACATCTGGTAAAATGGATCATGCCCAAGCGAGATGCCCGATCTCTTGATCACAAGACCTTGGAAGAGATCCGCATCCGCGCCGTCGAGCGAGTGCAAGCGGGCGAGAGTC
>VFZY01000166.1 GCA_016870915.1 Acidobacteriota bacterium | reverse complement strand
CCCGCTTGCACTCGCTCGACGGCGCGGATGCGGATCTCTTCCAAGGTCTTGTGATCAAGAGATCGGGCATCTCGCTTGGGCATGATCCATTTTACCAGATGTCTACCTACTTATGCACTCATTAATAAGCTCTATTCTAGCGTGGCCCCGGCCATTTGCATCAGTCTTTGATTGCCGAAAGTACCAGTTGCAGGAACGCGTTGCGTTCATCCGAGCCACCCTCGCGGTGGATCAGAAAGATACCGATGGTCCCCGTCGCCGGATCCAGAAAGGCATAGGTGCCATATCGCCCGCCGTGGCCGTAAGCCCCCGGGTTGAGAAAGTTGAGCCGCGCCGAAGCCGTCCGGGCCACGAACCAGCCCAGTCCCCAACCCATGCCCGGAGCGTTCGTCGAGAGCTCCCCCGTCTGGACACTCGTCATCGCCTCAACCGAGGCCTTGGAAAGGATACGTACGCCCTTGTACGTGCCGCCGTTAAGCATCATCTGGTATAAGGCGAACAGGTCGGCGGCCGTCGAATAGAGCCCGCCTTCCGGCAGCGGATACCGCGCGCCGTCACGGAACTTCATCACCCCCTCACCCAACGGATCCGCCGTGTACTTCACCGGCTTGCCATCCTTCAGCAGATACGCCGTGGGCATCCGGTGCCACTTCTCGCGAGGCGGGTACGTGTGCGTATCCGTCATGCCCAGCGGCAGGAAGATCCGCTGCTCCAGAAACTGCTCATAGGGCATGCCTCCCAGCACCTCCACCAGCCGGGCCAGTGTCGCGATGCCCGTGTTGGAGTACGACCACGCCGTACCGGGGTCGAACAGCAGCGGCTGCTGCGAAAACACCAGCACCGCCTCAGCCAGCGTCTTGTGCAGCGCGCCAGGCAGTTCGCCGATGCCCGCCGGAGGGTTCAGCGGCATGCCCGCCGTGTGCGTCATCAGATCGCGCACAGTGACCAGACGGGCCGGAGCGCGCAACGTCGGCGAGTTCCGCGGCTGAACGCGCTGCCCGCGGAATTCTGGAAGATGCTTCTCAATCGGGTCCGTCAGCGCAACCAGACCCTGTTCGGCCAGCATCATCACCGCCATACAAACCACCGGCTTCGTCATCGAATGGAGTTGAAAAATCGCGTCCGTGGCGATCGGCGTCTTCCGGTCAAGGTCCGTAAAGCCGGTGGCGTCCAGTGCCGCCACATGGCCTTTCCGCGCAGCCAGCGTGACGATGCCGGCAGCCTGACCCCGGTCCACAAACTGGCGCATCCGGGCCGGGATACGGGCAAGCAGAGCGGCATCGAAGCCGGCACGGGCGGGGTCCGGCGAAATCGTGGGGGCGGCCGACAGCGTCAGCAGAAGCGGAAGCGAAAGGAGTGCCACCAGGACATCGTATCGCGCCGGCCTCTCCCATGTTCCGGTCCGCTTGCGCTATCGCAGGAACGCTTCGGCCAGGCCGCCATCCACCGGAATCGTATGCCCCGTCGTCCGGCTGGCCCGGTCGCTCAGCAGCCAGAGAATGGCCTCGGCGCAGTCGCCCGGGCGGATCGCGGCATCAAGCAGCGTGCGGCGGGCGTAGAAGCGCGCCAGCTTCGTGCGGAGATCCTCCGTCGGCTCCTCTTCCGTGAAGGCGATGTTGTACTTTGTGAGCGAAGCGATTACCCGGTCGCGCGGGAACATCGTCGAGCCTTCCACCACCGTGGCGGGCGCGATGCCGTTCACCCTCACCAGCGGGCCCATGCCCACCGCCAGTTCACGCACCAAGTGATTCACCGCGCTCTTTGAGATATCGTACGCCTCGCTGCCGCGCTTGGAAACCACCGCGTTGGCGGAACTCGTCAGTACAACTGCGGCCGGCAGGTTCTGCTTCCGGAAAATCTCCCGCGCCTCATCCACCAGAATGTAGTTGCCGGTGACGTTCACATCGAACACAAAGCCCCACTTGTCATCGTCAAGCCGGCCATCCGGATCGGGAGACGGGAAGACCGCGGCGGTGTTCACAATCCCGTCCACGCCGCCAAACCGCATCACCGTGGCATCAATCGCGGCGTCGATGCTTGATCGACTCGAAAGCTCGATCGCGCAGGCATCCACGAACTCGGCGGAACCGGCAATGGACACTGCCGCGGCCGTTTCCTGGGCGGCTTCCAGGTTGCGGTCCGCGATCATCAGGTGCGCGCCTTCGGCGGCCAGACGCGAAGCGACGGCGCGGCCCACACCGCTGCCCCCGCCGGAGATCACGTAAATGCGGCGGCTGAACTCCTGCTCCTTGGGCATCCGCTGGATCTTCGCTTCCTCAAGCGCCCAATACTCGATGCGGAACGCTTCGCGCGGCGGCAAGGCCACGTAGTTGTGCAGCGCTGTGAAGTGCGGCGCCGCCTCCGCGGTCTTGGCGTGCGGCAGCACCCCGTCCGCCGGCGCCCCATGGGATTGCCCGCTACCCTCCAGCGCCGTCGCACCGGCCATCACGCCAATGGCGTTCAGGTAAAACTCCGCCGTGATGCGGGCTTCCTTCTTGTTCTTCCCGAACGTGAACATACCGACGCCCGGCACCAGAACAACGCTGGGGTTCGCATCGCGTAAAGCCGGCGAACCTGGCTCCTTGTTCGCTTCGTAGTAGCTCTCGTAGGCTTCACGGTAGGCAATCAGCCCGGCTTCAAGCCGCGCCGGCAGGATCTCCAGGCTATCGCGGCCCGGGTCCCAGGCCACGTAAAGCGGCGAAATCCGGGTACGAATGAAGTGGTCGGGGCAACTCGTGCCAAGCGCGGCCAGTTCCGCACCCCACTCGGAATTGATGAACTCCAGCGCCTTCGCCGAGCCATCGAAATGTCCAATCGACCGGCGCGCCGTCGCCAACTTCCCCCGCAGCACGGGCATCGCCTGCACGGCCACCGCGGCGGCATCGGCGCGCGTCTCGAACTTCGCGCCGCCGAACACCGGCTTGCCTTCCGCATGGCCGGCAATGAACTGGCCCATGTCATCGATCATCCGCAGCGAACTCACGTAGCATTCGCGCTGCGTATCGCCCCACGTGAACAGGCCGTGGCTGGCCAGGATGATGCCGTCGCAGCCGGGGTTGTCCAGCACGGCCTGGCGCAGCATCAGGCCAAGCTCAAAACCGGGCCGCTGCCAGGGTAGCCAGACCAGCTTGTGGCCAAAGCGAGCGTTGAACTCCTCCATGCGGGCCTTGCCATTGGCGCTCGCCGCCAGCGCAATGGCCCAATCGGGATGCAGGTGATCGACATGCTTGAACGGCAGAAAACCGTGCAGCGGCGTGTCAATCGAAGCCGGCACCTTGTTGTCGCCGAAAGCGCACTGCGGGTAGTACGCCACCATGTCGTCCTCAAACGCCTCGCCCCGGTAAACACCGCGGAGAAAATCCAGCTTCTCCATGTAGAGCAGCGCGAAGCCCGAGGGCTTGATGCTGCCCAGGTCGCCGCCGGAGCCCTTGACGGCCAGCACTTCAACGGGCTTGCCCGTGAAGGGATCGGTGAGCGTGATCTTGCTGGATGTGTTGCCGCCGCCAAAGTTCGTAATGCGGAGGTCGGCGCCCAGCATGTTGGAGCGGAACGCCAGAACGTCCAGTTCGGTGGTGGGGATGCGGGCGGCGTTCTGTTGCCAGAGGTCGGTCAGGTAGTTCATGGTTTGGTTGCTTGGGCAGACGCACCCTCACGGGCGCGCCCAGAGGATGTTTTTGTTCTAGGGTTGCGGGCTTGCTTAGGCGAGCGCGGCCTTGCAGTAGTCCAGACACTTGCGGACTTCCGCGACGGTATCCGCGCCTTTGTATTCGTACTCGATCATCGCCGGGATCCTGTACTTCTTCGACCTCAGCAATTGAAGCACCGCCTTGATGGGCGTGTCGCCTTCGCCGAACGGCACATTCGCTCCCTGGTCCTTCTTCCGATCCTTGATGTGCAGCGTGACGATGTGCCGGTGATTCTCATCCAGGAACTTCACCGGATCGAAATTGGCGGCCGTGAAGTGGCCGATATCGAGGTTGATGGCGATGAAGGGCGAATTGCCGTTGCGCGCCGTGGCGAAGCTTTCAGGCGTGGCGAACTCATTTTCGTGGATGCGCGAGTGGTTGTGCATGCCCACGGCCACCTTGGCCTTCTTTGCGAACGGATCGATGCGGGCAGCCGTCTTCACGTTCGACGATGCCGTCAGGCACTTGACGCCAAGAGCCTTGGCGAACTCGAAGCCGCGGGCGATCTCGTCATCGGTGAAGTCATCGCGGAAGCTGTAATTGTAAGCGTAGAGAACAATACCCGCCTCGTCGAACTTCCTGCGGACGCCGCGGAAATGATCCAGCGAAGTGGAAAGACGCCACTTGCGAAGTTCCTCGCGGCCTTCCTTGCCCGGGGCCACTTTCGGTTCCACGTGGCCGGTGAAGAGTTCGACGAAGCCGATGCCAATCTCCTTCATCGCGGCGATCGCTTCATCCAGCCCGCGGTCCCGGAAGCTGTAGCTTTGGGCGCCGAGCATGACACCGTTTACCGTGGAGTTGATCTTGCCGGACATCTCCAGCGCCGGCAGCGCGGCAAGGGCGGAGCTTGTGAATACACGTCTGGTCAGCATGAGGTGGTAAACTCCAGTTTAACCGATACGCCGGATTTCGGCATAAAGCACGCCCAACGTCTTGCCGCCGCTTGAAAGCGTGGCTTCAAGCCGCGCGGGCCCCGCCGGAAGCTCCACACTCTCAAACACCACTTCCGCCGAGCCCGGCCGCAACGGCCGCGATTCACTCACCCCGCCCGCTGTGAGCCGCGCTTCGCCCTCGGCATTGGGCTTTTGCGCGATCAGCCTGATCTCATACCGGCCCTTGGCCCGCACATCCACTTCCCAATGTCCCACCGAATCCGCCGCCCACCCCGCCTGCTTGCCACGCCAATCCTGGCGTGTGAGGCGAACGGGGTTCTCGTGGCGCGTGCCGAGATGGATCTTCGGCGGGTCATAGCCGCGCGTTGAACTGACGTCCTTGAACCACTCTTCGTAGGTGCGCCGCAGGCGGGAGACAATCTCGGGATTCTGCGCCGCGATGTCCTTGGACTCGGCCGGGTCCGCATCCATGTCATAGAGCTCGCGGCCCTCAATCAGCTTGTAGCGCTGAGTGCGGACGCTGGCGTTGCGAAACGGTTCGGGCGCATCGCCACGGTGCCATTGGGAAAAGATGGCGCGATCGGGCCACGTGGCCGGCGGTGTGGCGTTCAGCAGCGGCATCAGGTTGAGGCCGTCGTGGCGTACCGGCTTGGGCAGCTTGAGACCGCATGCATTGATCAGCGTCGGAAGCACATCGACATGGGCGGCGATACGGTCCACCTGCGTTCCAGGCTTCACTCGGGCGGGCCAACGGAGGAAGAAGGGCACCCTGGTGCCGCCTTCGTAGACCGTGCCCTTGATGCCGCGCATGCCGGCGTTGTAGCGGGCGCGTTGGGGGCCGTTGTCGGTCATGTAGATCAGAATGGTGTCCTGCTCAAGGCCCAGCTTGCGCAGGTGCTGCATGAGGCGGCCGGCGTTATCATCCAGGTTGCGGATCATGCCATAGGTCTTGGCCGTGTTCTGATCCAGGCCTTTGCCGTCAAACTCGCGAACGTAGGACTCGTCGATCTGCAGCGGGTCATGTGGTGCATTGGTCGCGATGTAGGTAAAGAAGGGCCGCTCGCGGTTGGCTTCCATAAAGCGCATGGCCTCATTGAAGAAGATGTCTGTGCAGTAGCCCGGGTACTTCTTCACTTCGCCGCGGTGCAGCAGCAACGGATCGTAATAGCTGCCGCCGCCGGGCGGGTCCGAAGGTTGCGCGATGCCGCCGCCGTCGTGGATAACGGCTTCATCGAAGCCCTTGTCGATGGCGCGCATTGGATGATGGTCGCCCAGGTGCCATTTGCCGAAAATGCCGGTTCGGTAGCCGTTGGAGCGGAAGACTTCGGCGGCGGTGGTCTCGGCCGGGTCCATCATGGAGCGGCCCAGGTAGGTATCAACCACGCGCGTGCGGTAGTTGTACCGGCCGGTGTTAAGGCACGCCCGCGTAGGCGAGCAGACCGGGCACACGTGGAACTGCGTGAACCGGGCGCCGTCGCGGCCAATGGAGTCCAGGTTGGGCGTGGAAAGATGCGGGTTGCCATGAAGGGAGAGGTCGCCAAACCCCTGATCGTCGGTGATGATGAGGATGACGTTCGGCCGGCGTGTGGCGGCAGGAAGCGCGGCGGCAAGCGGGAGCCCCGCCAGCGGGAGGAATTGACGGCGTTGCATGCTGGAGTTCTTCTACGAGATGCCGAGAGCGCGTGTCAGGTGCCGCACAACTTCCGCGCCCAGAATCTCGGAGCCTTCCTTCGTGAAGTGGACGTTGGCGGGGAGTTGAATCCGCGCAAGTTGCGGAAGCGCAAAGCTGAAGAGATCGTCAATGGCGAAGCCGGCGTCGGAGGCAATGCGCTGGGCGGCGCGGTTGTAGGCGATTTCATCACCCTGGTTGCGGCTGCCGGTGCCTGGAGGAACCGGCGTGGTCGCTGTCCAGACAACGCGGGCGCCCGTCTGCTTGAGCCGTGCGGCAATACGGGTCATATTGGACTCGTACTGGGCCAGCGGAACCTGATGGAGACCCGTGGGCATGATGACGCAATCATGAAGGCCAAAGTTATAGTGGATGGCATCCCACTTGCCCCCGCCCAGCCAAGCATCCAGCTTCTCAAGCCCAACGCCGGAGTGGCGGCAGTTCTCACCAGGGCGATGCACATTGGCTCGCCGGGCAAGCTGATTGCGAACAGGAACCGTGTAGCCAATCGAGATTGAGTCGCCAATCAGCAGTACGCGAGGAAGATTGGGAACATCGGTAACGGGGGCGTAGGCCGGGTTGGGAGCCTGTGCCAGAAGGGCAGGAGTGGCAAGGCTGAGGAAGTGGCGCCGGTTCATGAGGCCGATGCTACCACAGGGCAGCACAGCGCGCGACAAGGGCACAATGCGCATCACGAATGAGCGGGGCACGTTTGATAGCACTACGCGCAACGGGGACGCCTGCCCTTGACGATGACGGATTGTCAATGCCGGATTGACAATGGCGGACTGACCGGCAAAAACAATCATCCACTCAGTGGTCGTCTGCACACCGCATCGTACGCGTTCCTGTCCTTCGAAGCGGAAAATAACAAATCCATTTTCCCGGGGAAAGCGGCGCTGTATTGTGCGGGACTCAATAGGTGAACAGTGTTTTCGCTAGCCGAAGCGCAACGCGAACACGTCAGCGTCTTTCAACACCATGCGAAGCCGCACGGGTTTGCCAGCGAGGGCCGAAACATCCGCGCCCTGCTTCCAGCGTACGGCGCGTTCAATCTGGTCGCCGATTAACTCGATGCTGTCCTCGAGCGCAAGGCCCGGAAGGGGCCGGCCTGTGTCGTCCTGAATCTCGGTGCGAATGCCGCCGGGGGCGGACGTTGAGTAGTTCAGCAGCAGGCGCGAGCCTCTGAAAGTGAACACGCGCGTGAGCGCTTCGCCGCCATCGTAGCCCGCGCGAATGGAGGCAAAGCGATCCATCGGCAGCGAGTAGCGGCGGATGTGCGTGCCTGGCTGGCCGTAGTTGCTCACGGTATAGAACGAGATTTCGTGATCGCCTGTGGCCACCGTGTTCAAGGCCGGATAGTTGGTGCGGGAGACCCAGTTTTCCACGCCGAGCCCGGGGCGCAGGAACGCCTCCTTGAACACGCGGTCATACGCGGCGCCACCGCGCGAAGTCAGCAGCACCGCGTCCGCACAATCTTTGTAGTAGCCGGGGTTCACGCCCGACGTACGGGCTTCTTCATCGGACAACACCTGGCGGCCCGGCATGAAGCGGGCGGCCAGGGCGATGTAGATGTGCGGCGCGCGGAAGTACGGGTGCGTCTGGTTCACGTACATGTGCTCGGGTGGGGCACCGCCAAACGTCATGTCTTCGGGCTCGGCCCAGTTCAGGAAATCGTCGCTGGTGGTGCGGCTGATCCAACGTACGCGCTGCCCGTTGATGCTCTTGAAGGTGCGGAAGTACATGAGGTACTTGTTTTCGGTTTCCGACCAGAAAGCGAGGTTCTGGCTATCGAACACGCCTTTCAAAAACACGCCCTCGTCGCGCATCTTCGTCCACCGGATGCCGTCGCCGGACTGGAACGCGACGAGGCCACCCTTCCGCGTACCGGCCAACGCTTTGTAGCGTTGCTCAGCAGCGACGTTCGGGCGCGTGTCGATGAACGGGCTGAAGTTGCTTGAATAGGGCGGCTGATTCGCCAGAATGAGGTTGTTCTGACGGCTGCCGGCATAGTCAAAGAGACCAAGTTCGGGGCGCGTGAAGTGCTTGCCGTCTTTCGAAACCGCCAGGCACGTCACTTCGGCCGAGGTGAGATCCTTGCCGGCTTCGGGCAAGCCGCGATAGTACAGCCGGTATTCACCCGCGTCCCGGATGACGGTGGCGTAGTTTGAGAATTGGCCTTCCCAAGGACGGTCAAGCAACAGCGCGTCGGCCTCGCGTCGTGGCGTTTGCAATTGCAGCGACGTGCCGGTGAGGCGGTCAATCAGGAAGCGGTCAACGAACAGTTCGCGGCGAGTGCCGAGCGCTACAGGCGCCGTGGCGGCGGGTATAGGATGAGCAGCCGTGGCGGCCGCTGCGGCAAAGAGTTGGCGTCTCGTCATGGCTTAAAAGTCGAAGCGGCCCACAAGTTGGATGTTGCGCGGCCCGGCCTGCAAGCTGCGAATCGCGCCGAAATTCGGCGCGCCCAGCGTGGCGGCCGGCGCCCCCAACTGCACGCGGTTGAAGAAATTTTGCGACTCCATGCGCAACGTCAGGCGCTTGCTTTCTTTGATGGGAATCACTTTTTGGAAAGAGAAATCGAGTTGCGCGAGGCCCGGCGTGCGCAGCATGTTCTTACCTTGCGCGCCCCAAACGAAGTTGGGCGGAGCGGCGAAGGCGGCGGTATTGAACCATACGTCGCGATTGGCCCTGCCGCCGAGGTTCCAGTCTCCCACGAGGTTCGCGCGATTTGCGCCGGCGCCGTTGTTCAATTGCGGCCCGCTCACGCCCACCGTGAACGGAAACCCGCCTTGCAGCGTCAGAAGGCTGGAGCTTTCCCAACCCGCCCCGATGCCGCGCAACACCGGATTCCAGTTCTGGCCGTAGCTCGGCTTGTACGAAACGGCGGACACCCAGCGTTTGCGGAAGTCGTAATTGGCCAGGCCGTAGTCATAGCGGAAGTTGTAAGGATCGGTCAGGATGCCGCCGTCGGTGCCGGTGGTGTAGGCCATCGATTTTGAAAACGTGAACGCGCTCTGGAGTGAGAGTCCCTTGACGGCCTGCTGTTTGAAGGTGATTTCAAGGCCGTTGTAATTGGAGTCGTTGACCGGCAGGTACGCAAGGAACGCGCCCACGCGCGGATACGGGCGGCGGTCCTGCACGGCGCCGGGGCCAGGTTCTGGCGAGTTGCCGAAGGAGAGTGTGGAGAAGCGCAGAGCGCGCTGGCCGCTGTAGCCGGCTTCAATCGCGGTCTTGCGCAGGGGGTTCCACTGGATGTTGAAGTTCCACTTCTGCGTATACGGATCTGGGCGGCTGAGCGGGCCGTAGTAGGCCGAGAACGTAATGGCCGCGAATGCTCCGCCTGCGCCGCCCGCGGGGAAACCGTTGCGGGGCAGGATCGCGCGGTCGAGTTCGCTGGCCAGCGGAAAATCGAAGAAGAAGGGGCTGCCGTCGGTGCCGGCGTTATTGAAGTTGTTGCTCACCGTGGCGGCGTAGAAGATGCCATAGCCGCCGCGGAACACGAAGCTGCGCCCAGCGTTGTAGGCAAAACCGAAGCGCGGTGAGAAGTTCTTGTGGTTCGGCTTGGGGAGAATCTCGTTGTTGGTTGTGTAGCGCCAGCCGGCCGGCATGTTGCCGTTGGGGATGCCGATGAGATCACGGATGATGGGGCGCGTTGACTCAGCCAGCAGGCGCTGGCCTGTGCGGAGGTCGAAGTTCAGCAAGCGGTCCTGCTCTTCTTTCCACGGGCTGAAGTATTCCCAGCGCAGCCCGAGATTCAGCGTCAGCTTCGTGTTCACGCGGAAGTCATCCTGCAAAAACGAGCTCCAGCGCGTGGAGCGGATCCGCACGCCGTCAAACTGGTAGTTGGTGCTGAAGCCGCGAGCCTGGTTGAGGAGTGCATCGGTCATGCCCGTGCGAAGCGGTTCCTGCGCGGCGCCCACGCGTGGCGTGGAATACGTGCCGTCGTAGCTGAGTGAGCCGCCGCCGTTGCGGCCCTGGAAGCGGTTGTTGGCGATGCGGCCGGCTTCAATGCCGAACTTCAAGGCGTGCTTGCCCCGCTGCCAACTGAGGTTATCCATGAATTGCCAGGAATGCTCCACCAGGAAAAAGGGCGTGGGCACGCTGGCGATGGGACGAACAATCGACGTACCGGTGTAGTTGCGCACGCTGTAGGCGGGGAACCCACGGGCAAACGAGACAGTGTTCCAGCCAGGGATTCGGAATTCGTCCATGACGTTTTCGGCGTTCAGCATTTCGTTGCCGAAGCGCAGGTAGTTGTAGCCGGCCCTGGCCTCGTTCACCAGCTTCGGGCTGAAGACGTGCGTGAAAGTGAGGCCTGTATTGGTGGCGTCAAGCGCGGCCTTGCCGCCAAGGCGGTCTTCCGGCATCCAAAACGAACGGCGCCGTCCGCCGCGCTGTTGCGAAATGCGCGCGGTGACGGAGTTGCGCTCATTGATCGCGCCGTCGCCTTTGAGATTGAAGGAATTGAGGCTCTCGCGGTTCGTTTCCGCCACCAGATAGTTATTGCGGACGTTGGGATTGGGGTCGCGGAAGTTGGGCAGCGGGAAAAAGCTGAGCAAGCGCGCGCTCATCGGATCAATGCGGTTGGCGGGTACTCGATTGCCGGGGAAAGGCGTCCGGATGCCAAGCGCGTTCGAAGGATCGGGGCGCACAGTGGCCGGGTCCGCGTAGATGATGGAGGACGTGGAGAAATCACCCTGCTTTTCCGCCCCTGTGGCCATGATGTAACTATTGATGTTGGCGCTGGGGTTGCGAAGGCCTTCGAAGTTGCCGAACAGAAAAAGGCGATTACGGAGAATGGGAAGCCCCAGGCCGCCGCCGAACTGATTGCGCCGCAGCGGCTGTCTGCGCTGGTTGGTGAAGGTGAAATCGAAGGGGCGGGCGTCCAGCTTGTCGTTCCGAAAGTAGTCGTAGGCAAAGCCGTGCCAGTCGTTGCTGCCGGACTTGATGGCGAGGTTCACGATGCCGCCGCCGGAGCGCCCGAACTCGGCTGAATACTGGCTGGTCTGAATCGCAAATTCCTGAATCGCATCAATGGCGGGCACGACGCCCATGGCGCCTGAAAACTCCATGTTGTTCGAGATGCCGTCGATGATGAAGTTATTCGCTTCGGCGGAGGCGCCGCCGATGTTCACCGATGCGCCGGAAAAGTCGCGCTGGCGGCTGGCCGCCGGTCCGTTGGTGGTACCGGGCACAAGCGCGGCGAGCGCGAGGAAGTTGCGCCCGAAGACGGGCACGTCCTGGAGGATCTGGCGCGAAACCACGACGCCTACTTCGGCGGTATCGGTCTTGAGCAGCGGCGTGGCGCCCGTCACCTCGACGCTCTGCGCCGTCTCGCCCACTTCCAGTCGCAGGTCGACACGCACACGCGCCTTCACCGTGATCGGAACCGGCGGATGGATGGCCCGCTTGAAGCCCGAAGCTTCTGCGCTGACCGAGTATTCGCCGAGTGGCAGATTGGTCACCGTGTATTCGCCGGCGCCATTGGTGGTGGTGGCGCGGGTAACGCCGGTCAAGGTATTGGTGATGCTCACCGACGCGTTAGGAATGGAAGCGCCCGTCGGGTCGGTCAGCGATCCGAGGATCGTTCCTTCCGTGGCCTGGCCGCAGAGCAGGGATGCAGACAGAATGAGCGTCGAGGATGCTCGTAACGAAAACATAGGCCAAACCTACCATGCGTTTCGGCCCGGCTGCAACCGTTTCACTGGCCGCTTCACTTGCCGAATCGAGACAAAACGTAATCCAACGCCGACGTCTGAGCCGCAGGCTTCGCCGGGTAATTCAGGTAGACCTCAACTCCAACCTGCTTCAGCCGCCACGCCATGTTCTGGCCGAGTATCGCCGAGTGCGTCGGATCCTTTTGCACGATACCGTTCTCCACCGGCTCCTTCTGATTTGGATAGTCCAGATAGATTGCCGGATCTCCCTTGCTGGCGTGTTCGTACGGCGAGTACTCGCGGATCCAGTGCAATAACCGGCCGCGGTGTTCAATGGCGAGTTGGAACTCCTCGGGGCGCCCTCGGCCCTCGGCGCGGAAACCGAATGCATGCCCGGCGTACGCCATGTTCGGAATCCACCCGCGCACCTGTAGCGGATCGAGCGACGTCTGCGCTCCTGTCACCGCTATAAAGGTCGGCTTAGTCGACTCACGCGCAATCGGGTCCGAACTGGTCGGGTCCGCAAGGTCGTCGTGCAGCGCGAGCCACAGGGATGTGCACGCGCCGGCCGAACCACCCATGTACGCCACGCGATCTTTGTCAAAGTTCAACTCGGAGGCCTTCGCCCGCAAGGTCTGAATTGCCCTCGCCGCGTCATGAAGCGGCGCCCTTACAGGCGGTTCAATCCCGGCTTCCATCGCATCCTGGATGAACCGGTACTCCACCGACGCCACCGAAATCCCCGCTGCTAGAAGCTTTTCCAGATTGGCAACGTTCGATTTTGTTCCATTCGTCCATCCACCACCATGGATAAAAACCACCAGCGGAGCCGGCTTGTCCGACGAGGCTTTGTAGAAGTCGATCTTCTGTTTAGGATGAGTGCCATAAGGCATGTCCTGAATTGTCGGCACCGGTTTCGGTGCAGAAGTCTGGCCAAAAATGCTGAGAGCGGTGAGAAAGACAGTGGCGCGAAGCATAGCATTCATTCTGCCTGAATTTCCGATCCGCGCGCGATGCTCGGGAACCGTTGTGGCGGGTTCGACGTCGCGCAGCGGGATCTCTTCCATCGGCGTGAGCAGCGCTGACCGGATTGGACTTCTGGAAAAGACGGCCATCCGTTTCATGTCCGCGTGATACTCTTCACGCATGGCTTCGCGCACTGTTCCGCTTCTCACTATTCCGCTTGCGCTGCTCGCACAGCAATCACCGCCTTTCGAGCCGGACTTCCAGTATCACCACGGCTCGATTGCCGTGCCGAAGGCGCACGCCGCCGAACCCGTCTCTGCCTACTCGTTCCAGCGCGGGCTCGAATATCTCGAAAACGCCGCGCTCGTGTGGGTCCGGCAAGCTCAGTGTGTGTCGTGTCACACCGCCGGAACCTACCTCTTCGTCCGGTCTCAGATGACCGGGCAAGCGGGACCCCCATCGCGCGAGGTTCGCGACTTTTTCGCCTCGACGCTCGACCGCTACGATCAACAGAAGCCTGAATGGTTCACCGGATTCCGGCCGCAGCAAGTGGTCTACACAGCTGCGGGTCTCGCCGAGTACGACGCGCACGTCAGGAAGAAACTCTCCCCGGAAACCGTTCGCGCGATTCGAACCATGCTTTCGGTGCAGACCGAGGCGGGCGATTGGACCAACGATACCTGCTGGCCGCCGCTGGAATCGAGCCGGTTCCACGGTGCGACGATCGCCGCGCGTGCAATTGCCGTGGCGCCGGGGTGGAAGGCTGCGGCAAGCGGGGACCTGCGGGCACGAGTCGATAGGCTCCATGCGTATCTAAGGTCCGGCGCGGCGCAGCACGACTATGATCGGGTCTCGTTGCTGTGGACCGCGGCGGTCGAGCCTTCGCTGATGACAGCGTCCGAGAAGTCCGCGATGCTCGGCCTGATCCGGGGGAAACAGCGCGCGGACGGTGGATGGTCCATGCGCGCCTTTGCGATATCGAAGCAATGGGGTGATGGTAAGCGCGCCGCACGGATCGATTCCGAGCCCGATGCGAGTGATCCCGTGAGCGATGGACACATGACTGGGCTCGCACTCGTGGTGTTGCAGGCACACGGTGTTCCGGCGAGTGATCCGGGGGTGAAACGCGGTCTCGATTGGCTGATGCGGAATCAGCGCGAGTCGGGGCGCTGGTGGACGAAGTCGCTCAATACCGACAAGTGGAATTTCATCACCTACAGCGGGTCCGCGTATCCGATGCTCGCGCTGGCGCGGTATGGGCGGATGTCGCTGTAGACGATGCGAAACGATGGGCCATTCCTACAGGGGAGGTCCCTGCACACGATGCGGAATGGTGTTTTGGACTGACGACGGTGACTACAGGCCCTCTACCGGTCTCGATTGGCTCTTTCATGATTATCGAGACTAGATTGGCGTGGCAACTGTCCCCAATTTGTGCCTTGACCAAGGCTTTCACAGCCGCATCATCTATATCCCGATTGCCCAGCGCCTCCCCCGCCCATGCTGAATTCGCGTCTTCCTGTATGACTTGCGCGTGCATTTCATTCATGGTCACCTTCTGTCCGATATCAACATGTCACCGATCCCCGGTAATAGCGACCGGAATACCCATTTCATCGATCGATGCAGTTTGCCAAAAAGGGGGGTCATAGAGACGAATCCTGGTTTGCCGTCTTGTTTTCGCGCAGCGTACCCTTGCTCGTCTGCGATCACGGTGGGCATATCGCGTTCCATTCCGCGACAGGTGCCCGTTGCGGAAGCTTTTGGCCCTTGATTCAGGTCTCGACCCCAAGGGGTGGAACAGTGTGCGGAGGGCGTCAAACGCTTGGTCGTATCCTCTCGCTGTGATTCGAAGTTTCCCGTCGAACTCGCTTCCTGCCTCGCGGCGATCTCCCGGATGGCGTCTACATCCGTCCGGAGTCAATGCAACACAGCCTGTGGTTGTGGTTATCCGAGGGCGGTTGCACAAAGCGAAAACTTTTCTCCGGTGTTGAAGCAGTCCTTCTTTGTTGGGATCAGCCTTCTTCCTGCTTTCGGAAAGGCGTATAGGCGTGGGCTATGTCCCGGAAACCTTCAGGATCATCATCGACAACAATGAGGTCGGCCGCGGGTCTCCGTGAGAACTTGGGAAAGGAAACGTCCGCCCGCGTCACCTGTTGATGCCACGCGTCCCGAGAAGACCTCCCTCGTTCGCAAATCGCTTTCCGGGCTGTACGTGCGGACGTACTCGACGGTTCTTCCAGCATTACCCTCCGTGCCAACATAGCTGAGACAACTCCCCTGGCCTTAATTACTGAGCAGGGCGAGAATAGGAATCAGCGTGAATTCTCAGACTCGCAACAAGAACGGGCTCCCTCCGGCTCCCACGGTTTTGC
>VFZY01000165.1 GCA_016870915.1 Acidobacteriota bacterium | reverse complement strand
GCAAAACCGTGGGAGCCGGAGGGAGCCCGTTCTTGTTGCGAGTCTGAGAATTCACGCTGATTCCTATTCTCGCCCTGCTCAGTAATTAAGGCCAGGGGAGTTGTCTCAGCTATGTTGGCACGGAGGGAACTGTTGTCTGCCGCGCCATCCCTCAACATTCCATTGAACACTTAAGGAGAAAAGAGTATGTCGCTTTCAGGAGCGGATTTCAAACAGCAGCTTCGCGACGGGCAGCCCAAGATGGGTCTCTTCGTGAACTCGCACAGCGCCACTGTGACTGAGCAGCTTGCGCATTCGGGTTTTGACTGGCTGCTGGTGGACACCCAGCACGGCCCCATGGATCATCAGAACCTTTCGGCCATGCTGTGCGCCATTGGCAGCGGCGGCGCCAAATCGATGGTTCGTGTCGGCGGGTACGACGACCGGGCCGGCATTCAGCAGGCGCTTGATCTGGGCGCCGACGGCGTCCTGGTGCCTTACATCAATAGCGCCGAGGAGGCGCGCCAGGCCGTAAGCTGCGCACGTTACCCCACCGCGGGCACGCGCAGTGTGTACTTCCCGCAGCGCAGCACGAACAAGGCGGGTCTTCTGGGCTACGTCCCTAACGCCAACAAGAACGTGATTGTGGCGTTGCAGGTGGAAACCGCCGCCTGCATCGAGAACATGGAAGCGATTGCCGCCGTTCCAGGCGTCGATATTCTTTTCCTGGGCCAGAACGATCTGTGCATGTCGATGGGCCTGTTTGAAAAGTACGTGTTCCCCGAAATGTACACCTCGCCCGAACTGGGTGCGGCCACGGCGAAGCTGATTGCCGAGGCGCAGAAGAACGGCGTCATTCTGGGTCTGTTCCTGTTCGGCACCGCCCGCGTGGGCGAGTTCCTGGACAAGGGCTTCACGTTCATCAGCATCGGCAACGATCTGCACCACGTCCTGACGCAGGCCGGTGCGCATATCGGGGCTCTTGAGGGTATCGCCAAAGACAAGGGCAAGTCCTGGAGCCGGCGTCCCACCAACCTGCTTTAACTTTTTCGGGGGCGGCCAGACGGCGCGGCATGCGTCTGGCCGCCTTCGCAAGCCATAATGTTACGAGCCCATGCCCCACTCCATTGATTCCTTCGCATCGCTCCACCAGGACCGCTTTCTCTCCGAACTCTTCGACTTCATCCGCATTCCCAGCATCAGCACGCTGCCCGAACACAACGGTGATGTCCGCCGCGCCGCCGAGTTCGTGGCGCAAAGCCTGCGCCACGCAGGCCTTGAAAATGTCGAGATTATCGAGACTGACAGACACCCCCTGATCTACGCCGATTGGCTGCATGCACCGGGCAAGCCCACTGTGCTCTGCTACGGCCACTATGATGTGCAGCCGCCCGATCCGCTGGAACTCTGGGAGACACCTCCTTTTGAGCCCACCCTGCGCAACGGCAACATCTACGCCCGCGGCGCCGTGGACGACAAGGGCCAGATGTACATGCACGTGAAGGCTGTTGAAACCTTGATGGCCACGCGCGGCACTCTGCCGGTGAACGTGAAGTTCCTCATCGAAGGGGAAGAGGAGGTGGGCGGCGCGTCGATTTCGAAGTACGTGCCGGAGAACAAGGCGAAGCTCGCGGCCGATGTGGCGTTGGTTTCAGACACGGCTTTGTACGCCGAAGGCATTCCCACGCTTTGCATCGGGCTGCGGGGTCTGGTCTATACGGAGATTGAGGCCTGGGGCCCGGCGCGCGATCTGCACTCCGGTCTTTATGGCGGCGCCGCGCCCAATGCGATCTTCGGCCTGGTGGAATTGCTTGGGCGGTTGAAGGACGCCGGTGGACGAATTCAGATCCCCGGCTTTTACGACACGGTTCGCCCGCCCGCGCCCGAGGAACACGAAAGCTGGCGGCAACTGCCGTTCAGCGAACAGGAGTTTCTGGATCACGAAGTGGGTTCGACAGCTCTTACCGGCGAGCTTCAGTACCACGTGCTGGAACGCGTATGGGCGCGCCCGACGCTCGAAGTGCACGGCATTGCGGGTGGCTTTACAGGGGCAGGTTCGAAGACAGTGATTCCGGCCCGGGCCACGGCAAAAGTGAGCCTGCGTCTGGTGCCCGATCAGGACCCGGTTGCGGTGGTTGACGCCTTCCGTGCCTATGTCGCGAGCGTGACGCCGGCGGGCATTCGCAGCGAGGTCCGGGTGCTGGGGACGAGTCCCGGCCTGCTGGTGGATCCGAATCATGACGCCATACGGGTGGCGGCGGGCGTGTTTGCGGAAGCGCTGGGGCGGCCCACGGTCTTCACGCGGTCCGGCGGCTCGATACCGATTGTGGGCGAGTTCGCTCATCATCTGGGCATTCCCACGGTGCTGATGGGGTTTGGATTGCCGGATGACGGCCTCCATTCGCCCAACGAGAAGTTCAAGCTCGACAACTATTACACTGGCATCAGGACAATTGCGCGATTCCTCGAACAGTACGGGGCGTAAGCGCGGGGATTCACCTGGGAAGCTCACAGCAAGACAAGCCCTCCACGGATCACGTCGTGCGCTCGGCCGGGATCGTTTCGATCGCCGTGCTGCTGTCGCGCGTGAGCGGGCTGGTGCGCGAAATCTCGATGGCGCGGCTGTTCGGCGCCAGCCTGCAACATGACAGCTTCCTGCTGGGCTTCCGCATCCCGAACCTGACGCGGGACTTGTTCGCGGAGGGCGCGCTGTCATCGGCCTTCATTCCGATTTTCAGCGAGTACCTGGCAACGCGCAGCCGTGAGGAGGCGGCGCGGCTGGCGAATCTGGTGGCCACCGCGCTGATCCTGTTCATCGGCCTGTTTTGCGTGGCGGGCGTCATCTGGAGCCCGCAGCTGGTGGGTTGGATGGTGCCGGGGTTTTCGGCGGTGCCGGGCAAGCATGAACTGGCCGTGCACATGACGCGCATCATGTTCCCGTTCCTTCTGCTGGTGGCTCTGGCGGCTCAGGCGATGGGCATTCTGAATGCGTGCCAGCAGTTTGGCGTGCCGGCGCTATCGTCCAGCTTTTTCAACCTTGGCTCGGTGGTTTTCGGTCTTCTGATCGGCCTGGTGTTCGGACCTTCGCTCGGGATCACCGGTATCGAGGGGATGGCCTGGGGCGTAGTGGCGGGCGGGGCATTGCAGCTTGGCTGGCAGATTCCGGCCCTGCATCGTGCCGGGTTCCGTTTCCGGCCGGCCTTTGACTGGTCACACCCCGGTTTGCGCGAGATCATCCGCTTGATGGGACCCGCGATTCTGGGTAACGCCGCGGTTCAGATCAACGTTTGGATCAACACCAACTTTGCCTCTTCCATCTCAGACCCGCTGCGTGGACCCGACGGTCCGGTGACCTGGCTCAACTGCGCGTTCCGCTTCATGCAACTGCCGCTAGGCGTTTTTGGCGTCGCCATCGCTTCGGCCACATTGCCCGAGATCTCGAGGAGCGCGTCCGCCGGTGACATGGATGAATTCCGGCAGACAATCGCGCGGTCCCTGGGCATGGTGTTTCTGCTCACCGTACCGTCATCAGTGGGGTTGGTGGTGTTGGGCGATGCGATGATTGGAGCCATTTACCAGGGGGGGCGCTTCAACGCTTACGATACGCAGCAGACCGGCATTGCGCTTTCGTACTTCGCGCTGGGCCTGGCGGGTTACGCGGCGGCGAAGGTATTGAATCCCGCGTTTTACGCACTGAAGGACTCACGGACGCCGATGCTGGTGACCGTTTCGAGCGTGATTGTCAATCTGGTGGCCATCAACAGCCTGACGCGGGTGACGCGCCTGGGCCATGCGTCGCTGGCGGCTACCACATCGGTTGTGGCGCTGGTGAGCTTCCTGATCCTGTTCCTCATCCTGCGGGCGCGCATTGGGGGAGTTCACGGCCGGGCGCTCGCATCGAGTTCCGGCAAGATCCTGGCCGCCAGCGCCATGATGGGCGTGGCGGTCTACGCCGGAAACCACGCCATCACCAATTGGCTGGGCGAATCCCGCGCCGCGCGGCTGCTGGATCTGGCAGTGTGTATCCCCGGGGGTGCGGTGGCTTTCTACGCGGCCTGCCGTTGGATGGAGGTTCCGGAAGTGGAGATGGCCCGTCGCGCAATGCTCCGGCGCCGGGCGCGGGTGTAGCGAACGCGGGCCGGCGCTGGTAGGATCGTCAACGGGCCGCGGGCGGCTGAAATTCAATCAAGTGTCCAGGAGGTTGGCATGTTAGGCGTGAATCCGTACATTTCGTTTCGCGGCAATTGCCGGGAGGCGGTGGAGTTCTACCGGTCCGCTTTGGGTGCGGAGGTGCTGTTTTCGCAGACCTGGGGCGATTCGCCCATGGCCGGGATGGCGCCCGGGGACATGATCATGCACTGTTCGATTCGTGTCGGGGGATCCGTGTTGATGATGTGCGACAACCCGCGGGAAGGAGCCGCCAGCGGGGGCAATATCAGCCTGGCGCTTGGGCTCAATGATCCGGAGCAGGCGAAGAAGCTGTATGATGCTCTGGCCGAGGGCGGCACCATCACGATGCCGTTGGCCAAGACGTTCTGGGCCGAGGCGTTCGGCATGGTGACCGACCGGTTCGGCATCGCGTGGATGGTGAACTGCGACGCTCCGCCGGCTGCTTCGTAGGGCTACTGGCTAAGGCCGCGGGCCGTGATGCGCCAGACGGCTTCCACGGTATCGCCGCGCAGGCAGAACATGCGGTCGTAGAGGTTGACGCTCGGGTCGCAGTGCGGAATGACGAATTCGATTCTGTCGCCCAGGTTCACGGCGCGGGAGGCGCGGGCCAGATTCAGCTTTCCGTGCTCATCACCGGCCCAGTTGTAGGGCAGATTGTCGATGCCTTTGGCCACCGGGGTGAAGGGCTTGTCCGTGGAGAATGCCTTCAGGCCGCCATCGACGATGGCGGCGTCGTCGGCGGGCTTGCTGATCACCGTGGTGGCGACGGTGAGGGAGTTCTTGAAGTCGCGGTAGACCTCGCCGTCCTGGCCGCCGATGCGGTTGTAGTCGACGTCCATGAACATAAAGCTGCCGGGCTGAAGTTCGGTGATGCCGTCGATCGATGAGTCGATGTTGTAGGTGCCGGTGGAGCCGCCGCTCAGCCACTTGCATTCGATGCCTCGCGATTCGATCATGCGCCGGGTCTCGACGGCGCGGCCCATGGCCTCCTGCGAGGACTTGCGGCGCGCCTCAAAGCCGATGACGTGCGAGGAGTGGCCGGCATAGGCCTGAATGCCCTTGAAGACGAGGTTTGGCTGGGTTGAGATCAACTGGGCGAGGGCTGCGCCGGGCTCGCCGGGCGTGATGCCGGTGCGGCTGCTGACCGCGAGATCGACGGCCAGGTTGAACTTGATCCTGGCCGCTCCGGCCGCATCGTTCAGTTCGCGCACGTTCTGCGCATTGTCCACGGAAAAGATGGTGTCGGGTTTGAGCCGGGCCAGACGCAGGGCGCGTTCAATCTTAAGCCGGCCGACGGGGGCCGAGGTCACAAGGAGGCCGCCGATGCCTTCGCGGGCGAACGCCTCGGCTTCGGAGATCTTGGCCGCGCAGGCGCCGACGGCTCCGGCCTGAATGAGGCGGCGAGCGATTTCGGCGCACTTGTGCGTTTTGCCGTGCGGGCGGAACGCCTTTCCGTTGTCCTTCAGGTGCTTCGTCATCCTGGCGACGTTGTGTTCGAAGGCATCGAGGTCCAGCATCAGGGCGGGAGTCGGGATGTCCTCGCGGGTGAGACGCCCTTTCACATTGCCGCTGGCGAGGATCTTTTCGATCTCGTCGAGGGTGCGCGTGGAGGCGCCTCGGAGAACGGCCGGGGCTGCCGCGGAGGCGGCGAGGAAGGCTCGGCGGGTGTGCATGATGTCAACTCCTTCGTTTGTACGGTGACGAGATGTAACGGCTCGATTCCTTGGCGGGCTCCGAGCCGGGGGCGAAATCCACCGCGCGGCGGTAGGCATCCACAGCTTCACGCCGCTGTCCTTTCATATCATACGCCTGCCCGAGGCGCATCCAGGCGAGGACACCGGTGTTGAGATCCAGCTTGTCCGAGGCGGCCGTGGCGCGGCGCAGGCTGGTGATGGCTTTGTCGGTGTCGTTGTACCAGAAGTGGAGATTGCCACGGGCATAGGCGATCTTTTCGGGAATCAGTCTGGTGAAGCCGGGCTGGGCAGCGGCTGTGAGGCGGTCGAGCTCATCCAGTACCTTAACCGCCAGGCCGGGCTCACCGGCATCGGCGTAGATCTGGGCCAGTTCCAGCCGGTAGATGTAATTGCGTGGATGCCGGCCGATGAGGTCGAGCAGCAACGGGACTGCCTCCCGCGGCCGCTTGTCGCGGCGGTAAGCGAGCCCAAGCACGATCTGGGCCTCGGTGCGGTTCCGGCCACCCTTTTCAGCCACCAGTTTGAGGGTGGCGATCCCCGACGCCTTATCGCCGCGGAAGCCGCCCAGGAAGCCGAGCAGCTTGTAATGGAAGGGCAGGCTGCCCAAGACGTAATCGTGTACGCCCTGCATGAGGCGGGCATCGATGAAGGCGGGCTGCAACTCCACCACGCGGTTGGCCAGTTTGCGTCCCTGGGTGAACTCGCGCAGGGCGTCCATCCACGCCTTGCGGACGAGGAAGTTGTAGTTTCCGCGCAGGCCCAACGCCACCGCTTTGGCGTAGAGCGCGGCCGGGTCATCCGGACGCTTCATCAGTTGTTCGTCGGCAAGCTGAATGGCCCGGGCGGTGGCGGTGTCGAAGCGGTGATGCGTCTCCGGAGACGGATTGGCCGTCTTGCGGCGGAGGAATGCATTCCCGCCGGTGACGAGTTCGCTTTCCAGGGCGCCGGCGCGCAGCATTTCGCGGTAGAGTATGGCGTTGGCCAGAGCGTTGTACCGGTCGGGCGACTGCGGGGACTCCGCCAGACGGGCCTCGAATTCGGCCACGGCCTCGTCGTACTCCAGGTTGTAAAAGTGGTCAAACCCCTTATCGAGAGGCGAGGCCGCGGGGCTGGGCAGCGCCAAAGACAATGAGAGGGGCAGCAGGAGCCGGGCAAGTGCTGTTTGAAAGCTCATGCCGCCACAGGGTCAGCCCTT
Organism: Acidobacteriota bacterium; assembly: GCA_016870915.1. Taxonomy (GTDB): domain Bacteria; phylum Acidobacteriota; class Terriglobia; order Bryobacterales; family Bryobacteraceae; genus VFZY01. Next base: position 8,307 of record VFZY01000165.1, on the reverse strand, counting down.
GGCGCCGGTTTTCGCCGCCGGCGGTCCCAGCAATTCATTGAGCTTGGCGACGATGCCGTTCCGGCCGGTGCTCATGAACGGATCGGTGCCCAGGTATTGGTTGCGGATCATGCCGCTCCGGTCAATGAAAAGCAGAATGGGTACATAGGGGATGACCCCGGCCGGCACCTCGATATACTTCATGACTGTTTCGTTCGTGGACCAGCCGACCGGGAAGGTGGGGCGGAACTGCTGGATGAAACCAGGCACCAGCCGCTGGGCATCCGGGTTGAAGCAAGCGCCGACGATCTGTCCGCCCTTGGCGGCCATCTCTGTCTGTATGGGGCTCAGGACCTGAGCCATCTGATGGCAGTGTGGTCAAGTGGAAGAGAGCAGCGCCAGGAGTACGGTCTTCCTGCCGCGGAAACTGGAGATCAGGATCCCCGGCGCGCCGTTCATGTTGACGACGAACTCACCGGCCCGCCGCGGAAGCGTCTGGGCGGGAAGGACCAGGGATGACGCAAGTGTTCCACCGGCTGCGGCGATCAGCTTCCGGCGCGTGAGATTGTTGGGCATACTCATTCGTTAGTATATCGGCTCTGACGTGTTGAGGCCCGGGCCGGTTACCGGCGCGGTGATGTCCCGTGGCGTTAGACGGTGAGCCGGCGACCTGAGTAGCGTTCCAGGGCGTCCTGATCGATCTCGAGCCCGAGGCCGGGTGCATCCGGAATGACCAGCATCCCGTCGCTGTCCAATTGCCACCCTCCGGCGGCGATGTCGTCGATGAACGGCGATCCGGTAAGGTACTCGACGAAGTCCGTTCCGGGGAAGGCGGAGGCAAGTTGCAGATCGGCGGCCAGGCCCACCGCGGTGTTCCAGCCATGGGGGATGAACCGGATGCCGTGTTCAACGGCCATCTGGGCGATGCGGCGTTCTTCGCTCAACCCGCCGCACTTGGTGACATCGGGCTGAACGATGTCGAAGGCACCCGCTTCAAGCCATGGCTGGAAGGACTGGCGGCGCGTGAGCACTTCGCCGCCGGAGATGGGCAGCGGCGCGGCGCGGCGCAGGGCAACGTAGTCATTGAGGGCGTCCGGGGCGAGCGCCTCTTCAAACCAGTAGACGTTATAGGTAGCGAGCATCCTGGCGGTTTCCAGCGCCCACTTATAGCCGCCGGGCCAGTAGGCGTCGCTGCCGCCGGCGTCCACCATCAGCCAGGCGTCGGGACCCACGGCCTGGCGGGCGGCTCGCACGATGGCTTCGTCGGTGGCGGCGTTGCGGCGGCCGAACGGTCCCCAGCCGATCTTGAAAGCCCGAAAGCCCTGCGCCTTCACCGGAAGGAGTTCATCGGCCATGCGTTCGGGTTCGCGCATCAGGAGCGATGCATAGGGGCGGACGCGCTCCCGGTAGCGGCCCCCGATGAGGCGTCCCACCGGTTGGCCGGCGGCTTTGCCGAGAATGTCCCACAGGGCGATGTCGATGCCGCTGATGGTGTGCGTGATGGCCCCGCCGCGACCCAGCCAGAATGTGTTCTGGTGGAGCTTCTCGCTGACCCGCTCGGGCTCGGTGGCAGTTTCGCCGATGAGGAGCGGACGCAGCACACCCAGGGAGGCGCGAACCAGATCTTCGGAGGTGAAGACGCTGCCCCAACCGGTGGGGCCGTTGTCGGTGAGGATGGCGACCAGCGTATGGACGCAGTCATCGGGCTGCAGTTCGTTGGACCACCCGCCTTCGGGTGTGCGGCCGCGCAGGCCGAATACCTGGACATCGCGAATCTTCATGTCCTACCAGGGTAGCGGCTCAGCGGCCTGCCGGGAACGGGCGGCTTTGCACGGCTTCAAGCAGGGTGGGGTTCTCGCGGCGCAGTTTGAGCGAAAGGTCCTTTTCCTGGCGGGCCCGTTCTTCGTTGCCCAGCCGGAAGTGGATCTGGGAGAGCATCAGGTGGGGCTGAGGGTGGCGGGGGTCCATGGCGGCGGTGGCTTCAAGTTCGCGGAGGGCTTCGTCCCAGCGTTCCAGGTTCATGAGGGCTCGGCCCAGGACGACACGGGCTGGAACATAATCCGGCCGGTTGCGGATGGCGGCGCGGAGGTGGGGAAGGGCCGCCTCCGGCTCGCCTTCGCGAACCAGGACGTCGCCGAGGAAAAAGGGGGGCTCTTCGTACTTCGGGTCGAGTTCGATGGCGCGGGCCAGGTGACGTTTGGCCGGTGCCGTCTGACCCAGTTTCTGGAGGTGAAAGCCGAGTTCGAATTGCGCGCGCGCCGAGCCGGGGAAGCGCGTTGCGGCCTGCTCCGCGATACGCATCGCACGGTCCGGTTCGCCGCCGTCCTGATAAGCCTTGATGGCCAGATAGTAGAGCGGTTCATGGCCTGGCGAAAGAAGAAGCGCCGCGCTGGCGGTGGCGGCGGCATCGGTGAAGTAGCGCCCCTTGCTGTATTCAACCGCCAGCACCTGCAGCAGCTTCGGATGGCTGGGGTTGAGTTTTTCCGCCGCGCGCCAGGCGACGAGCGCCTGATCCACCCGTCCTAGCTGGGAGTTGGAGGCGCCCAGCAGGTAATAAGCATTAAAATCCTTTGGATTGAGGGCCGTCGCGGCGCGAAGGCGTTCCACCGCGGGTTCGAACTGGCGGGCCTGGTAGAGCCGCAGGCCTTCGTTGAACTCTGCCGCGAAGTCCTGGCCAAGGGCAGCCACCGTGGCAAACACGAAGGTTACGATCAAGTTGCGGCGGCCTCCCGACTGTGAAAGAATGGCAGCTATCCCCTTCAGTCTAGGGAATATCACACTGTTGTGGAAAGAGGGAGTCTATGCTTAGGAGAATCAGAACACTTACGCTGCTTTCAGCCGCCACGTGCGCGGTTTTCGGCCAAACAACCAACGCGACCCTGGTGGGCGATATTGTCGACGCCACGAACGCCGTGGTGGCTGACGCCACCATCACTGTCAAGAACACGGCCACGGGGCAGAGCCGTGAGGCCAAGACCAATGAATCGGGCGCGTATCGGGTGTTCCCGCTGAATCCCGGGACTTACGAAGTGACCGTGACCAAGAGCGGCTTCCGCACCACCACCGCCCGGACGACGCTCGAAGTGGCGCAACAGGCAAAGATCGATTTCAAGCTGGAGGTTGGGCAGGTGACGCAGGCGGTGGAGATCGCCGATGTGGCGCCTGTGCTCCAGACCCAGGAAGCGTCCTCGGGCGGCATGATCACCTCCGCCGATGTGGCTCGCATTCCGGTGAACGGCCGCAACTACACGAATCTGATTCGCTTGCTTCCGGGCTCCTCGGACCAGGGCAGCAGTCAGAGCCGCGGCACGGGCGCCCTTTCGGGTACCTCGCTGATTTCGGTGAACGGCCAGCGCCGCCAGGACAACAACCTGACGGTGGACGGCGTGGACAACAACTTTATGATGATGAACTCGCCGGGTCTGTCGCCGCCCATGGATTCGCTTCAGGAGTTCAAGGTGGCCACGAACAACTCGGCTGAGTACGGCCGGTCGGCTGGCGCCAACATCAACATGGTGGTGAAGAGCGGGTCGCGGGAACTGCATGGCACCGCGTATGAGTTCCTGCGCAACAATGTGTTTGACGCCAACGACTTCTTTGCGAACCGCAATAATCGCGGCAAGGTTCCGTTCCGCCAAAACCAGTATGGCGTTGCCGTGGGTGGTCCGGTGTTCATTCCCAAGCTCTACCGGGAGGGTCTGGAGAAGACGTTCTTCTTCGTGAACTGGGAAGGCTTCCGGCGGCGGCGCGGCGGGACGGCGCTTTTCAACTCGCCCATCGCCGATCAGCGCAATGGCGATTTCTCCCAGCAGGAGCGGCCGATTTTCGATCCTCTGACCAGCACGTTTAACGCGAGCCAGCAGATCATCCGGCAGCCCTTCGCCGGCAACCGAATTCCGGCGGCGCGCATTCATCCCGCGGTCAAATTGCTGATGGAGACCTACGTTCCACTGCCGACGCAACCAGGCCTTATCAACAACCTGGTCAACACGGACTCCCAGCGCAGTGACCGTGACACCACGGTGATGCGTCTGGATCACAACATCAACCAGAACAACAATCTGTTCATGCGCTACACGTATCAGCGCGCGGGGCTGGTGAACCCGGGCGGCAACCGGATCTTCTTTAGCGAAAACCGCTTTGACGGACACAATCTTGGCGCGGGCTACAACAAGTTGATTGGTTCGAACAAGGTGCTTGAGTTCAAGTTCGGGTACAACAATCCGATCAATCCGAACATGACCTTCAGCCGCGCTCTCAATCGCGCGGACTTTCTGCAGAGAGCGGGCATCAAGCTTTATCAGGTGGATGTGATTTCGACGACCGTGCCGCCCAACTTCAACGCCGCGGGTCTTTTCAGCGTGGGCGGCGGCGGCGATGTTACCGAGGACGGCATCTGGCAGGGGATTGCCAATATGTCGATCGTGACCGGCCGGCATTCCATCAAGTTTGGCGTCAACTACAGCCGCCGCCATTTCTTCACCAACACGGCGAACCCGATGAACGGCGATGCGGTGTTCGATACTCGCCTTACCAACACGGCGACGATTGCGAACTCCGGCCACAGTTTCGCAACGATGCTTCTTGGCTATCCCACCGAGGTCCGCCGCGGCCAGGGTAACACGCTGACGCAGGGCCGGATCAACGCCCCGCAGTTCTTTGTGCAGGACGACTACCGGATCACCAACCGGCTGACCATCAACCTGGGCCTGCGCTACGAGTTCCAGAATGCGCCGTACGATACCACCGACCGGCTGGGGAATCTCTGGGTGCGGCGCGATGCGCAAACGGGACGCTATACCGGCACCCTGCTCTGGGCCAGCACGAATCCCGAAATCGATCCGACGACGGGCTTGCGCAACCAGCCAGCCAAGCAGGAAGGCTTCGGCCGCGCGCTGATGCAGAGCGATTACAACAACTTCGCGCCGAGAATCGGCCTGGCCTACACTGTCGATAGCAAGACGGTTGTGCGCGCCGCCTACGGCATCTTCTACAACTCCACCTTCGTGCAGGAGTTGCAGGATCTGCGCAAGTTCTGGCCGTTCACCGTGCAGCAAGTATTTACGCCCAACACCGGGCTGCAGCCGGACCTGTCGATCAGCGATAGCGGTCCTTCGTTTAACAATACGGCGGCCATCGGTGGCTGGCCGCAGAATCCTGAAAATCGCACTCCGTATTCCCAGCAGTGGAATTTCACGGTACAGCGGCAGATTCTCGACGACATGGCGCTTGAGATCGCCTACGTGGGTAACTCCAACAAGAAGCAGGTGGGTTACACCGCGATCAATTCGCCGCTGCGTCCGGGACCTGGCCAGGTGCAGCCGCGCCGGATGATGCCGGAGTACGGCGACCTGGATGGTGGCGCCAACCGGTTCGGCTCCAACTACAACTCGCTGCAGACTTCGCTCAAGAAGCGGTTCAGCCGCGGATTGCAGTTCAATGCCAACTATACCTGGGGCAAGGTGCTCGATGACCAGAGTTCGCTGGCTGAGTGGAAGACACAGGATCCGTTCAATCTGCGCGCCGATTATTCCCGTGCGTCGATCGATATCCGCCACGTCTTCAACCTCTCCTATGTCTACGATCTGCCCTTCGGCCGCGGCAAGCAATTCGGCGGAAGCTGGAACAAGGTGACCGATATCCTGATCGGCGGCTGGACTCTGGACGGCTTTGTTCGGGCCCAGACGGGCCGCCCGTACAACGTGGTGTCCGGAACCGACCGCGCCAACGTGGGCCGCACCTACCAGCGTCCGGATGTTGCGCGGAATCCGAATAACGGCCCCAAGACGCCGGATCGGTGGTTTGACACCACTGCGTTCAACCTGCCTGCTCCGTTCACCTACGGCACGGCGGGTGCGTTCATCGTGGAAGGGGACGGACGGTTCACTTTCGACGTGGCGCTGGGCAAGCGGTTCAAGTTCGACGAGAAGCGTTTCGTTGAACTGCGCGGCGAGTTTTACAATCTGCCCAACACGGTTCGTTTCGGAGATCCGAATGTGAACCTTTCGGCGGGCCAGGCTTTTGGTACAATCAATGGAGCGACGGAAGCGCGTCAGATTCAGATGGCGCTTCGGTTCACGTTCTAAGAGTTTTTACAAGCTGCACCCCCCACAAGGAGGAGTAACTACGATGTCACCCCCATCGTTGGTACTCCTCCTTCCCCTTTTGGCGCAAGCTCCTGCGCACCGCGTGGTCGCGGAGACCTATCACCATACGTTTTCGGCCGCGCATCCTGTGCTGCTGCGGGTGAGGCCTGAGGAAGTGGTTTCGACGAAGACTGTGGATTCCGCGGGGTTCGACTTCGCCGGTGTGCGGCGGACGAAGACGCACGGGAACCCGCTCACGGGTCCATTCTTTGTGGAAGGCGCCGAGCCAGGCGACACGCTTCTGGTCCATCTGCGACGCGTGCGGCTCAACCGGACCTCCGGCTACACGGGCGCTCATGTGGGCGTGGATGGCGTGCCGGAAGCGCTCCGGGCGCCGAAGCCAGCGCCGGACGCGGTCTATGCGGGATACGACTACCTGGTTCCATGGACCATCGATCTCGCGAAAGGATTGGTGCGGAACGGACGCTTCTCCTTTCCTGCTGAGCCGATGCTGGGCTGCATTGGGGTAGCGCCGGAAGGCAGTTTTTCGCCGCGCTCGGGCCCTGCCGGCGCCTGGGGCGGCAACATCGACTACCGTCTGATCCGCGAAGGCACGACGGTTCACCTGCCGGTCTACCACCCGGGCGCGCTGCTGTTCTTTGGCGACGGACACGCCTTGCAGGGGGACGGTGAGCCGGTGGGCAGCGGTGTCGAGACCTCGCTGGACGTAGAGTTTTCAACCGGCCTGAGGAAGGGCCGCCGGTTGACCGGTGTGCGCGCGGAGACCGCGGTTGAGTTGGTGTCCATTGGCTCCCTGCACGAACAGCCGACATTGAACGCAACGCTCGCCATCGCCACCCGGGACATGCTGCGGTGGCTGGTTGAAGAGCATGGCTTGACCGCCGCGGAGGCGCATCTGCTGCTTGGCACACAGGCCCGGTACGATGTGGTGACGCTGGGCGGGTCGGTCGCGGTGCGAATCGCAAAGCGTCATCTGGCGGCTCTCAAGCGCTGAATCAGGCGGCGGGCCTCCTGCTTGAGCGCCGGGTCCACTCGCTGCCAATGAACGCCATGCTCCGCGCCGATAACCCCTGTGAAGGCATTCAGATTGATGCGCGACGGATAGGCCTCCACCCAGCGCAGGCAGACTTCCCGCCAGCCCAACTCGCGGATCTGCTCGACTGCGGTGATGCCGATAGCCGCCAGTTCCGCGGTGCAGACCGGGCCGAGGTTCAATCCAGGCATGGTCCGTTACGGTTTCCAGGCTTCGTTGAAGAAGCCGGCCAGGACTACCTTGCCGGGCCACCGGGCATCGGGTGGGGTGTCGAGATCGATCACCGCGTAGTCGGGCAGTTTGGGAGTCTGGCGCGCGTTGTTCAACTGATCGAAGTCCCGGAACGTGAAGCCACTGTTCAGCACAACGTAGCGGTTGGGGTTGAGCGGGTTGGGATAGATCATGATCAGGGTGTGTTTGGCGGAGTCGTAGGTCTTGCCGCTGACCGTGATGCCTTGCGCAGTCCACTGGATGGGGAGTTGTGCGGCGATGCGGGCCAGGATGCGGTTGCTCGAGGGGTCGCCCCAGAGGACCAGATTGGAACTCACGATCTCCGCGTCGGAGACATGCTGGTCGTCGCTCACCAGGGCGTCGCCCCGGAACTGTTTGCGCCCATTCGGCAATGGCCCGGTCCTGCTCGGCCGCGGCCCAGGAACCGGCCTTCGCCGCCAGGGGCGCGCCCGTCGGCTTGACGAAGACGAAGCGGTTGAGAAACGCGTCATCGATGGGTCCCTGAAGGCCGTGCCGCTTGGCAAGCCCCGAGGCGCGCGGTGATGGGGCGACGGCCCAGGCGCCGTCCGAACGGCGGAGATGAACGCGCCAGGAGCGATCCGACATGGGGCCGGGCGTTTCGACTGCCTTGCCGTCGACGGCTACGCGCGCCGGGCCCGCCGCCAGCGGACTGCCGCCTGCCTCGAAATCGAGCGTGAAGGCCTCGACGCCCCTGGTCTGCACTTTCACCTCGTGCAGGCCGGTGATCTCCGCATCGAGCCGCGCCATTTCCCAGTGCTGGGTCACCGAATCCATCACCAGCCACTTCAGCCCACATTTCCGTTTTGAGCCGCGCGTGCGAATCTCCTGGATGCTCGTCCGCATCAATATCGATAGGGGTTTGAAGGCAGCGAAGACCCCTGCGGAGGACAGCACCCAATGGGTGACAAACAAAACCAGCCCTTTCAGCTCTCGTTC
>VFZY01000164.1 GCA_016870915.1 Acidobacteriota bacterium | reverse complement strand
AGAGTCGGGTCCGCAGAGCGCCTACTCGGCGGCCTCTTCTGTTTTACCGCAGGATTCTCAGGGGTCCCAAGTGGTGTCAGACCCGATCTATCGACCCGCTCAACTCGGCGGCGTGCATAGTTTAGGTTTCAAGACGTTCAAGCTCAGCGGTCTCACCATCACGGTGGATGAGCGCCGTCTGGTGCGGGTGAAGCTGGATGTCGCCACGGTGAATGAAACGGTGGAGGTGACGGAGCGGCAGGTGGCCACACAGACCGAACAGGCGTCGCTGGGACAGGTGATTGCCGGGCGCACCGCCGTGGATCTGCCGCTGGCCGGGCGCCGGTACACGGAGCTCGCCTTGTTGACGCCCGGTGTGGCCAACGCCAATCTCAATCCCGTCACGCGCGGGCCCGGGTGGTTCGTGTCCAACGGCAATTACCATACGCAGAACAACTTCCTGCTGGACGGTGTCGACAACAATCAGGGCACGCAGAACGCGCAGGCGTTGAGCGCTCAAGTGGTGCAGCCTTCGCCCGATTCGATTGCCGAATTCAAGGTTCAGACTAACAGTTACTCGGCGGAGTTTGGCCGGTCGGCGGGCGGGGTGGTGAATGTCTCCATCAAGAGCGGGGGCAACCAGATTCACGGCTCTGCCTGGTACTTCAATCGCGACGCGGCGCTGGCTGCGCGCGGCTGGACCAACAATCTGCTGAATCTGCCGAAGCCGAATCTGGCGTGGAACCAGTTCGGCGCCACGGCGGGTGGTCCGGCGGTGAAAAACAAGACGTTCTACTTCGGCGCGTACGAAGGATTCCGGCAGAGCTTCGCCGACACTTTCCTGGTGACGGTGCCGACCGCTGCGCAGAAGCGCGGCGTCTTCGACCTGAACATCCTCGATTCGGTGAACGGCAACGCGCCGTTCCCCAACCGGACCATTCCCGCCTCGCGTTTCGACGCGCTGGGCAAGAAGATCATCGACCTCTACCCGGACCCCAATCAGGCGGGCCAGGTGCAGGCGGGCCGCCCGGCGAACAACTACGGCGCACAACGCGACGGCAGGGAGAACACGCACAAGTTCGACACACGCTTCGACCACTATTTCAGTTCGAAAGATCAGATCATGGCGCGATACAGTTATCTGCGCCAGAAGTTCAACCGCGTTCAGTTGTTCCCGGGCATCGCCGACGGCGTGGGCAATCAGGGACCGCAGTTCAATGAAAATCGCTCGCTCGCCGTCACCTGGACCCGTGTCATCAGCCCCACGGTGGTCAACACGCTTCGCTACGGAAACAACTACACGTTCGCCCAATTCGCGCACGCCACGGCCACGGGCGACAAGGCCGATGCCTTCGGCTTCCGCGGCATTCCGGCGGAGCTGCTGCAGGTGGGCGGACTGCCGCTGATCGCGCCCACCAACTATCGCGAACTGGGCACGCGCAACTTCCGGCCTCAGTTTCAGAAGCCGGTGCTGAATCAAATTGTTGACGCCGTCTCGATTCAGGCGGGGCGGCACTTTCTGCGCACGGGCTTTGAGCTGCGCCTGAAGGACAACACGTTCATCGATGTGACGCGCCGCACACCGGCCTATTCGTTCCAGGGCCGCTACACCAATGACGCGATGAGTGACCTGCTGCTGGGATTCCCGGAGACGGTGCAGCTCAACACGGTTCCGGAAGTGGTGCAGTTGCAGAACGCGCTGAGCTTCTTCCTTCAGGACGACTTCAAGGTTCGCCCCACGCTCACCCTGAATCTGGGCCTGCGCTATGAATACACCACGCCGTTCCACGGCAGCGGCCGCAATGTCAACGTCAATTTCAATCCGCAGAACCAGGGTCTGCTGATCGCCGGGCGCGACGGCAACGACAAGTACCTGGTGACTCCGGACAAGAACAATTTCGGCCCGCGGATGGGCATGGCCTGGCAGATCAGGCCGGAGAAAGTGGTGCTGCGCGCCGGCTACGGCATCTTCTACAACTCGGAAGATATGTACGGTTCGGAGGCCAATCTGCCGCTCAATCCGCCGCAACTCATCCAGGCGAACCTGATCCGTGTGGGCACCGGCCCGGCCCCGATTCGCGTTTCCGACCCGATTCCGAACGGTGTGCTGAGCAACTTCGATTCCCGGCTGGTGACGCTGCGCACGCGCGAGCGGGATCAGCGTTCCGGCCTCATTCAGCAGTGGAACGTTGCGCTGCAGTTCCAGACCACGCGCGCCAGCACGTTTGAGATCGCCTATGTGGGCAACAACGGGCGCAGTCTTTTCGGACTCTATGAGCGCAACCAGACTCCGTTTGGCGTGGATGGTTCGGTTGCGGCCAACCGGCCGTTCCCGCTGTGGCAGGGCATCCAGACGGGGGCCAGCCGGGCACGGTCGCGCTATAACGCCTTCCAGACGAAGTTCGAGCACAACTATGCCAACGGGCTTTACGTGCTGGCCGCGTACACGTGGGCATCGGCCCTGGATCAGGCGGGGGCCTGGGACGCAGGCGCTTCGCCGCAGTTGTTGGATAACTTCAAGGCCGAATGGGGCCGGATGGCGCAGACTCCCGTGCAGCGCTACACGACGGCCGTTACCTACGATCTGCCGTGGGGAAGCGGCAAGCGCTGGGGCTCATCCTGGAGCAAGCCCGCCGATTGGGTGCTGGGCGGGTGGAAGCTTTCCGGCATCGTCTCCGCGCGGTCCGGCCTGCCGATCAACGTCAGTCTGAACGCCAATGGCATCAATCCGGCCAACAATCAGGCGTATCGCTTCCTGCAGCGCAATGGCGGCGGCCTGCGTCCGGACCGGGTGGGCACGGCAAACACCGGCGTCGACCCCAAGGTCAACCGGTTCGGTTTCCTGAACCCGAATGCGTACCGCATCCAGGCGCTCAACACGGCGGGCAACGCGGCCCGCAACTCCGCGTATGGCCCGCGGCAGTTCAACACGGATTTCGCCCTGCGGAAGGAGTTTCGCTTCAACGAACGGCACGCGGCGGAGGTGCGTTGGGAGAGCTTCAACTTCCTCAACACGGTGAACTTCAACAACCCGGCGACCACTGTTGGCAACACGAACTTTGGGTGGATCACGGGGGCCGGCGACGGGCGCGTGATGCAGCTCGCGGTGCGGTATCAGTTTTGAAGTTCGTCCGGATGGACGTGCCGGTGAATTTTCTCAGGTGCTTCTCTGCAGTCACAACGCGGCGAGAAATATTTTCGCCGCCGTTAAGTGCCTTTTGACGGAATCACCTACGGATTCTGCCGGGTTCCGCGGCGGGTCATTCGATGGGCGAAATTTAGGCGAACGTGTACTATGCTCTCATTCTCGGGAACCGTTCCCGGGTACTTTCACTGCAAGGAGCCAGTCACGATGTTCCGCTTTTACTACTCCCGCGACTCCCGGCCCGGCGCCGCTCCCATTCTTTCCAGCGGCGATTTGGCCGCGTTCCTGCTCGACTTTATCCACACCATCCCCGAGCCTGGCGAACAGATTCACCTCGACTGGTTCTTTGACACGCCCATCACGCCGGGCCAGGACCACGCGCTGCGCCTGCCCATTCTTGCCAACTTCGGCCTTCAGGCCGCCCCGCTGGATGCGCCCATGCGCGGGGCGGCCCGCTTCTCCATCGCCGCGGCCGCGGGGGCCACATGGCTGGATGCTCCTCAGATTGGCACTTCCTTCCATCGCCGGCCCGCCAAGCGGGTGTCGACGGATTCCCAGCGGGCGCTGCGGCGGTGGCTGCCGGCCGCGTGGTACTCCGATTCGAAACGCCTGCGCTCGGTGGATGAGTTCCACGGTGTGCTGGTCTATCAGAACTCGACGCCACATGTTGCGGCGAGCGACTGCCGGTATACGTACGACCTGCTGGGCGGGTCCACGACACGGCTTCTCTTCCATCGCGCCATGCCGCGCATGCAGCGGCGTCTGATTGAGCTTCGGCCGCTTCTGGAAGAGGCACACCTGCGGCCCCTCTACGTGCGCGCCGACGAGGAGGATGCTCAGAGCATTGTGGATTCGGTGCGCAACCGCCGCCGCATTCTGGACCGGCTGGTGGCGGCCGAAGGCGATCTGGTTCCCGAGTTGATCCGCCTCACCGGAACCGCGCGCCGCAGCTATCGCCCGGAGCGCATGGTGAACGATGTCGCGGCGACGATTCACGGCCGGCTGCGCCGCATTCTGGGAAGCTTCGACTTCTCGCCCATCGCGCCGGCGGTGGTGCTGGAATGCAGTGTCGCGCTGGCCACGCTGCTCAACCGGCCGTTTCGTGTCCAGGCTCAAGCGGTACCGCCGGCGGATGTCCTTCCCGGCGGAGTGCCCCGCGCGGCATGACGCTACTCGCGGGAAGTTCGAAGAGTCTCGTCCGGCGGCGTTGCCGGAAGGAACACGCCGGGCGGTGGGCCGCCCACCAGACCCAGCACGGGCGCCAGCCGGCGGCGCACGCGTTCCATGGCATCCTGCCACTCTTCCTCCGTCCCGGGCTCGCTGAAGAGGACAAGCGGCGCTCCGGTCCGGGCATCCTGCACGAAGACGTCGAACCGGAGGCGGTCGCGGATGGAGATGTAGGAGCCGCCGATGACGACTGTCGCGCCGAGTTCATGACGCAGCGCTTCCACTTCGCGGCGGGTCAGCACGCCGGCGGTGTCGCCATTGGCTTGGTTTCGTACGGCGGCCACGCGCTCCGGTGTGGGCAGCGCCAGATGACGGGTCCCGGCCAAGCTGGCCGCCAGCCAACCGGTGGCCGCCGGACCAATCCAGCCGGTTTCCCAGCGGGCGGTCTCCTCGGCCAGCAGTCCCAGGTCCCGGAATCCCGCCAGTGCCACCGTCTGCCGTGGCAATACCGGGTGGCCGGGGTGGTAAGACCAGACCGGGTACAGCCGCGTGATTGCCACGCCCAGCGAGGCCACCGCAGCCACGCCCAGGATCCAGCGCCACGGCAGCCGCCGACGCGCCACGGGCGGCTCAGGTTCAGGATTGGGTTCGTTTCGTACAGGCGGCTCGGGTGCGCGGAACTGGGCTTCGGGCAGTTCCCTGCCCCAGGCACGGACGGTGATGAACCGGGCTTCACCAGCCTCATCGGGCTCAATCCGGATCTCCCAGCGGTCGGCGGGCCAGAGCGCGGGGAAGCGTTCTCCCCACTCGATGAGGGTGATGGCGTCGCGGTCCAGGATTTCGTCCAGGCCCAGGGCGGAGACCTCTTCTTCGGTATCCAGACGGTAGAGATCGATGTGGAAGAGCCGGGCGGGGTCTCCGAATTCGTGGATGAGGGGAAAAGTGGGGCTTGAAACTTCGTCCGCGGAGGCCACCCCCAGGCCTTGCGCAATGCCCTTGGCCAAGGTGGTCTTGCCGGCGCCCAGGTTGCCGATGAGCAGAACCGCCGCGCGACGGGGCAGGAATGCGGCCAGTTTTTGCCCGGCGGCGATGGTCTCGTCCTCGCCGCGGGCATGGATGGTCAGTTCGGGCAAACGGCTTCGCTACTTCCTTACAAGCGGTGTCACGGTGATCTTACGGAATTCCACGCTTCCGTGGTCGCCTTGCAGGAACACGGGTCCTGGCTTCGTTTCGTCGGCGTCCATGGCAATGGCGGTGGGCCCTTCGGCCTCGCGGCGATCGATGACGGTTTTTCCGTTGAGCACCACGCTCACGGTGCGGCCGACGATGCGGATATCGTACGTCTGCCACTCACCCGCCGGGCGGCTGGCATTCAGCGTGGGGAGCACGCGTGAGTACAAGGCACCGTTGCCGTGGGTGTCCGGTGGCTGGCCGTAGTCTTCGAGGATCTGGATCTCGTAACGCCCGCGCAGCCCGATGCCGCTATTGCTCTTTGACCCAACGCGGAATTCGGCGTGGAGCGCGAAGTTCCAGAACGTCTTCTCGGAAAGCAGGTTGTTGGCTCCGGCGGTGTTCGTGAGAATGCCGTCGCGGACCGTCCAGCCGAGCGCCTGACCCGGCATCAAAGCGCGCCACCCGGCCAGGTCTCTGCCGTTGAACAACTCCACGGGCGGTGCTTCCCGCCAGGCCCCGTCGTCCTTCTCAAGGATCACCGGCGCGCGCACACCGATAAACTTCAGTCCAACGCCTTCCATTTCGAACCGGCCCAGCAGGCGGCCCTCAATCACACGCGCCTTGTACACGCCGCGCCGCACGTTCTGGCGCAGCGCATCGGGACCGTAGTTTGAGTACTTGCGTTCGAACTCCCAGGCCAGTTCGCCGTGGCTGATCCCGATCTTTGGGATCTCATCCATGCCGCCGCCCGGCGCGCCCACGAACTTACCCTTGATCTGCCGGGTTCCGGCGCCGGTCACCTCAAGCCACCAGCAGCGGCCCTTGGGCTCGCCGGGAACAGTGAGGTTCCAGCGTCCGTTGAACTCCGCGTCCGCCGCCCGGCCATCCTCCGCCACCCAGCCACCCACCGCCGCCGCCATGGCCAGCGTCCACGCCTTCATCGGGAGAGCGTCTCCGGGTTCCAGGTCTCAATGCGGCGGTTCGCCAGGCTCTCATTGCACAGCAGCGACGGGCCCGCGGTGCGCATGCCGAAGACCGCATCCTCGATCATCGGCGCGCCTTCGCGAACCGACGCGTAGAACGCCTTGTGATGATCCAGGTGCGCTTCCTGCTTTGGAACGTAGCGCACTTCCGAGTTGGGGCGCATCGAATCGGCCTGAGCGGGCCGCTCCGGGTACTTGGCGCGGTACTCGCGCAGGAACTGTTCCTGCACGGCCTTGGGAAACGTGCCGATGGAGTAACCCGGCTCCGTTTCATCCGGATTCCTGGTGAGGGTGAGGCCGGCCATGCTCGCCATCATGATCCCCTCGGAACCCACGAAACGGAACCCGAACTGCTCCTGGGCCACGCCGCTTTTCAGGTTGACACGCAGGGCCAACGTGAACTCCGGGTGGCGCGCGGACTTGGGATAGTCGAGCAGCGCCAACATCACGTCCGCGGCGTCGCGGCCGTCATTCCAGAACCGGACGCCGCCGCTGGCGAACACGCGGTTCGGCCCGTCCGAACGGGTGACGGTATGCAGGCCGCTGAGCAGATGGACGAACAGGTCGCCGGCGACACCGGTGCCGTAGTCCGAATAGTTCCGCCAGCGGAACAGGCGCACGGCTTCAAAGGGCCGCTTCGGCGCGTGGCCCAAAAACCGGTCCCAGTCGACGGTGGCCGGCGAGGCGTCCGGGGGAATCGAATACTGCCACGCACCGAGCGCCGTGTTCCGGTCAAGCCATGCCTCCACCATGTTCAAGCGGCCGATGGCGCCCTGCTCGAACAACTGCCGGGCCTTGTGGAACACGAGCGAACTCACGTACTGGCTGCCCACTTGAAACACCTTGCCGCTGGCCTTCTGGGCGTCGATGATGGTGCGCCCTTCCTCAATCTTCTGGACCATGGGCTTCTCGCAGTAGACGTGCTTGCCCGACCGCAGCGCTTCGCTCGCGATCCGGGCATGCCAATGATCCGGTGTGGCCACGATCACCGCATCGATGTCGCGCCGGGCCAGCACCTCGCGGTAATCGCGGGTGGTAAACAGGTGCGCGCCCCACAGTTCCTTCGCGCGGTCCAGGCGGCTGGTGTAGATATCGCACACGGCCGCCAGTTCCACGCCGGGCACGGCCAGCGCGTAGCGCACGTCGCCCATGCCCATGCCGCCAGCACCGATGAGGGCGGTCCGCACACGGTCATTCGCCGCGAAACTCATGCCGTCACCCGTTTCATCGTTTCGGGATTCCAGAAGCAGGGTTTTTGTTCGAACACGCTGGCGTTTGAAAGCAGCGCCGGGCCCGCCGCGCGCAGGCCGAACACGGCGTCCTCCACCACGGCCTGCCTGGACCGCACGGCCTGGAAGAAGGTCCGGTGATGGTCGAGATGATCGCTATACCCGCGCGGCGGCAGATAGCGATCCTCCACCTGCGGGGGGATGCCATCGGCGGTGGCGGGCGTTACCGGATACTTCTCGCGGTACTGCCGCAGATACTGGTCCTGGGTCTCCTTGGCGAAGGTATCGACGGTATAGCCGGGCTCGGCTTCGCGGGGCTGTTTCGACACGGTGACGCCGCTACCGATGGTCATGATCCCTTCCGAGCCGACGAACCGGAAGCCGGACGTTTCGCCGGCGCCGTTGACGAAGTTCACCCGCAGCGCCAGGTTGAAGGCCGGGTGCGAGGCAGTCTTCGGATAGTCGTAGAGGCCCAGCATGACGTCGGGCACGTCGCGGCCATCCTTCCAGAAGCGCAGGCCGCCGGTGGCATAGACGCGCGTGGGTCCGATGGAGCCGGTGACGAAGTGCATTCCGCTGAACAGGTGGACGAAGAGGTCGCCGGTGACGCCGGTGCCATAGTCCTGATAGTTGCGCCAGCGGAAGAGGCGCATGGGCTCGAAGGGGCGCTTGGGTGCGGAACCCAGAAAACGGTCCCAGTCGATGTTGGCAGGCGTGGCGTCGGGAGGAATGGAGTACTGCCAAGCGCCGATGGCGGAGTTGCGATCCCACCAGGCCTCAATGAAGTTCAATTCTCCGATGGCGCCCGACTGGAACAGATCGCGGGCTTTCTGATACACCACGGAACTGACGCGCTGGCTGCCAACCTGCAGAATGCGGCCTGTCTTCTTCTGCGCCTCCACCACCGCCAGGCCGTCTTCCGGCTTCTGGACCATCGGTTTTTCGCAATACACGTCCCTGCCCGCGTTCATGGCGTCGATGGAGATGCGCGCGTGCCAGTGATCCGGTGTGGCGACGATCACGGCGTCGATGCCGGGGCGGGCGAGCACCTCACGGTAGTCGCGCGTCACGAACACATCGGAGCCCCATACTTCGCGGGCGCGCTTCAAGCGCCCTTCATACACGTCGGCCACGGCGGCCAGTTCAACGCCCGATTGCGCGCGCGCGGAGTGGGCATCGCCGGTGCCCATGCCGCCCGCGCCGATGAGCGCCACGCGGATTCTGTCGTTGGGAGTGACCGGCCGTTGCTGGGCCAACAGAGCAGGAGCCGCTGAAGCGGCCAGAAAGTGGCGTCGTGTGCTGTTCATGGCAGGGTGGAAACCTTGCCGTATTTTACTACTTGGAGGAAGAGTTGGACGTCTGCGAGCCGGAGGAGGAGCCGCTTGACGATGACCCGCTGGAGGACGAAGCGCTGGACGAAGAACCCGAGCCGCTGTCGCCTGACTTGGTTTCGCTCTTTGACTCGGACTTCGAATCGCCCTTGGAATCCGATTTTCCGGGCGCTCCGCCGTTGCCCTTCTTATAGTCCGTGATGTACCAGCCCGTGCCTTTGAACTGGAACGCCGGTGCGGCCAACCGCTTGGCAATCGGCCCGCCGCAGCCTTCGTGCGTCGTCAGCGGATCGTCGCTGAACTTCTGGCGCACTTCGAACACGCTACCGCACTGCTTGCACTCGTACTCGTAAAGAGGCATATACCGTTACTTGGAAAGCACTTCCACGGCGCGCTTCAGGGGAGCATCCTCGTCGGACTTCCTGGCCTCCGCCGGCGCCGGCGCCGGGGTGTCGGCGTCATCATCCAGCGGTTCGTTGTCGTTCACCGCTTCGGTGGGCACCACCGCCGTGTCCTGAATCGCCTTGCCGTTCGGCGCGTAGTACTTGGCCACGGACAGAATCACGGCCGCGCCGTCGTCGAGCGTGATGGCCTTCCGTTGCGCGGCGTCGCCGTAGGTGCGCTCGCCCACCAGCGTAGCCCGCTTGTGTTCAAGCAGCGCCGCCGCGGCCACTTCCGCCGGGCCCGCCGTGCCGCGATTGGTGATCAGCACCATGGGCAGGGACGTGATCTTCTTCGACGGCACCGCCTCAAAGGTCTGCTTGCTCACGCGCTGCCCCTGCAGATAGCCGATCTGTCCCTTGTCGAGGAACAGGTTCGCCAGGTCGACGCCATCCTGCGGCGCGCCCACGGCCGAGTAGCGAACATCCAGGATGAGCTTTTTCGCGCCCTGCTTTTCCAGATCCTTGATTGCGGCGGCGATCTGCGCCACCTTGCCCGCCTCAATGCTGTATACCTTGACGTGGCCGATCTCGCCGGGCAGCAGCTTCGCCGCCACCGCCGGATACTTCACCGGCGTCCGCGTGAGGGTCATCTTGGTGGGTTCCGGCTTGCGCACCCGCAGCACGGAGACCTCGACGTTCGAGCCCGGCTCGCCTGAAAGCAGAACCTCGGCGTAGGCCAGCGGCATGTCGCGCGTCGCCACACCCTGAATGCTTTCCAGCATGTCGCCGGTACCCAGACCGGCCTTGGCGCCGGCGGACCCTGGCAGTGCGGCCACCACGCTGATATAGCCGTAGCGTTTAGCCAGCACCAGCCCAAGGTCCCCTTTGCGGGCGTCCTCATTCTTCAGATACTGCTGATACTGGTCCGCGCTGAGATAGCTGGCATAGGGGTCGATCGATTCGAGCAGACCGTTCAGGGCACCGAGCGTGACGCTCTTCAGGTCCGGTTCCTCAACGTAGTCGCTCTTGATGCGCGACACCACTTCGGTGAATACGGCGAGGTGTTTGTACGTATCCTCGGGAGACGCACTGCGCCCCATCATGGAGCCGATCACCAGCGCCCCCACCAGGAAACTGGAAGTGGAGACGAACAACACTTTCACGCGGTTCGACATCATTTTGAGGACATGCCCCCCTTGCATCTTCAGTATATCAACCACCGGCACGGCCCCCGCTCCCCGTGCCAAACAGGCATACTGGAGGGCAATGTGGACCCCCATTGTGCTTCTCACCCTCGCCGCGGACCCGGCCACTCTCGATTCGCGCTTCACCGCCCAAGCCCCGCCCATGACCGCCCGCCTCACGGGACCCTGGACTTCCGCCCCGCTGGTCACCGCCGAGCGCGACCGCTTCGGCAAGCCACTGCCCGAGGCGCGCACCGAGGTCCGCAGCCTGTGGACCCCGACGCACCTTTACTTCCTGTTCACGGCCCGCTACGAGTCCATGTATCTGAAACCCAACCCGGCCATTGAGAACGAAACCTGGGGTCTGTGGGAATACGATGTGGTGGAGGTGTTCATCGGGCACGACCTGGAGCGCATCCACATCTACAAGGAGTTCGAGGTTTCGCCGCGCGGCGAATGGGTGGATCTGGATGTCGACAAGAGCCGCAAGGGCCGTGAAGTGGACTGGTATTGGAACGCCGGCATGCGCACCAAGACGTTCATTGACGAGGCGGCCAAGACGTGGTCCTGTGTGATTGAGCTTCCGTGGAAGTCCATCGACACACGCACGCCGGGCGAGGGTAATCAACTCCGCCTGAATCTTTACCGTATTGAGGGCGGACCCGACCCCCGGAAGTACATCACCTGGCAGCCGGTGGATTCGCCCAGCTTCCACACGCCTGAAAAGTTCGGCCGCCTGAGGCTGATCCGATGAGTGTACCGATCCTGCTGGCCGCCGCATGGGCACAGGTTTCCCCGGAGGCGCTGGATCTGCACCGCCGGGCTTTTGTGTTCGACGCCCACGTCCACATGGCCAACCGCCAGTTCCATCACGGCGGCGACATGGGCGAGCGCGTTTCGACCGGCCAGGTGGACCTGCCGCGCCTGCGCGAAGGCGGCCTGGACGCCCTTTTCTTCACGATCTTCGTCAATGAGGAGTACTATCCCGGCCGGCATGAAACGCGGCATGCACTGCGGCTCATCGATACCGCGCTGAGGCAGATCGAACGGAACCGGGCGACAATCGGCCTGGCGCTCAACGCAGCGGACATCGAACGGTTGAACCGCGAGGGCCGGGTGGCCGCCGTGTTGGATCTGGAGGGCGGTTTCGACCTGGATGGCGATCTGGCCGTTCTGCGCAATCTGCACCGGCTTGGCCTGCGCTCCGCGCAACTGCCGGCGCACAACTGGGCGAATAACTTCGCCGATTCCTGCTGTGCCCCGCAGCGGCTGGGCGGGCTCACCGAACACGGCAGGGCGGTGGTGCGGGAGATGAATCGCCTAGGCATGGTGATCAACGTGGCGCACGCATCCGAGAAGACCCTTGAACAGACGCTGGAGGTGAGCAAGCACCCCATTGTCAGCACGCACGATGGCCTTCGGACGTTCAACGACATTCCGCGCGTATTGTCTGAATCACTGGCGCGAAAGATCGCGGCCAAGGGCGGTGTGATCGGTTTCCACATCGGCAACGAGTTCCACAACCGGCCCATGTTCGACTACCGCACCTCGAAAGCAGGCCGCCCTTTCTGGGATACCTCGGATGTCGACAGACGCGCCTCAATGCCTTTGGCCGAGTTGGACCGGATCTCAGCGCCGAAGTTTCCGATGGTGGGCATTGCGGCGCCGGACAACCTGCTTTACACGGTGGATGAGTGGTTCAAGGTGGTGGATCGGGCCATTGAAGTGGTGGGTGAGGATCACGTGATGCTGGGAACCGACTTCGATGGCGGCCCCACGCTGCCGAAACCAATGCGGGACATTCGCGACGTGCCGATGCTTACGCAGGCCATGTTGAAGCGCGGATACTCGGAGGCGCGCATCCGGAAGTTTCTGGGTGGCAACCTGCTGCGCGTGTTCCGCGAGGTTACTTCGGCTGCTTCCTCTACTTCGGCGGCGCGGTAGCGCGGCGGTACCTGAACTTGCCCGGATTCACCGCCGTTGAACCCGGCGTGTCCGCCAGAATGAACTGGCGCACGTGGCGTTCATAGGCGGCGCGGGGTGCAATGGTTCCCTTCACCACGATGATCTTGTGATCGCGCGTTTCGATGCCCAGGCTGGTGAGTTGCCTGAGGCTGAACGGCATGGTGCGCTGGCTGGTGAGCACCAGGAGACTTCGCAGGTCGCGTGTTGACCCTTCCACTTCGATCACGGCGGTGCGTCCCATCTCCCAGAAGCGCCATCCGCCGTGCCGGATCTGGGTTTCGGTGAAGCGGCCGTCGTGGAGAGACCGCACGCGCCCCCGGATCCGGACGGGCGCACCGTGCAGGCGGTCCTTCTTGCCCCCCACGGCGCCCTGGAACGCGCGGCCCACACCGGCGGCTTCCGCAACGCGAACCGCGTCCGGATCGTCGAGCACCACAACCCAGCCTTCGGCATTCTGCCTGACCAGTTCCTGGAGCAGGAACGTGCTGTCGGCCGCCGAGCCGCCGCCGACATTGTCGCCGGCATCAAGGATGGCTACGGGATGGCGTTTCGCCGCGATCGCCTGCCGCACCGCCTCTCTGGCATTGGGAAGATCCAACGCCAGCCCACGCCCAAGCTGCTCCATGGTGCGGGCGATGCGCCGCGCTTCGGTGCGGGCCAATGCGCGGTTGCCGTTGGTCACCATGACGATGGCCGGGCCCATGTGCGCGCAGTCGTTGTACTGATAGCCGCAGGCGAAGCTGGCCGCCATCACGCCGGGCGCCCGTTCCGCCTGCCGGATGGCCCGGGCCACCTGATCGAGAGGTGCTTCGCCGGTGTTCTGAAACACGATGTTCCAGAAGATGCGCGGCTTGACGATGGTCTGTACCGGCGCGGCCTCTCCCTTCAGAATGGCGTCCATCACACGCGCCGCCTGCTCTCCGCGTTCGTACTGATCGACGTGGGGGTTGGTCTTGTAGACGATGAGCGCGGTTGTGAGCGTAGCCAGTTCAGGGGTGATGTTGGCGTGAAAGTCGTGCGTCACCACCAGAGGGATCTTCGGTCCGATGGCGGCGCGCACCCGCCGCACGATCTCCTCATCTCCGTGCGGGTAGCGCGGCGTGTAGAGCGCCCCGTGAAGCGCCAGGTAGACGCCATCGAGCCGGGGCGCCGCGAGAATACCCTCGACAAGCTGCCTGGTGAGTGTCTCGAACGCGGATGGCTCCACGGGACCTTTGGGAGTTGCCGTGGCCACCATCGAGGGGTGGATGCGGAAGGAGACCCGGCGGGCGGCGGCGAATCCGGCCACTTCGTTCAGGCCGTGCGCCCACTGCCGTGGATCGTTTGTGACGTCGAAATCGGCCAGCGAGGTGGTCAGACGATTGAACGAATTCGATTCGTGAATGATGCCGCCCATCGCGACCATGGCCAAAGGCCCAGGCGCCACCGCGGCCAAAGGCCCAGGCCCGACTTTGGCCAAGCGTTCATATCCCACCTGTCGAGGGTAACAGGTCCGGTGCTCAGAGCACGGCGGTGGGGGCCGATGAGTCCAATGAGGAACTCCGTTGAAGCCAGCCGCCGTGTTTCTTCCGCTATCACTGTGTCTCAGCGCACAGATGACCCCAGACCAGCGAGCCATCGATTTCCAGACGATGGCCGCCGCCTATGCCAAGCAGTACGCGCCGGCCAACTGGAAGATCCAGACGCTGGGTTTCAATCTGTTCGACCTTGGCCCCTGGCTCAATCGCGTACGGGCGGCCAAGGATGATCTTGAGTTCTACGAGATCTCCGCCGAGTATGTCGCACGGCTTGAGGATACGCACAGCAGTTTCATCACGCCGTCGCACTTTACGGCGTGGCTGGGATTTTCGGTGGACCTCTACGACAACCGGGTGCTGATTGAGCAGGTGAACCGGTCGCGGCTGCCCATGGAGCGCTACCCGTTTGAAATCGGCGATGAACTGGTGAGCGTGGATGGCCACACCGCCGAACAGTGGATTGCCGAGTTCTCGCGCTTCTTGCGGATGGGGAATCCGCGGGCCACGCGGCGCTATGCCGCGGATTCCATCACATATCGTGTACAGAGCGAGATTCCGCGCGCCGCCGAACTGCCGGAATCGGCCGCGGTGATCATTCGAGGCCGCGGTGGTGAGACGGCGTTGTACACGATTCCGTGGCTCAAGTCGGGCGCGGCCCTCAAGAATGTGGGTCCGGTGCCATCGCCCCGGGCCATAATGGGCCTGCCGGAAGGGCTGGATTTCGACATGCTGCGGCGGCTGTTCAGGAAGGGCGCCTGGACGGTTTCGCCCCGGAACAAGCTGTTTCGCGGCGAGACCGAGGATGAGGATGGATCGGTGGCGGCCCGCCGGTACCTGCTGGGATGGGGCGCCACCGCCCCACGCTTCCGCCTGCCGGATTTCACGCAGCGCCTGGGGCGCAACCCTTTCGACTTCTTCTACTCCGGCGTCTATTCATCCCACATTTCCGTTTTGAGCCGCGCGTGCGAATCTCCTGGATGCTCGTCCGCATCAATATCGATAGGGGTTTGAAGGCAGCGAAGACCCCTGCGGAGGACAGCACCCAATGGGTGACAAACAAAACCAGCCCTTTCAGCTCTCGTTCAACGGCCTTCTCAAGATCGACTTCCAGGGATCGCGCGTTACTTCCGATGGTGGTCTGATCCTGGTGCGTGAGTTGGATGAACGGCTGGGCTTCGGTGCTCTCATTGCCCAACACCTGACTGACTCACGGCGCGGCAAGAATACCCAGCTTCCGCTGGCGGACCTACTGCGCCAGTCCGTCTACAGCCGGATTGCCGGCTACGAGGATGTCAACGATGCCGAGCGGCTCTCGCAGGATCCAACCTTCCGGCTGA
>VFZY01000163.1 GCA_016870915.1 Acidobacteriota bacterium | reverse complement strand
TTTTGTTTGTCACCCATTGGGTGCTGTCCTCCGCAGGGGTCTTCGCTGCCTTCAAACCCCTATCGATATTGATGCGGACGAGCATCCAGGAGATTCGCACGCGCGGCTCAAAACGGAAATGTGGGCTTCATCCAGATTCATGGTACCCCCGATCCTCATTCTGGAACCCACGATGCGGGTGAAAACCGGCGGCGCTAACTAAATAGCCGGCCGGTCCATTCGCTCCAGCCCCTCGTGAACCAGCATCTTGAGGAGGGTTTGATACCCGATGCCCTTGCGTTCAGCGATCCGCCGGGCTTTGTCAAGATCGGGAGATGGCAACCGCAGGGCGATCTGAACTGTGCCTGCTTTTACCAGCCGTGCGACCAGCTTTGACCCGGTCTGCACGGTCCCTGCGGGCTTGGCCGGTTGCGCCGCCAGGAACGCCCGGCCTTCAGCGCTAGCCCACCAGTCGGCTTCGGCGTCTTCGCTTGCAAACCGCGGGACCTTCAGTTGAGCTGTCTTTACTTTCTTCATCGCGTTCACTCCTCTTCCAACCACCGCTTCAAATACTCTTGTTTCTGGCCAGCATCCAGGTCGTAGGCCGTGATTACCCTGATGCGATCATCGCGTTCGGTTAGAACCACCGCCAACAGCCGCAGGTTTGCCGTTCCTCCGTAGTACACGTACCGAATCTCCCCATCTGCATCCTGTTCGTAGACCAACACCGGGCTGATCGAAAGAGCCTGCTCCACCTCAACGGCGGAAACCCCGTGAGCCTCGATCTTCTTGAGGTTGTGCCGATCCCACTCGAACACACCATCATTGTATATGCATTGCATATGCATCCGCAACGCCACACTCGAGTGCTCCAGGCCACAGAGTCGCCGCGGCGAAACTGAAGATCTTGCCAAAGTCCGCTCCCAATTCCCAGATAGACGCATGCAAGTTTTCACATCACAGAGCCCTCCGGCTTTGGTGGACTCTTGAAGGCGGCGCCGGGCCGTCACACGCCTTGGTATTGCACTGCCCGGGGCCAGGCATAGGCCCCGCCGTCAACAATTTGGCGATGGTGCAACTCGGCCGTGAGCTTGATCGCGATACCGAGCAGACTCTCCTCCAAGCTCTGGCGGTCGCAAGGACAGAACCGGCCGTCTGGATGAAGCGCGCGCCAATCTAGGCGAAGCCCTGGACACCGCAGCGCGCTGCATGGCGAGCGAAGCCCCAGGACCCCACCATGCCGCAAACCGCCCGGGGCACCTCGTCGATCTGGAGGAACTCCGCCCCGTCCCCCGGCAAGCTACTCCGTGTAGAGCCCGTGCGCCACAATGTAGTCGAGCACGCCCGGGGGCAAGTGCTCCGCCGCGCGATGAATCCGCAACCGGCGCCGGATCTCGGACGACGAAATGCCAATCGCCAGGGTATCCAGCCGCTGGATGCGGGCGCCCTCCGGGCACTGGCACGTGTGGCCCGGCCGGCTCACCACCACGAAGTCCGCCAGCGCCATCACGTCGTTCGCGCGATGCCAAAGGTGGATCTCGGCGAAAGCGTCCGCGCCGATGACGAAGTGCAGCCGGTCACCCGGGCGCTCGCGGGACAGGCGCTCCAGGGTACGGATGGTGTAGCTCCGCTCCTCGCCCTCTTCCAGACGGGAAGGCAGCAGACGTGCATCACCCGCACAGGCCAGCTCGATCATACGGAACCGGTGCTCGAACGAGGCATGAGCGCCGTGGCGCTTGTGCGGCGGATGGGCCGCCGGCACAAACAGCACTTCGTCCACCAGGCCGCTCGCAACAGCCTCATGAGCAATGGCCAGATGGCCCGTGTGAACCGGGTCGAATGTGCCGCCGTAGACTCCCAGGTTCACGCTAGTTGAGGTAGTACGTCAGGTAGAGGGTATCGCGCTTCCGCGCCTGGAAGCCGGCATCTTCGATCAGACGCCGCAGGTCGCGCTCAGTGGCACGGAACGTGGCGCCGGCCTGCGAAACCACGTTCTCCTCAATCAGGATGCTGCCCACATCGTTTCCGCCGAACTTCAATCCAAGCTGGCAGATCTTGAGCCCCGGCGTCACCCACGACGACTGGACGTTCACGATGTTGTCCAGGTAGATGCGGGAGATGGCCAGCGTTTTCAGATACTCCACGCCCGTGGCCTCTTCCTTCACAAACCGGCCAAGCGACGTCTTCTCGCGGATGAAGAACCAGGGAATGAAGGCCGTGAAGCCGCCCGTCTCTTCCTGCAGGGCTCGGATGCGCTCCAGATGCCGCACCCGGTGTTCGATCGTTTCGCCGCAGCCGAACATCATCGTGGCGGTGGTGCGGATGCCCAGCCGGTGCGCCGTTCGATGCAGGTCCAGCCACTCCTCCGTGTTGCACTTCAACCGGCTGATGCGGTGGCGCACCTCGTCATCCAGGATCTCCGCGCCCGCGCCGGGAATGGATTGCAGACCCGCGTCGCGCAGCCGGCGCAGCGTCTCTTCCACACTCAGCGAACTGATCTGGGCGATGTTGAGAATCTCCGGCGCCGAAAGACAGTGCAGCCAGATTCGATCGCCAAACTCCACCTTGATATCGGACAGCAACTTTTCGTAATAGGTGATGTCGAGCGTGGGATGAAGGCCGCCCTGCATCAGAACGCCCGTGCCCCCCAGGTCGATCGTCTCCTGGATCTTCGCGAAGATCTCCGCGGTCGGCAGCACGTAGGCTTCCGGGCTGTTGTGAGCACGGTAGAAGTTACAGAAACTGCAATACTCCGTGCAGACGTTCGTGTAGTTGATGTTGCGGTCGATGATGTAGCTGACAACGTCTCCGGGATGGTGGCGCCTGCGCACCGAATCGGCGGCGGCGCCCAATCCCATCAGATCGCTGCCGGCAAACATTTCGAGCAGTTCGCCGTGCGAAAGCATGCAACTTTCAGGGTACCCAATTTTCCGGACGGCGGCCCGCCGTCAATTTCGATGACAATGCCCGCAGGCGGCAACGTTCGCGGCGGCGGCGGGCACAACCGCTGCCCGCCCATCTCGCGCCGGCCAGCTCACCCGGGCCACCTCGCACCGGTACCGAGCCTTGCCGCTCGGGGATCCGCAAGTACCCATGGCGGGTTCTGGCGCGGGTACCGTACGGGTGAACCCCAACGCACCCACGGCCAGCATGCCCACGATCGCGCTCCAACGCAGCATGGGCATGAAGCCGGGCGAGGACCGCGGCTCCGGCAGCGACCGCTCAATCGCTGCCCACAAACCGGACGGCGCCGCCGCGCCCGGCAGTTCCGCCAGCAGCCGCGCGTTGAACCGCACAGCTTCGCAACGCCCCCGGCACCGGGCGCAGTGTTCCAGATGGCTCGCCACCCGGGCTGCCTCGGCCGCCGGGAGCCTCCCATCCACATACTCGGCCAGGCGCTTCTCAACGTGATTCCACATGGCTACCTCACGCACTCCTTCCAGGCTTCCAGCTTTTCCGCCAGCAGCTTGTGTCCACGATTCAACCGCGACGCCACCGTGCCCGCTGAGCACGCCATCACCTGCGCGATCTCCTCGTAGGACAACTCGTCGGCATACCGCAGCAGCAGCGGCATCCTCAGCTTGGGCGGCAGGGAGGCAATCGCCGCCTGCACGGCGCGTGACACCTCACGCCCCAGAATGCCCGCCTCCATCCCGTCCCCCGGCGCCGCTACCCGGGCCAGATCTTCCTCGCCCCCCGTGATGCGCCGCCCGCGCCGGTGTTCATCCACGCATTCGTTCACCACAATGCGGTACAGCCAGGTGGTGAACTGTGAGCCGCCCCGGAACTCGCCCAGGCGCTGCATCAGCTTCAGGAAAACGCGCTGCGTCACGTCCTCCGCCGCGGCGGCGTTTCCGGTCGATCGAAGCGCAAACGTGTACACGCGGTCCTTCGACAACTCGAACAGCTCGCGGAACGCCTCCCGGTCACCGGCCTGGCACGCACGGATCAGTTCAGCGCCGGCACTGGCCCCGGCCGCCGCGCGCGCCGGCCCCGGCGGGCCGCCGCCCGGACGTGTGATGGCCGGAAATTGCTCCACCAGAGAACCAGTCGTGCTCATTGGACGCTCAGCCGGGCCGCTTTCTTCCCTGATTTCAGGGTACCCGGTTCCACGCCGGGTCTTATAATGGAAGTTGGACCTCGAAAAGACTCTCCTGCGCAAAGTGGGTGAGGCCATTCAACGCTTCCACATGATCCGCGAAGGGGACCGCGTTGCCGTCGGCCTCTCCGGCGGCAAGGACTCCGTCACCCTGCTCGAGGTGCTGCTACGGCTCGCCCGCCGTTCGCCCGTCAAGTTCACCGTGTGCGCCTTCACCGTGGAGCAGGGAAAGTTCCTGCAACCCATTCAACCCGTGGGCGATTGGCTGCGCGCCAGGGGCATCGACTGGACTTATCACTACGACACGCCCTCCATCCAGTTGCTTGAAGAACAGCCCGGCCACGGCTGCGATGTCTGCAGCCGCTTTCGCCGCCGCGCCGTCTATGACATTGGCCGCGAATTGGGGGCCAACGTGATCGCCCTCGGCCACACCGCCGACGATTTCTGTGAAGCCTTTCTCCGCAACTCGCTGTTCACCGGCCAGTTGAGCGCTCTCCCGGCGGTAACCTACTCCAGGAAAAAGGATTTCCGGCTCATCCGGCCCCTGGTTTACGTCACCGAAGACCTCACCCGGCGGTTCGCGGAGTCGCTCGGCGCCCCGGTCATCCCCTGCGGCTGCTCCCAAAAAACCGGAACCGTGCGGCGTAGCCTTCGTGATTTCTTCGCCGATCTTGAAAAGGATTACCCCCACCTCAAGGAGAGTATGCTCAGCGCGATGGGGAACCTGCGTCCGCAGCGCCTGCTCGATCCGCGTTACTTTGACCCGGAGGCCGGCGACCAGCAAGCCCAGCCCGGGGAACACTTTCCAATCGTCATTGAATCGTAACGGAATGGTGGTTGACCCCGGCGGGTATCGATGAGAAGATCAGACGGGGGAACCGTTCGCAATAACTTATGAGAATCCTGCCGAGAGAAGAGAAGTTCTTTAACTTCTTCCTCAATCACACCAAGCTCATCGCCCAGGCCAGCCGCGTGCTGGCGGACGCTTTGCGCCAGGGTGACGCCGCGCTGCCCGCTGCCTCGGTGGAGATCCACAGCATCGAGCATCAGGGCGATGAGATTATCCACGACGTGTTCCAGAAGCTGAGCACCACCTTCATCACGCCCCTCGATCCGGAGGACATCCACGAGATTTCCACCCACCTCGACGATGTTCTGGACGCCATTGAGGACGTCGCCTATCGCATGGGCGCCTATGGCATCCGGCCGAATCAGGTGATGGTGGAAATGGTGCAGCGCATTCAGGCCTGCGCCGTGCAACTGGAGCGTGCCTTCGACCTGATGAACAAGGGCAAGGACGCCTTGGCCTGCTTCATTGAGATCAACAAGCTGGAAGGTGAGGCGGATGGCCTGGTGCGCGGTGCCCTCGCCACGCTGTTCCGCGAGGAGACCAACGCCATCGAGTTGATCAAGATGAAAGAGATCTACGAACTGCTTGAAAGCGGCGTTGACGCCTGCGAGGATGTCGCCGATGTTCTACAGAACGTGGTTGTGAAGAACAGCTAACTCCGCCATGGACTCGGCGTTTGTCTACATCGCGTTCATTGTCCTGATCGCGCTCATCTTCGATTACATCAACGGATTCCACGACGCCGCCAACTCCATTGCCACCATCGTGGCCACGCGCGTCCTCACGCCATTCCAGGCCCTGTGCTGGGCCGCGTTTTTCAACTTCGCGGCCGCCTTCACCCTGCATACCGGCGTGGCCAGCACGGTAGGCAAGGGCATGGTGAACCAGGAGTATGTCACGCCTCAGGTGATGCTGGCCGGTCTGCTGGGCGCCATCTTCTGGAACCTGCTCACCTGGTACTACGGTATCCCCAGCAGCTCATCGCATGCGCTCATCGGCGGCTATGCCGGCGCCGCGATGGCCAAGGCGATCATGCTCAAAGGCGTGATGGAGCTATTCGACGCCATCATCATCAGCGGCTGGCTGAAAACCCTGCGCTTCATCGTTCTCGCCCCGTTGCTTGGGATGCTGCTTGCATACCTGCTCATGATCGCGGTCTACTGGATCCTCAAGAATTCGACGCCCTCCACCATGGACCGTTGGTTCCGCCGCCTCCAACTTGTCTCCTCCGCCCTGTTCAGCTTCGCCCACGGCAGCAACGATGCCCAGAAGACCATGGGCATCATCACCGCCGTGCTGGTCTCCGCCGGCTACCTCAAGACCTTCGATGTTCCCCTTTGGGTGATGCTGACGGCGTACGCGGCCATCGCCTTGGGAACGCTCACCGGAGGCTGGCGCATCGTGCGTACCATGGGCGGACGGCTCACCCGCCTGAAACCCCGTGGCGGGTTCTGCGCGGAAACCGCGGGCGCCATCGCCATTCTGTTCCCCACGTACCTGAACATTCCGGTCTCCACAACCCACGTGATCACCGGCGCCATCGCCGGCGTGGGGTCCATTCAGCGCGTGAAAGCCGTGCGTTGGAAGCTGGCCACCAACATCCTGTGGGCCTGGATTCTCACCCTGCCCATGTCCGCGCTGGTGGCGGGCCTCACCTTCCTCGGGGTGTGGACCCTGACCGGAAGAATGTAGCCGGCCGCTCACCGCGACGATCTCCACGACATGTTCGCGGACCGATGGCGAACCAGGCATCGCCTCACCTCCACTTTCCGCCCGACAAGGGAATTTTGCGCCAACTGGTGTGCGGCGGTACAATCGAGCCTTTAACCGCCGCTAGACCGCACTGATGAAAAGCTAAGGAGCTTTCCCATGACTGAGAAGCACCCCATGAAGTCGAACCCGCTCGTCACCCGGCGTCAAATGCTGGACAAGACCGGTATGGCCGCCCTCACCGGTTTGGCCAGCCGCGCCGTAGGTGCGGTTCCACAGGCTCCGCAAACACGGCCTCGCATCGCCTGTTGCGCCACCTTTTGGGGTGCTCCAGGCTCCCATGCGGACTGGATCATCTGCAAGCTGATGGACGGCTATTGGTGGCAGGGCGCCCACACTCCGTCACGGGTGGATGTTGCGTCCGTTTACATTCATCAGTTGGATACCAGCGGGCTCGGCCAGAAAGTGTGCAAGGCAAAAAACGTTCCCATCTACAAGACGGTGGGAGAGGCTGTCACACTGGGCGGGAAGGAACTCGCCGTGGACGGTGTTGTCATCGTCGGAGAACACGGGAACTATCCAACCGATCTCAAAGGCCACTGGCTCTTGCCGCGTTGGTGGATCTATGAGCAGGTGGTCCGGGTGTTCGAGCAGAGCAAGCGCTCGGTGCCCGTCTTTAACGACAAGCACCTCTCCTACAATTGGGATGACGCCAAGTGGATGTTCGACAAGTCTCGTGAGCTGGACTTTCCTTTGAGCGGCGGTTCCTCCATACCGGTCTACTTCCGCAAACCCGAGATCGAGATCGCCATCGATACGCCAATCAGAAACTCGATCATGCTGGGAGGCGCCTCGGAGGAAGGAGGCATCTTCCATTGCATCGATGTGCTCCAGGCCTTCGTGGAACGCCGCAAGGGCGGCGAAACAGGCGTCAAGGCCGTGCAGTCCATCAGAGGAGGGGAAATATGGAGATGGGTCGAACGCAATCCCTGGGCAGCCAAGCTGCTTGACTCAGTAGCGGCAAGCTTCAACTTCAAGAAGGGAAGATTTCAGCAGCACGCCCGGGCAAACGCGTGCATCGTCGAGTACAACGATGGGACGAAAGCGGCGGTCATCGATGCCCGCGATGTGGGCTGGACCTATGCCGCCGAAATCGAGGGACAAAAAGAGCCGGCGATCATCTCGATGCTGGGCTGGCCCGGTCCGTATGCGCAGTATCACGCCTCGAACGCCCAACCGCACTGGATCACCGAAATGATGGTGACCAGGAAGGAACCATTCAATGCTGAGCGGCTCCTCCTGTCAACAGGAATCACGAACCACTACATGCAATCAAACTGGGAGAATGGCCGCTACTCCGCCGTCGGACGCCGTCTCGAGACGCCAGTCTTGAACATAAGCTACCGCTCGACACGGGGACCGCAATTCAGCACCGGGTCGCGGCCACCGGACGTCCCATACATGCGGGGCTTTGAGAAGTAGGCCCTCCGCGCGGCGCGAAGCCGCTGACTCAGGCCTCAGGGCCACGTCGGGTCAGCGATTGGGGGGCCGGAAGCCTGCCCGGCTTTACTAAACTCACCCGATGTCATCACGAGTTGCGTCTACACTCGGCTCGGCGTTTCCGGCAAGAAGAGGATTTCACAACAGTTCTGTTGACCAAGGGGTTAGGAGTCGCTCGCGCTCGACCGGCGGAATTCAAGTTGTTCGAGCCAGGAGTCAAGCTCTGCGAAAACCGTGCCTCTTGCACTGTCCAGAAAGAGATTGTGGCGGCCATTCTGGATCATTCGAACGCTCAGCAACTGCGGCGAAACCATCGATGGGAAAACAGGGTCCCAAGGCGCAATCCGATCCGAATCTCCATGCAGCATCAGGATCGGCAAACTGAAAGCACCGGCGCCGGCACGAAGACTCTGGGGAGCGGCAAGCAGATCAGACGCCAGGCCTGCTGCTATGGTCGAGTGGAACAGCGGATCAGTTGTGTAAGCCTTCAGAGCTTCTTGATCTGCGGTTACCTCAGCAAGGTCGATTCCGCTCGATAGTGGCCATCCCGGCAATACGCCGCCGAGTACCCTGGCAGCGGCTATGGCAATTGGCGATGCCGCAACCGGTCCGAGGGGAGCAGAGACTGCAACTACGCCATCAGCAAGTCCTGGAGTGCGTTGGCAAGCGCTCAGAGCCACGATCGCGCCCATGCTCATCCCGACGAAAGTCAGTGTATCCTCGGCCCACTTCGTCCTGCAATGGCGGCTGACGTCTTCCAGGTCATCCATCAACTGTGGCAATCTGGCGCGGCCCTTCTCCACCCGCTTCACTTGACCATGTCCTCGTTGGTCAAACGCAAGCACGCGGCGCCCGGTCGAGGCGAGAGCACTTGCCAGGTAGAGGTACGGGAGAGCTCGGCCATGGTCTCCCAGTCCATGCACCACAAGCACAGTGGATCGACGAACATGCTTAGGCGGCCACTCGTAGCACGGTATCGAGCCTTGGGCCCCGCGTCTTGGGCAGAAGAACGGTTGCGGTGTCACGATCCCTCCCCATGTCCGCGCTGTGCCGGACCTCACCTTCCGTGCGGTGTGGACCTCGACTGGAAGAATGTAGCCAGCCGGTCAAGCGCGGGCCCCAGCACCGTCCGGTCCGC
Source organism: Acidobacteriota bacterium (assembly GCA_016870915.1). Taxonomy (GTDB): domain Bacteria; phylum Acidobacteriota; class Terriglobia; order Bryobacterales; family Bryobacteraceae; genus VFZY01. Next base: position 6,375 of record VFZY01000163.1, on the reverse strand, counting down.
CGCATAGCACAGCCGGATGGAGCCCTCACCACCCTCCCCAAAAGCCACCCCAGGCGCCACGCCCACCCGCGTCTCATGCAGAATCTGCCGGCACAGCCCAAAGCTGTCTTCCAGCCCCGCCACATGAGGAAAAAGGTAGAAAGCGCCATCGGGCTCCGGCACCGTCAAACCAGGCATCGCCCGCAGCCGTTCCAGACAGTAGTCACGATTGGTGCGAAAATGCGCCACAATCTCGCGCACCGTCTTTTCGCCCCACAGCAGAGCTTCCTCTGCGGCGCGCTGCGTGAACGTGGCCGCGTGGGACACAATGAACTCGTTCAACTGCGCGGCGCGCGCGGCCAGATCGCCGCGGGCCACAAGCCAGCCCAGCCGCCATCCGGTCATGCAGTAGGTCTTCGAAAAGGACTGCGCCACAATCACCGCATCCTCCCGCGAGCATTTCCGCAGAATGCTGGGCACCGCCGCCCCGGGCTCCGCCTGATACCAGAGCCGTTCGTAGACCTCATCGGCCAACAGCCACAGGCCGTGCCGCCGCGTGAACTCAAGCAGCCGCTCCTGATCGGCCTCCGTCGCCACCCACCCCAGCGGATTCGATGGCGACGTGTACAGCAGGAACCGCGTGCGTGGCGTCACGGCCGCTTCCAGGCGGTCGAAATCGATGCTGTAGCGCGATCCGCTCAACGGCTGCGCAATCTGGCGCGGCAGGGCATTCGCCAGTTGAACAATCGCCGAACCGTTGGGCCAGGCCGGCGTCAGGATGATCGCCTCATCCCCAGGGTCCAGCAGGCAGCGAATGGCAACGTTCAGCGCCTGCACACCGGAAGCCGTCACCACGATCTCCCCGGGCTCCAACGCCACGCCATGAGTGGACTCGTAATAACGGCACAACGTTCGCCGCAACCCCGGCGTCCCGGCATTCTCCGTGTAATAGGTCAGCCCGTCGCGCAGGGCCTTCTCGGCCGCCCGCTTGATAAACTCGGGTGTCGGCAGATTCGATTCCCCGAAGTAGAGCCGCAGAACGCGGTCTTCGGGCCGGCTGGACTGGCCGTCCAGCACCATGGCTTCTTCAGCCAGCTCGCGGATGCGCGAATAAGGAACGTCCGCCGCGGAAGCGGCCACGCGCGCGCCCAGGTGTGCCGGCGCTCTGCTCATCGGCGTTTCTTGGCCGCGATCAGCTCTTCGATGTTCACCAGGTCCGTGGGGTAGTCCCCGGTGTAGCACGCGTAGCAGTAGCGCATGTCGCGATCGTCCACCGATTGCCGCAGCGCCGAAAGCGAAAGGTAACCCAGCGAATCGGCTTCCACGAACCGGCGGATCTCTTCCGTCGTGTTGTTCGCCGCAATCAACTCGCTCCGCGTCGGCGTATCCACACCGTAGAAGCACGGCGAAAGAGTGGGCGGGCAGGAAATGCGCAGGTGAACCTCCCGCGCCCCCGCCTGCTGCACCATGCGCACAATCTTGCGGCTCGTGGTTCCCCGCACAATCGAATCATCCACCAGCACCACGCTCCGGCCCTCAAGAAGATGCTTGATCGGGTTGAGCTTGAGCTTTACGCCAAAATCGCGAATCGCCTGCGACGGTTCAATGAACGTCCGCCCCACGTAGTGATTGCGAATGAGTGCCTGCCGGAAGGGAATTCCGCTTTCCGCCGCGTAGCCCAGCGCGGCCGCCACGCCCGAATCGGGCACCGGCACAACCACATCGGCCGGCGCGGGACACTCGATGGCCAGCATCCGGCCCAGGTTCTCGCGGGATTGCTGCACCGGCCGTCCAAAGACAATCGAATCAGGCCGCGAAAAGTAGACGTGCTCGAACACGCAGTGCGCCGGGTCCTGCACCGGCGCGTACCGCTCGCGCGACACACCGGTGCGCCCGATGATCACCATTTCGCCCGGTTCCACATCATTCAGATACACGGCGCCAATCAGGTCGAAGGCGCAGGTCTCGGACGCGAAGACGTGGCTGATGTGCCCGCCGGAAAGCTCCATCTGGCCCATGGCCAGCGGGCGGAAGCCATGCCGGTCGCGCGCCACAATCACCTGGTCTTCCGCCAGGAACACCAGTGAAAACGCGCCCTCAAGCTGCAGCAGAGCTTCGCGCAGGGCGCCCGCCAGGGTCTTTTCCCGGCTGCGCGCCACCAGGTGCAGAATCACCTCGGTATCGCTCGATGCCTGAAAAATGGACCCCTCGGCCTCCAGCTCCTTCTTCAACTCCGTGGCATTCGTGATGTTGCCGTTATGCGCCACCGCGATCCGGCCCTTGTTGCAGGAAACCGAGAACGGCTGCGCATTGCCCGCCACCGTGTCCCCCGCCGTGGAATAGCGGGTGTGGCCAATCGCCATGTCGCCGGGCAGGCGGCCCAACACCTCGGGCCGGAACAGGTCATTCACATGGCCCATGCCCTTGATGCACTGGATCTCGCGGCCGTTCGATGAGGCAATGCCGCAGCTCTCCTGGCCGCGATGCTGCAGGGCGTAAAGCCCCAGGTAGGTGAGATTGGCGGCCTCCGGATGGCCGTAAATCGCAAAGACGCCGCACTCTTCACGGAACTTGTCGAACATGCCCTGTGAGCGCTCCCTAGTCCGCCAACTGCTTCTCCAGCGCGTCCCGCCACGCATCGCGCAGCGGCGGAATCGCCGTGTCGATCCAGGCGCCGATCCGTAGCCGCCCATCCATCGTAACACCCAGCCGCACCGCTTCCACACGCAACCGCTCGCAAATGTTCAAAACATTTCCGGGTTCGGTTGTCGAAACAATCACCCGCGAGGGGCCCTCGTGGAACAGCGCGTGTTCGGGACGCAGGTCCGTTTCAAGCCGCGCATCCACGCCCACGCCGCCCAGCGAACACTCCGCCAGCGCCACCGCCAGGCCGCCCTTCGAAACATCGTGCGCGGACTCCGCCAGGCCCGATACCACCACCTCGCGCGCCGCCTCCTGCACCCGCTTTTCGTACTCCATGTCGAGCGCGGGCGGCGTCCCCCAAAGCTTCCCCAGAACCGCCTTGGCATACTGCGTTCCGCCGAATCCGGCTTCGGTCGTGGTCCCCAGGCCGCCAATCAGAATCACCTCGCGGCCGGCCTCCCGGAAGGTCAGGGAAGGCGGCGCGGCCGTCTTCATCAGGCCCACAATGCCGAGCACGGGGGTGGGAAAGATCGCCTCGCCCAGTGTCTCGTTGTACAGGCTGACATTGCCCCCGGTGATCGGTGTTTCGAAGTGGCGGCACGCTTCCGCCATGCCTTCAATCGCCTCCACAAGCTGGGCCATGATCTCGGGACGCTCCGGGTTCCCGAAGTTCAGGTTGTTCGTCGCGCCAATGGGCTGCGCCCCAACCACCGCCAGATTGCGGCAACACTCGGCCACCATCAGCTTGGCGCCTTCCCGCGGGTCCAGCAGGCAGTAGCGGCCATTGCCGTCCAGCGACATCGCCACCGACGTGTCCGTCTCCTTGATGCGCACAATGGCCGCGTCCAGCCCCGGGCCCGCCACCGTGTTGGTGCGCACCGTGTAGTCGTACTGCTCCCAGATCCAGTGCTTGGAACAGATGTCGCTCGCCGTCATCAGGCGTGCAAGATCGCCCGTCAGGTCCGTGGACCGGAACTCCGGCGCCGTCGTGGGGAAAGGCTTGTAAGGCGTGGTGTACGGCCGGTTGTAGAGGGGTGCTTCATCGGCCAGTTCCCGGTTGGGAATCTCGGCCACCACCGCTCCCTTATGCCACACACGCAGGATGCCGTCGCCGGTCACCTCACCCACCTGCACCGCATCCAGGCCCCACTTGCGGAACACCGCGTAGACCTCTTCCTCGCGCCCCTTGTCCGCCACCAGCAGCATCCGCTCCTGGGACTCCGAGAGCATCATCTCGTAGGGCGTCATGCCGCGTTCACGCTGCGGCACCAGGTCCAGGTTGAGGCTGATGCCCGTGCCGGCGCGGCTGCCCATCTCGCAGCTTGAACAGGTCAGCCCGGCCGCGCCCATGTCCTGGATGCCCACAATCGCGCCGGTGCGCATCGCCTCCAGGCACGCCTCCAGCAGCAGCTTCTCCATGAACGGATCGCCCACCTGCACATTGGGGCGCTTCTGCTTGGACTCCTCCGTGAACTCCGCCGAAGCCATCGATGCGCCATGAATGCCGTCGCGGCCCGTCTTCGCGCCCACGTAGATCACCGAGTTGCCCAGCCCCGTGGCGCGTCCGTAGAAGACCTCGTCGTGCCGGAATATGCCCAGCGCGAAGACATTCACCAGCGGGTTGCCGTTGTAAGAGGGCTCAAAGGCGGTCTCGCCCCCCACGGTCGGCACGCCGAAGCAGTTGCCGTAGTGCGAAATGCCGCTCACCACACCAGCCAGGATGCGCTTGTTACGCGCTCCGCATTCAGCATCGTCCAGAGGGCCGAAGCGAATGGCGTCCATCACCGCGATAGGCCGCGCACCCATGGTGAAAATGTCGCGCAGGATGCCGCCCACGCCCGTGGCCGCGCCCTGAAACGGCTCAATGAAGCTGGGGTGGTTGTGCGATTCGATCTTGTACGCAATCGCCCAGCCGCCGCCGATATCCAGAATGCCGGCGTTCTCGCCCGGCCCCTGCAGCACGCGCGGTGAATGCGTCGGCAGCTTTCTCAGATGCACCCGAGAGCTCTTGTAGGAGCAGTGTTCGCTCCACATCACCGAAAAGATCCCAAGCTCGGTGTAGTTCGGTTCGCGCCCCAGGATCCGCACAATCTGGCCGTATTCGTCCGGCGTCAGCCGGTGCGTGGCGAGGATGTCCGGCGTGATGGTCATCACCGGGCCGCCCCCGCGAAGGCGTCCACCATCGATTGGAAGATGCCCAGACCGGCCGCGCTCCCCATCAGAGGTTCCGTGGCGCGCTCCGGATGGGGCATCATCCCCAACACGTTGCGGCCTTCATTGAGGATGCCCGCGATATCGTTCAGTGACCCGTTCGGGTTGTCCACGTACCGGAAAGCCACGCGATCCTCACTCTCCAGCCGGGCCAGCGTCTCATCGTCGGCGTAATAGCAGCCCTCACCGTGCGCCACGGGCATCTTCAACCGTTCACCCGCCCGCAACGCTCCCGTGAAAGGACTGTTGAGAGTCGCCGGCACAAGTTCCACCGGTTTGCACACAAAGCGCAGGCCGCGATTGCGAAGCAGGGCGCCGGGCAGCAGTCCGGATTCCACCAGAATCTGGAACCCGTTGCAGATGCCGATCACCAGCCCGCCCGACTCCGCATGGCGTCGTATGGCCCCCAGAATCGGCGAGAACTTCGCGATGGCGCCGCAGCGCAGGTAATCCCCATAGGAAAACCCGCCGGGAACGATCACCGCATCGGTGTTGCCCACCGAGCTCTCCTGATGCCAAAGAAACGAAGCCTGGTGGCCGAGGTTCCGGGAAACCGCATACCAGGCATCGTGGTCGCAATTGCTGCCGGGGAACACGACGACGCCGAAACGCATGGTGGGAACTTTCAGTCTAGCAGGCTGAGCGGGTTCAGCCTTGCCGGTTTGGGAATTGGGCTCAGGTCACCACGGGCGCTACAGTGACATCGGCGCCCTATTCGTGCCTCACTCCCTGGCCTGCAAAGGCAGGCAGTCCCATGGAACGTGGTCAACATGAAGTCCCTTGCCTCAGCCGTGTGGTAGCCACTTCTGTGACACCGGAATCTGCTTCAGCAAAGCGATCAATCCGCGGATCGGGCCGCGCCCGAACCAGGCACCAGCCTGAGCCTGGCTACGGGATCTGGCTGGCTTGCCGCCCGCCCGCGCCGGTGACAAGGAGTCTCCACACTTCTCCTCAGGGCAGACCCGGCGGCAAGGGCAATAAGCTCTAACTCATTGCGAAATAAAACGACGTCGCATGTTGTCTCTTGCTTGTAGGTCGCCTTCGCGATAAACATTCGAAGCATGACATTCTCTTGTCTCCCCCTTGCTCAGGCGGGGATGGCCATGCTGGCCTTTGCCGCAGCCTCTTTCTCTCCTGTCCGTGCGGCAACCTACAACGCACTGACGGATTTCAACCCACATTTCCGTTTTGAGCCGCGCGTGCGAATCTCCTGGATGCTCGTCCGCATCAATATCGATAGGGGTTTGAAGGCAGCGAAGACCCCTGCGGAGGACAGCACCCAATGGGTGACAAACAAAACCAGCCCTTTCAGCTCTCGTTCAACGGCCTTCTCAAGATCGACTTCCAGGGATCGCGCGTTACTTCCGATGGTGGTCTGATCCTGGTGCGTGAGTTGGATGAACGGCTGGGCTTCGGTCCCTCCGTGCCAACATAGCTGAGACAACTCCCCTGGCCTTAATTACTGAGCAGGGCGAGAATAGGAATCAGCGTGAATTCTCAGACTCGCAACAAGAACGGGCTCCCTCCGGCTCCCACGGTTTT
>VFZY01000162.1 GCA_016870915.1 Acidobacteriota bacterium | reverse complement strand
TAACCAGTGCAGTTCGTCTCGCTCCCTCTGGCTCATCGCTATTCGTTCCATCCTTCTGCCATTAAAGGCTGTCAAGAGGAACTTTCTACTTGGCTCGATTAGGAACTTTTCACGTGGCCGCGACAGGCGGGCTGACGCGGCTTGCAAACCGCCGCCGCCGTGTGATACCACGGACTGGACATGACTGGTATTGATCGACGCGCAGTGATTCGCGGCCTGCTCTCCTTTCCGGTGGGGCGGAAGCTGCTGGCCGAACCGTCCGTGATGGACCCGGCCAATGTTTTCGATTTCCGCCCGCTGGCCAAGGCCAAGCTCGATCCGATTGCATGGGACTATCTGGAAGGCGGGTCCGAGGACGAAGTTTCGTTGCGCGACAACCGCGACGCGTTCAACAGGATCATCATCCGGCCGCGTGCACTGGTGGACGTGCACAAGATTGACATGTCGCTCGACCTGTTCGGCACCCGGCTCGACTATCCGATCCTGCTGGACCCGGCGGGAGGCAAGAACTGCTTCTACATGAACGGTGAGATCGCGGTGGCGCAGGCGGCGGCGAAGATGAAGGCGCTGCACATCACCAATGGCGGCATCCAGAAAGTGACGGAAACGGGTAAGGGTCCGGTCTGGTGGCAGGTGACGACGGGCGGTGAGTTTCGCAACACCCAGACCATGCGTGCGTTCGTCAAGCGGCTGGAGAGCCAGGGTTGCGCCGGCATCTGTTTCACCATCGACATCATGTACGTGTCGCATCGCGAGCGGAACATCCATAACCGGCTGGAGCGCGGCTGGTGCGAAACCGGCATCCCGCCGCGCGATGTGCAGGGCAAGCTGCCGGAGGCCAGGAATCCTGAGACGGCCGGTATCTTCCCGTCGCGGCCTTTCCCGACACCCACATGGGAGACGGTGAAGGAACTCCGTTCGATGACGAAGCTGCCCATCGTCATCAAGGGCATTCTCACGCGAGAAGATACCGAAAAGGCTGTCGATAGCGGTGCTTCAGGCGTGGTGGTTTCCAATCACGGAGCGCGCCAGTTGGATCATGTCGGCGGCACCATTGAAGCTCTGCCGGAAGTGGTGGAAGGCGCCGGCGGCCGTATCCCAGTGCTGATCGACGGCGGATTCCGCCGCGGCACAGACATTCTGAAAGCGCTCGCCTTGGGCGCCACGGCTGTGTGTGTGGCCCGGCCTTATCTTTATGGCCTGGCCGCGTTCGGCCAGCCGGGCGTCGAGCGGGTGATCGAACTGCTGCGCACCGAACTGGCTTTGGACATGGGACTGGCCGGAGTGCCTTCCTTGAAGCACATCGATAAGAGCCTGGTCCGGGTGCGCGGGTTGCGGTGAGGATCGCGGCATACGCATTGGCAGTGCTGCCTCTGGTGGCCCAGAACGCGGAGGGTCCGCGCATCTTGCGGCCCACGGATCGCAGCGCGGTGCCCGTGGGGGCGCTGCAGGTGGTGGTGAAAGCGCCCGTGGGCGCGGCGCTCACGCTGGACGGCGCAAAGGTGGCGTTAATTCCCCTGGGCGGCGAGGCCCAAACGGCTCTACTCAAGCTGGCGGCCGGGCGGCATGAGATCGCACTCGCGGGCGGCAACAAGCTGGAGGTTTTTGCCGGGGAAGGCGTACCAGCCGGATGGAAACCGTACCGGACGCACCCGCCGGGCGCCGCTGCCTGCACGGCCTGCCACACGAATCAGGGCGGTGGCTGGGCTGTGAAGGGCGACACCACGGGTGAGAACTGCCGGCAGTGTCATAAGCTGGAGGGCTTTGCCAAAGGCCATATGCACAACACGGAGACGCTCAATGAGTGCCAGATGTGCCATGACACCCATGGAGGCGTCGAGAAACTCAACCTGAAAGTCACCCGGGAAGTGGCCTGTAAGCTGTGCCACGGCTAACGTCCTGGGGTCTGCTCCTTTGGGCGGCGCCGCTTATCGCTCAGCCCGGCGTCAGCCCTTTTTCCGGATTCCTGCGGCGAGAAGCACGAATATGGACCACGCCGGCGCGGCTGGACGGCGGCCGCATTCCCTGGCTGATTCTTGCAGGCGCCGGCGCCGCGGCCTTGGTGCGCGTGGATAGCCAGGTGTCCAAAGGCCTGCCCGATACGCCGGCCCAGTTGCGGTGGGGAACCCGCTTCTCGCGCAGTGGCGGAGTGATTGGCGCGTTCGCCATTGGCGGCGGGCTGTACGCCGCGGGGGCTGGCCGCCATGATGAAGGCCTGAAGGGGACAGGGTTGGCGGCGATGGAGGCCGTGGGGCACTCCCTTGTTCTGACGTACGGCCTGAAGGCGCTGGCTGCGCGCGAGAGGCCGCGCACTGGCTCCGGACGCGGGAGTTTTCTCTCAGGGTATGACCAGGTGTGGAAGGCCGAGAACAGCTTCCCCTCGGGGCATTCGATGCAGTCCTGGGCGTTGGCGGCGGTTGTAAGCCGGCGCCATCGCCATCACCGCATTGTCCCCTGGCTTGCCTATGCATTTGCCTCCATGGTGAGCGTTTCACGCGTTGCGGCTCAGCGGCACTTCCTGTCGGACGTGGCGGTGGGCGCCGGTTGCGGTTACCTGATTGGGCGGTTCGTTGAACGGCGTCTGGCAGCCCCCCGTGGCGGACCGCCGGCGAGGAAAGCGTGGCTGAAACCCGATGTTCAGCCGGCCCTGGGCATGTCGAGCGGAGTCTTGACCTTGCGGTGGAGCCTGCCTTAAGCAATCACGCCGTAGTGGCGGCCCATCCAGTAGGGCAGGATGAAGTCGATACCGGGAGTCTCGATCTTACCCGTGCCGCCGCCGAAAAGCATGAACGGACTGCGTTGCCAGAGAAAGTCTGTATTCACCCGCTCCGCAATTGGGATGGCTTTGCAGGCGCGGTCCTTCTGGCCGCAATTCTTGTACTTGCCGGTGAGGTCGATCCAGAAATCGCGCCGTGGCCGCTTGAGCCACTCTTCGAGCATCGCCACGGTGGCGGTGTCGCGAGCCGTGTTCGCCTTGCCGATTCCACGGTCGATCATGTTGAAATGGGCGTTGCCATGATCGTCGGTGGTGCGGCGCACCACCGCGTAAGCCTTTCTGTACAACTTGCGGGCCAGTCCATCGTCTTCCAGCCGGATGAGGTTGAACATGTTGATGGCGCCAAGGTTGAACTTGAAGTAGGCGTTGTGCGGATCGAGTGTTTCGGCTGACAGGGGCACGATCACCAGCGCGGCAAGCGCCACGCGCAGCTTCTTGTACTTCGCCCCGAACTTCTTTGGATTGACATGCGCCCCGATCCGGGTGAGCGTCAGTTGCTGTTCCGGCTTGCCGATGAAGACGGTGCTGAAGCCGCCGCCGGGCAGGGCGATGGTCCAGTGATGGTCCAGCAGAAAGTCGAGCAGCCTGGTGACCAGATCGCGCACGTCATCCCGCACCTCCGGCACCAGATCGAACGCCACCGCCAGCCCGAAGAAGACGCCGCAGTACTGATCGCGAGAGGTGCGGTGGATGGCGATGTAGTCGATACCGTTCACCTTCACCGGCGTCGGCAGGTGTGCTTCTCTTCGTTCGACACGTCCTGTTCGTAGAAGACTCCCGCCCGTAGAATGGACCGCGCCATGATGCCCGTGCCCATCGCATCGGCCAGCAAACGAATGCCGGCAAGCGCCGATCGCACGGCCTGCAGCGCCGCCGCATCCCCGGTGACGGCGTAGCGGTAGGACTCGGCGGCCAGATAGTGGCCCGTCCAGATCGCTGAGTCACCCGCGCGCGAATAGCTTACAACCCTGGTGCCGGTGGGGCTTTCGAAGACTGGCGCGATGATCACCGCGTCGGGCATGTGACGGTCCGCGATCACCGCGGAAATGTCGAGCGCGGCCTTTTCGCCGCCGGGAAACGCGATTGCCATTGGCTGATTCCTCCCAGGTCACGGGGCCAGTTGCCTGCCGGGCTCTGACACGGTGACCTTTGACGGCCACGGTATCACACGGAACGCCTATAATGATAGCCATGCCGCAGCCCCTGCCCAGCCGGCGCGAGATGCTGACCACGGCGGCAGCGCTGGCGGCCACCTCCGCCATGTCCGCCACACAAACCAGTTTCAAGCTCGGCGTTGACCTGTTTAGCCTGCGCTCACAGGGATGGGACGCTTTTCAATACCTGGATCACTCCGCGCGGCTGGGCGCGCGGGTGGTGCATTTTTCAGAGATCCGGTTCCTGGGTGGATTGGACGATGCCCACATGGGCAAGGTGAAGGAACATGCCGGACGGCTCGGGATCGAACTTGAGATCGGCATGCGGTCGATCTGTCCCACCTCGACGCTTTTTGACGCCGCGCAGGGAACCGCCGAAGAACAGCTTGCGCGTGTGGTCCGGGCAGCCTCCCTGGCCGGGTCCAAACTGGTTCGCTGCTTCCTGGGCAGCATGGCGGATCGCAGAACCGCGGTCTCGCTGGAACAGCACATCGAGAATGTGGTGAAGGTGCTGCGCGCGGTGAAATCGCGTGCGGCCGATGCCGGCATTCGAATCGCGGTGGAGAACCACGCGGGCGACATGCAGGCGCGTGAATTGAAGATGCTGATCGAGGAGGCGGGCAAGGACGTTGTGGGTGCCTGCCTTGATTCGGGCAATCCTTCCTGGACGCTGGAAGATCCGCATCTCACGCTGGAGACGCTGGCGCCGTACGTGCTGACCAGCCATGTTCGGGATTCGGCCGTGTGGCGCACCGACGAAGGCATTGCCGTGGCCTGGACCCGGATGGGCGAAGGAAACGTCGGCATCGACCGGTGGATGAAGCGCTACGTGGAACTCTGCCCGGGCAAGGCGCTCTCCATGGAGATCATTGTCACCGGGCCCCGCACGTTTGCGATCTATGACCCGAAGTTCTGGGATGGCTACCGCCGCCAGCCGGCCTGGGAGTTGAGCCGCTTTCTGGCTCATGCCGACAAGGGCAAAGCCCGGCCGGCGCCCGTGCAGGTGGGCAAGGAAGCGGGCCAGATGCGGGAACAGGAAGACCTTGCCGTCAGTACAAAGTACACCAAGGAGTTGTTGGGATGAATCGCTTTGCCGTTGCCCTGATATTCAGCGCCGCTCCCGTTCTTGCGGGCATCGTTCAGGATGTGCGTGCCGCAGCCGTCACGAACAAGGACTTCGCGCTTGCGGAAAAGCTCCTGCAGCAGGCCAAAGCCAACGCAGGGCAGACGCCGGAGTGGCTGGCCGCGCATTCCTGGCTGGGGCGCGCGGCCCTGTTCGCCAAAATGCTGGACAAGGCGGATGCGTATGCCGCGGAGACGCGCCGCATGGCGTTGGCCGAACTCAAGAAGCGGCCGCTGGATGCCGACGCCGACCTGCCGATTGCGCTGGGCGCCTCGATTGAAGTGCAGGGCCAGGTGCTGGCCGAACGCGGCCGCCGTTCCGAGGCGGTGGATTTCCTGAAGCAGGAGTTGAAGACCTACCACGGCACTTCAATCCGGACGCGGATTCAGAAGAATGTTCACCTGCTGAGTCTCACGGGCCAGGAGGCTCCGGCGCTTGACCTGCAGGCGTGGCTGGGGCCCAAACCCGCCCCCGTCGCTTCGTTCAAGGGCAAGCCTGTGCTGCTCTTCTTCTGGGCGCACTGGTGCGGAGACTGCAAGCAGCAGGAGCCGGTGCTGGCTCGTCTGAAGAAGGAACATGAAGCGAAGGGATTAACCATTCTCGGCCCCACCCAGCACTACGGCTATGTTGCGGGTGGCCAGGAAGCAACGGCCGGTACCGAGACACCATACATCGATCAGATTCGGCGCCAGCACTACTCGGATCTGCTGGATGTGTCCGCCCCGCTGAGCCAGGAGAACTTCCGGATGTTCGGCGCCAGCACCACGCCGACGCTGGTGCTCATTGACCGGAAAGGCAAGGTCTCCATGTATCACCCGGGCAAGATGACGCACGAGGAGTTGTCGGCGGAGATCGCCAAGGTGCTCTAGCTAGCGGCAGTGCCTGCGGCCGTTGCGTCTCAGTCGCGGCGGCGGCGCGGAAAATCCCGGGCGCACCGGAACCCGATGTTCGGGCTCTGTTCGGCGGGACGCGCCCAACTACGGTAAGCGCAGGGCAGATACTTCGCGACATCCGCCCAGGAGCCTCCGCGGATCGCGCGGTACATGCCTGATTCCGGGCCGCGCGGGTTCACCTGCGGGGCTTCGGCGTAGTAGTGCTGGCCATACCAATCCGCAGTCCACTCCCAGACGTTGCCCGCCATGTCGTGCAGCCCAAGGTAGTTGGCGGCGCATTTGCCCGCATCCCACGGCCCGTCCACGGCGTTGAAGCGGGCATCGCGGGCGGTTGGATTACGGTCGCCCCATGGATACGTGGCGCGTTCCGCCGTGCCGCGGCAAGCGCGCTCCCACTCGGCTTCCGTAGGCAGGCGCTTCCCGGCCCACTTCGCATAGGCGGCGGCATCGTGCCAGGAGACATTTGCCACGGGATTGCGGCCGCGTCCCGGGGGCACCTCCCCTTTGGGCCAGTGCGGCGGCGCCTTGCGTCTGGTTGCGCGGACGAATTGCGAATACTGATCGTTGGTGACTTCGGTGGCGTCCAGATAGAACGGATCGATGCGGATGGTGCGCACCGGCTGGTCATCCTTGAGCAATTCGGGAAACCACTTCAGTCCATCGTCCGGCAACTTGTGCGAGCGGCCCCGCGGAAACTCACCGCCCGGGATGAAGACCATGCCGGGCTCGCCGGCACACGCGGAAAACAGAACCAGAGGGAAAAGGCCGAACCTAACCGTAAATGCTCGCAATCTCATCGTTCGGAATGAAACCATTGGCGCCCAGTGTATCAACATAGGGAAACGCGCGGCCCGATGGCGTATTGCGGATTTCCTTCGACCAGTCGATGCCCAGAGCCGAATACATCGTCGCCAGGATGTTCTCCATGTGCGGCTGCTCCTTGCGATGCCAGCCGGTGTCCACGCATTTGCCGCCATCCTTGTCGGTGGCGCCCAGAACACGGCCTCCCTTCACCCCGGCGCCGGCGAACAGGGCCGGGTAGACGCGATTGTAATGATCGCGGCCCGCCATGTTGTTCAGAGCGCCCAGCGTGCGCCCGAACTCACTCATGCAGACAACCAGGGTTTCATCCAGCAGGGACTTGGACGGATCGTGCCTGGAACGGGTGGAAGCGAGATCTTCCAGCAGACTTGAGAACGCCGGGTCGAACTCATCGCACAGCATGTAGTGGTTCGACGATGCTTTCTTGTCCCAGATCTGCACGTGATGATCCCAGCCCGGGTGGCAGATGTGGATGTAGTGCGCCCCGGCATCGGCGGCCACCATGTTGCGTGCCAGAATGCAGGAGACACCCACGGAGGTATTGCCGTACCGCTTCTTGTCCTCGTCGCGAATCTCGAACGATCTTGGCCAGCGGTCGTCGGAAAGCAGGCGGTGGGCGGAGTCGTAGAAATCCTCATAGCCCGCCATTGCCTTGCTGAAGCCGGCGGCACGGCTGCCTTGCGCCTCACGCAGAGCCTTGAGCAGCCGCCACCGCTCCTCGATCAGTTCCATGGCTTTCTGATCCAGCGCGGCGCCTCGTGTGGCTGCTTCCGGCGTGATGTCGACCACGGAGAATCTGGGCGGCAGAAAGCCCGTGGAAATCGCTCCGGCTGCGCCCTTCTCAAGGTTGAAAGAGACGTAACTGGGGAACGTATCCGTGGCGCGCCGCCGGGAGTCGAGTTCGTAGGCCATCACGGACCCGATGGCGGGGATCTCCTTGGCGAACGCCAGGTTGATCTGCCGGCCGGTCTGTTGATAGTACTGGCCCCGGAAGTGGACTTCTTCGTGGCTCTGCATGGAACGCAGGATGCAGAGCTTGTCCAGGTGCCGGGCGGTTTTCGAAAAGAGCCGCCGCGAAAGGTAAACGTCCTTGGCGTACTTTTCCACTTCCAGGTCCTTGGGCATGCCCACGGATTCCTTGAAGTCGAAGCTCTCGATGTGGCTGATGGCGCCCGAAATCTCATAGAAGATCACGTTGCGTGCCGACCCACGCGGGGTTACCTTGCTGCCGTTGGCCCCCACCTTCAGCGGCCACGCCCCGGTGGCGGCCGCCGCCAGAATCCCTCTGCCTCCCCAATCCAACAGCTCGCGCCGGCTGGCAAACAGTTCTCCAATCGTCTTCGCCATTTCGCTGCCTCCAAGCCTAATAATTGAAGATGAACTCCACCTGATTGATCAGGGCCCACTGCAGATTCTGGGCCCCACGCACACGGTCCGCGGCCATGGAACCCAGCGATACCTTCTTCTCTTCCGCCGAGGGCAGGCGGGACAGCGTGGCCAGAAACAGCTCGTCAACCACCTGCGCGTTGTCATTCGGATACGAGGCAAGCAGCCGTTCCACGCGGCTGTCTTTCTTCGCCAGCACCTTGTCGTTCACCACGGGCGATTGCATCATCAGCAGCGGCTGCAAGGGCGAACCGTTGGGGTCCTTGGGAGGGTTGCTGCGATTTGACTGGCCGAACGCGGAAAGGAACGATTTCACGTCGCCCGACCCCGCCGGTCCGCTGACCTGCATCGCCATCGGCATCTTCTCTCCGCCCATCTTGAACTCGCCGGGACGGCTGGTGGCGGTGGCAATGGCGTCGTGCAACTCTTCGGCGCTCAACTGCCGCACCAGCTTGCGCGCGAAGTGGCGTGTCCGGCTCTCATTCCATTCACCCTCATAGCGCGAGGAAAGCTGGTATGCCGTGCTGCGCGCGATGGTGCGGAACAGGTGCTTCACCGAGTGGCCGTTGCGGCGGAAATCGGTTGCCAGAGCATCCAGAAGTTCGGGGTGCGAGGGTTGCGCGTCCCAGCCCTTGGGCAGGTTGCGTGGATCCTGGCGGGCCAGATCGAACTCGTCGTAAGGATCCACAATGCCTACGCCCATCAACCGCGCCCAGAACAGGTTGGCTGACGCGCGGGCAAACTGCGGGTGCGCGGTGATCATACGCCCCAGCGCCTCCCGGGGCTCTTCACCAGGACGCGGCTGCTCTCCGGTGAGGAAGAAGGCCGGATTGTTGGGTCCGCCAAACCGCGGCACGCGGATCATGCTCTTTCCCTTGGTGTCGTACCCCGCGCTGTGATCGTCAATCAGAAACTCGCCGGACTGCGGCTTTCCGTTCTCCCAATACATCAGGTAACGGCTGCGGCCCAGGAACGAAGCGTTCTGGTAGAACTGCCGGCGCGTGATGCCCGTGAGATGAACGTTCACCTTCTCCAGGTGCCCC
Source organism: Acidobacteriota bacterium (assembly GCA_016870915.1). Lineage (GTDB taxonomy): Bacteria > Acidobacteriota > Terriglobia > Bryobacterales > Bryobacteraceae > VFZY01. The sequence goes on along the minus strand of VFZY01000162.1, from coordinate 6,885 downwards.
TTGCCGTCATGGCAGGAGACGCAGGAGAGATTGACGCCCAGAAACCGTTGGGCGTAAATCACCGCGAGTTCGTCGTGGGTGTCCGTTTGCTGAACCATCCCCAGATCGGTGCCGTCATCCGGCTGTGGCTTGCCCTGAACATGCTCGCGGGCAATCAGGTTTGACGCCGCCACCACGTGATTGCTCTTGGCCGACGCGGCGACAATGGCGCGCACGGTTTCGTCGTAGGGGCGGTCGACACGCAGGTTCTCCTTCATCCAGTAGTGGAACAGGTTCTGCCCGCGGCCCATCTTGCCGTTGGCGCGGAACAGGTCCATGAAGAAGTAAGCCCACTTCTCGACAAACTCCTCGGACTCAAGCAGCTTGTCGATCGCTTTGTCACGCTTGGCCGGGTCCGTGCTGGCCAGGAATTCACGCAACGTATCGGAACTCGGAATGCGGCCGGTCAGATCGAGCGAAAGCCGGCGCAGGAACTCACCGTCGCTGGTGAGCGGCGCCGGGCGGACGCCATCGCGCTCCATTTTGGCGAAGATGTGTTGATCCACGTAATTGCGCCGCGCCAGCGCCCCGGGGGCCGTGGCCGGCGCGGGCAGCGACCGGGCCACGCGCTCCGTCAACTGGCCCGCGTCCTGGGTCCGGTTGGGGCGCAGCAGCGGAGCGTGAATCTCCGAAAACTTCTCCTGTGAAAGGGATTCCGGTTTCGCCTGGCTTTGCTTACCGTCGGCGGCGATCAGGGCCGGCGCGGCCAGATACACGAAGAGCGCGCTACGTGACATGCCTAGATTCTATGCCAGTACGGCGAAAAATGCCAGCCCCCCAGGGCCCCCCCCCGGGGGGCGTACTGAAGACCGCACCGGGGACCGCTACGGGTTGCCGGCCGGCTCAGTCCATGACGGGACACGTAGTGCCGGGGACCACTGCACGGGCACCGAAGCCCGGATTCCATGGACTCGCGTCGTCCGGTGGGCCACCGGCCGGCCGTTCCGAAGAACTGGCTGCAGCAGGGATTCGGCCCCCGGGTGCTTTTCGTCAGGGAGACCGATCACGTCATGATCCGGGTAACGGAACACCTGCTTGGCCCGGGCGACTGTTTCCTTGCCCAAGCTGGTCTTGGCGGGGTACCGCGTCACTCCGCCGCTCTCCAACTCCACCAGCTTGTAGATAGCTCCCAGTGCCGGCGCATCGGAACTTGTGGCGAGGCTGGTACCCACGCCGAATGAGTCGATGGGCGCTCCGGCGCGGGCAAGCGCCGCGATGCGATCTTCGTCCAGGTCGCCGGTTGCCATGATGCGCGCCTCGCGCAATCCGCCTTCATCCAGCACCTGGCGCACCTGGCGTGAAAGCACATTCAGGTCACCGCTATCCAATCGCACTCCGTACAGCGGCTGGCCTAACTCCACCGCCAGGTCAGCCGCGGCCAGGGTATCGTAGGTATCGAGCAGGTAGACCGTCGAAGGCCCCAGCACGCGTTGAAGGCGCTGGAAAGAGTCGCGCTGGTGCTCAAAAGAAAGCACCCAGGAGTGGGCAGCGGTTCCAGCCACCGGGATCCCATAGCGCATGCCGGCCAGGACGTTACTGGTGGCGGAGCACCCGCCAACCCACGCCGCCCGCGCCGCCAGCACGCCCGCCTCCGGAGAGTGCGCGCGGCGCGTTCCGAATTCCACCACCTGGCGTCCTTGCGCCGCCGCCACCAGTCGCGATGCCTTGGTGGCGATCAGTGTCTGGAAGCCAATCATGGCCAGAAGCCAGGTCTCAACCAATTGAGCTTCGGCGATCGGCGCCCGGACGCGCACAACGGGCTCGCCGGCGTGGAACGTCGTACCCTCGGCCATCGCGTCGACGTCGCCGGTGAAGCGCAAACCCGCAAGCCAGTCAAAGAACTCAGAGCGGACGAGTGAGAACTGCGGCAGACCGCGAAGGTAGGCGATCTCTTCGGGCTGAAACCGGAGGCTGGTGAGATAGTCGAGCGCCTGCTCCAGTCCGCAGGCGATCAGATAGTCGCGGCCCGCCGGGAGGCGTCGAACATAGAGCTCAAATGTCGCTATCTCCGCGGTCTTGCCGGCTTCGAAATAGCCGGCCGCCATGGTGAGCTGATAAAGGTCGGTGAGGAGCGCGCTCAATCTACAAGGCTACTTCTTTGGCGCCGAGGCCGGCGGTGCCGGCGGCGCTGGCTCCTTGACGTCGGCGGCGGCCTTCTGAATATCTTCCACGGTGCGGCCATCGATCTCATAGAGCGCCGGCTCATTGGCCCGGCGCGCCAGATACCGGTTGTCGGCGGTCTTGGAGACCTGAACGGTTTCAGTGCGCTTGTTGTCGTTTGAAACCACGCTCACCTCGAGCATCTGCGTGGTGAAACCGGCGTCGAAGAACTTGATCGAAGACAGATCGCGCAGCTTGTCGATCAGGTTCTGCACCTGGCCGGAGTCCATTTTCTTGCCGCCGGACGTCCAGTTCTCTCCGGACTTGGAGAAGCTGAAGGCCTTGGCCCCGTCTTTCACTTCCACTTTGGACGGGTCATTGAAGCCGAAGTCGAAAAGCTTCTTGTTGCGGAAATCGTCGATGCCCTTGTTGAGTCCATCGCCAAGGCCTGAATCCACTTTGTGGAACCCGTCAACGGCGCTGCTGCGGGCGTAGTAGGTCTTGTCGCTCGCCTGGCGAACTTCGATGGTCTGCGTCCCTGTGGCATCGGTTGCCTTGGCCACGGCCACCGGAGCGGCTCCCGCAAACGCGGAAGCGAACTTCTTCTGTTCCTCGTCGCCGGCCGAAAGATCCATCTTGGCTTCCTTCAGCTTTCGCACCAGGTCTTCCACGCCGAAGTTGTCGGCCCGGTAAGGCTTGGGCTTCAGAAGCGTCCATTCATTGGCATTGTTCTTGCCAAACTCCATCGTCTGGCCCTTGGCGGTCAGCTCCACGCGGGTGAGTTTCTCGCTCTCAAAGGTGAGCAGGCGTTTGTCGCGAAGATCCTTGGAGGTCTTGTCGAGAGCTGTCTTGTTGAAGCTGGCAATCGTGAACACACGGCCGTCGGCGTCCGTGCGGGCGTAGAAGCCGCCACCAGTGGCGGTCTCGTCCCCGATCATCACCTTCACCGCTTTGCCGTCTTTCTTCGTCAGCGTCACTTCAAGCGCCGCTGATCCCAGACCGAACGTGCCGTAATCGGCCGGCGCCTTCTCCTCCACAATCTTGTCGGAGGCAAGGGATGCCGCCGAAGACAGCAGCGACTTCGCGGAATCCGCGTCCACCGGGAGCGCCTCCGGGGCCGTCATGGCCCACTTCTCGCCGTCCCGCTTGATCGCCGTCGTTTCTCCGGCCAGTCTCTTGATCTCAATCCCGGTGATCTGGTCCTCGGGAATCGATACCAGTTTGGGTGTGCTGTCCGAGGATGGATTTTTCGCCTTCTCCTCTTCCGCCTTGTTGGACCAGTACACACCGCCCGCCAAGGCGGCCAGCAGCACGGCCGCGATCAGCAAGCCTCGAACCTGCATCTTCTATCTCCTCTTCCACCACACCGAAATGCCCATTGCGATCACCAGAAGCGGCAACAGGAACTGGCTGAAGCCGCGCACGAACAGCATCTGCGCGCGGGACAGCGAAAGGCGCCGGTCTTCCGGGTCCTTGGGCCGGATGGCGATCAGGTCTTCGTCCGCCGACAGCCAGTTGGCCATGTTCAGGAACAGATCCCGGTTGCCGTTGAACCGCAGGATGTTGTTGCCAATCCAGCCCGAACTCCCAACCACCACGAACCGGCCGTTGTTGTTCTCCTTGCCCGTGTTGTAGGTGCCCGCGGCGCCAATGTGCAGCGGGCCCTTCTTGTCGTTGGCCGCCTGCTTGATCTCCGCGGCTGTCAGGTTGCCCGACGCAAAGCTGTTTTTGGACGTTGAGAACAGCTTCTCGGTGGTCACCTTATCCGCCTGCTTGGTATCGAGTGAACGGGCCAGCGGAAACGCCGTGGCCGTCTCGCGCATCTCGCGCACAATGGCGTGCGATTCATACCCTGTCACCAGCGGGACCACTTCGCTCAGGCCGAACAACTGGCCCACGCCGCTCATGTCCACCACAATGTCCTTGTTGAGCGCGACGCCCCAGCCGTCCAGCAGCTTGCTCAACTCGGGGTTTTCGCTCACGTCGCCCTTGCCCAGCTTCAGCGGCGGGTCGAGCATCAGCAACAGGCGGCCGCCGGCTTCAACCAGCGTCTTCAAGGCCTGTACCGCCGGCGCCGTGTAGTCGAAACGCGGCCCGCCCACCACCACAATGGTGCACTCCTTGGGAACTTCCGGTTTCTCAAGCAGTGAGATTGCCTGGGTCTTGTAATTGTTCTTCTCCAGCAGGTCCTTCGCCTGGGAATAGCCAGAGCCCTGCGTTTCGTCCAGGCTGTGCTCGCCGCTGCCTTGCACGAAACAGACCCGGCGCTCGCCGCCTTTCATCGCCCGGATCAGCGCGCCGGTCACCTCTTCCTCGGTCACGCTCTTGGCTTCTTCCCGCCGTGTGCCGATCTCGACGAACAACGAACCTTCTGTTTTCACCCCGGCCTGGCGTGCCACTTGCGGCTTCTTGTAGGGGTCGACGTACTCCACCGAGAATTTTGTCGAGAGGTTGTCATACCGGTCCAGAAGGTCCTTGCCCCGGGCAAAGTTCTCGGTCCTGTCAAAGTAGGTCACTTTGACATCCTGCTTCAGGTTCTTCACCACCTTCTCGGTCTGGTCGGAGAGGCTGTACCGCTTGTTGGCCGTCACGTCCAGCGACTTGTTGTGACGGTTTGCCAGCCAGTTGGCGGCCGCCAGCACGGCGATCACCACAACGATGTAGCCGGCGGCGAAACCCGTGTATTTGGTCTGGCGCGATTTCATCCAGTCCGTATTCATTACGCCCTCCACCGCAGGGACTCAAGAGACCGTGAGGTCAGGAAGAGCCCAAAGAAGATCAGTGACAGATAGAAGATGACGTCCTTGGTGTCCAGCACTCCCTTGGCAAAGGACTCGAAGTGCGTCACCACGGACATGTACCCCAGCACCTTGGCCCACGCGGCGGTTTCGTAGCCGCTAACCCATTCGAACACCCAGAGCAGCAGGCAGACGCCAAACGTGGCCCCGCCGGCGATGATCTGGTTCCGCGTGGTCGTCGAAATGAATGTGCCCACCGCCAGCAATCCGCCCGCTTGAAGCAGCAGCCCCAGAACGCCCACCAGCACCGGCTTGAGGTCCGGCTGGCCATAGACGAACAGAATGGCCAGGTTGATGAGCGACACGCCAATCATTGCCACGTACATCAGCAGCGCCGCCAGCCACTTGCCGATGAGAATATGGGTATCCTTCACCGGAGAAGTCATCAGCAACTCGATGGTGCCGGAGCGCTTCTCTTCGGCAAACAGGCGCATGGTGATCATCGGGATCAGGAACAGACCGATCACACTCACGTTCTGGAGCAACGGCCGGATCACCTGCTCGTTGAGGCTCATCGGGAATCCGCCCCGCATCTGCGATTGCAGGCCCATGAACACGAAATAGCCGACCACGTTCCAGAAGAAGAACCCGAAGATCACGGCGAACATCGTCATCAGCAGGTATGCGATCGGGCTCGCGAAATAGGTCTTCAGTTCCTTGCGGCAAATCACCCAGATGCTGCTCATTGCTTGCCTCCGTCATTGGACGCGGTGAGTTGCAGGAAGATCTCTTCCAGCCCCAGCGACGCCGTATGAAGCTCCAACAGATTCCATCCCGCCCCCACCACCGCGCGGGCCACATCCGCCCGGACGCTGCGGTCCTTCAGGCTGTCCACCTGGAAGGTCAGCAGGCCGTTCTTCGAACCCTGCGTGCTCACCCTGGCCACACCCGCCACGCTCTCCAGCTTTTGCCGCACCTGATTTTCATCCGGCGCTCCGGAACCGCGGCCATCCACCTGCACCGTCACCGATTCGGAACCCCTCATCTGGTTGGCCAGACTCGCCATCGAATCGGTGGCCACCACGCGGCCCTGGCTGATGATGATCACCCGCTCGCACATCGCCTCAACTTCCTGCAGGATGTGGGTTGAAAGAATGATCGTATGGTCGCCCGCCAGCGCACGGATCAGATCGCGCACTTCGATGATCTGCTTGGGGTCCAGCCCTGAAGTGGGCTCGTCCAGAATGAGCACTTCCGGATTGTGGATGATCGCCTGCGCGATACCCACACGCTGCCTGTAGCCCTTCGAAAGCTTGCTGATCAGCTTCTTCCGTTCCGGCACCAGGCTCAGCTTTTCCAGCACTTCATCCACTCGGCTGGGCAGGCTCGCCTTGTCGATCCCCTTCAGACGGCCGACAAACTCCAGGTACTCGGCCACCTCCATTTCGGGGTAAAGCGGGGGTGTCTCGGGCAGATAGCCGATCCGCTTCTTCACCTCGTCCGCCTGCTCCAGGCAATCGAAGCCGGCCACGCTGGCCTTGCCCGATGTTGCCGGCAGGAAGCAGGTGAGAATTCGCATGGTCGTCGTCTTTCCAGCGCCGTTGGGCCCCAGAAAACCGACGATCTGCCCTTTCTCCACCTCAAACGAGATGTTATTGACCGCGACGTTGCGAGCGTAGCGTTTAGTCAGACCTTCAACCTTGATCATGTAGAACGACCTGTTGGGAGGATAGACGGCCAGCCGGCCGGAAACGTCTCGCACTCCCATGAACCAGGGAAAGGGCACGATTCCCGCGAGCTGCCGAAAGTTCAATGATAATGGCCCGTCCGCCGCCTGTCAATACCTCGGTACTCGAGCCGATGCACGCCCCGGGGCGCCCTGCTAAGCCGGGATTTCCATTTTGGGTCTCCCGGACCCCGACAGTATACACCAACGCCTCACTCCCGTGCCGGATTTGATCAGAATCCCCTTTCCGAGGGCGGGCCAGTGCCTGCGGATGGCTTCTTT
>VFZY01000161.1 GCA_016870915.1 Acidobacteriota bacterium | reverse complement strand
ACCTCTCGCCAGTCTGGCCGCGAGCACCGCTTCCAGGCGGGCGCGGCTCGGTAACGGCGGTGACTGAGTGAGAAACCACCGCCTGAACACCTAGAAACGCAGCTCGCCACCTTGGTGATCGCCGCTCACGGGTTCTGCGTCACAGGAGGGCTCCCGCCGTTTGCTTCGGAGCCAACCCCGTCGCTCGGCTTTGGGCAACCACGCCAGGCGCGACCCCGGCGTGGCTATGCGAACATACCATGGGGTCCCGAAACGGATTCCCAAAACCGGAACTTTCTACTTGGCCGGGAATAGGAACTTTCTACTTGGCTCCGACACCGGACGATGAGACACGAATGGATTTTTCGCGGAGTGCGTGGGGCCAGTGTGCCGGCGGGAACGCGGATCAGGATCGACACTATTTTCCGGAGGCGGGGCACGTGTTTGGCGGCAGGGCGAAACTCGCCGGCGGGACTGGTGCTCCGGTTCTTGCGGGGGTTGCCGTGAGCGGGTTGGGCGCTCCTTGGCAGTCGCGGCTCGGTGGCTGCTATCGCAGAAGGTCGGGCCGGTTCCGTAGCGTTTTCGCTCTGGCCGTGGCCTGGCGCCAACGTTCGATTTCGGCGTGATTGCCGCCCAGGAGGACCTCCGGCACTTTCCAGCCGCGGAAGTCCGCCGGCCGGGTGTACTGCGGGCAATCGAGCATTTCGGCTTCCGCCGTGAAGGACTCGCGGAGTGTGGAATCGGCGTTTCCGAGGACACCGGGCATCAGACGGGCCACGGCGTCGATGACCACCGCCGCCGCGAGTTCGCCGCCGCTCAAGACGTAGTCGCCGATGGAGAGTTCTTCGTCGGCCAGATGCTCCGCCACGCGCTCATCGACTCCCTCATATCTTCCGCATATGAACAGAAGTTCGTCATACTGGCCGAGCCGCACGGCGTCCGTCTGGCGGAAGAGCGGGCCTTGGGCCGAGAGCAGAATGACACGCTGCCTCGGGGTCCGGGCCGGCCAGATGGACTCAACGGCGTCGAAGAGGGGCGCGGGCTTGAGGAGCATGCCTTCCCCGCCCCCGAAGGGCCGGTCGTCCACGGTCTTATGCCGGTCATGCGTCCAGTCCCTCAGGTTGTGCACGGCGATGCGGATGAGATCCGCCTCGGCGGCCTTGGCCACGACGCCGTGAGCGAAGGGCCCGGCGAAGAACTCGGGGAAGATGGTGACGATGTGGAAGGTCACCGGCTCTTCTCCGGCAGATTGATCTCCAGCAGGCCGGCCGGGAGGCGGGCGTGGATGCGGCGGGCATCGAGATCGACGTTGTGGCAGATTTCCGGTACGAAGGGGACCAATACCTCCCTGCCTCCGGCCTGGACGTTGAGCAGGACGGGCCCGCCGGTTTCGGTCCAGCCGGTGACGGCGCCGATTTCGCGGTCGTGGTCGAGGAGCAGGCAGCCGACGAGGTCCGAGAGGAAGTATTCGCCTTCGGGCAGGGTGATGCGCTCAGAGAAGGGTACCTGGAGATCGGAGGCGGCGCAGAGTTCGGCGGCGGAAATCGAATCGACGCCGGCGAGTTTGAAGATGGGAGTTCCCTGATGGTCCCAGTAGCGTTCGACGGTTTCGAACCGTTCGCGGCCGTCGTCGAAGGCGAGGCGCACCTGTCGCAGCCGGTGGAACCGCTCTGGGTAGTCCGTGAACGGGATGCCCGCCAATTCGCCCTTGTTGCCACGCGTCCGGGTGAGGCGGGCCACCGTCACCCACTCTGGCGGCATCGCCCTACTCCAGGATTTCGAGCGTGTACCGCCGGTTGAGCTTCATGCTGGCGGCGCCCAGCAGCGTCCGGATGGAACGCGCCGTGCGGCCCTGCTTGCCGATCACCTTGCCGATGTCGGATGGGTCGACGCGCAGTTCCAACACGGTGGTCTGTTCACCGGACACTTCGCTCACCGACACTTTGTCGGGCTGGTCGACCAGCGCCCGCGCGATCTCTTCAATCAGTTCTTTCATCACCGCCACCTTCGCGAACACATGCACTTCGCTGGGCCGCCCGCGAACGGGGCCGCCCGCGCACCGGGATGCGGGAGGCGGCTAGGCCGCCGGCGCCGGGTTCGTCCGAAGCAGGCGCGCCACCGTATCGGAAGGCTTCGCGCCGTTCTTCATCCAGTGGCTCACGCGATCGTGCTTCAGGCTTACCACGGCCGGGCTGGCCACGGGATTGTAGTGGCCCACCACCTCAATGGCGCGGCCGTCGCGGGCGCGTTCCTTTTCAATCACCACCACGCGGTAGGTGGGCTTTTTCTTGGCGCCGAAACGCGCCAGGCGGATCATCAACATAAACTTTCTTACGGCTCCTATCCCCTCAGTAAGTTCTCGAGCGAGGGCAGCTTCATCTTGGAAAGGCGCTTGCCGAGATGCCCCGGCAGGCCTCCGGTAAAACTCTTCATCATCTTGCGCGCCTGCGTGTACTGCTTGAGAAGCTGGTTCACGTCCTGGACGGTGGTTCCGCTTCCCTTGGCAATCCGGCGGCGCCGCGCGCCATTGATGATCATGTGATTGTCGCGTTCAGAGGCGGTCATCGAATCGATGATGGCCACCACGCGGGTCAACTCTTTTTCGTCGGTCTTGACGTTCTTCAGATCCTTGAGAATCCCCACCTGGGGCATCATGCCCAGGAGGCTTTCCAGGGACCCGAGCTTGCGCACCTGCTTGAGCTGGTCGCGAAAGTCTTCAAGCGTGAAGTCGTTCTCGATGAGCTTGCGCTGCATCTTCTCGGCGTCCTGCCGGTCGATGGCGCTCTCCACCTTTTCGATGAACGACAGCACATCGCCCATGCCCAGAATGCGCGACGCCACGCGCTCCGGGTGAAACGCCTCCAGGGCATCCACCTTTTCGCCCACGCCGACGTACTTCAGCGGCTGGCCGGTGACCTGGCGAATGGAGAGGGCCGCGCCGCCGCGGGCGTCGCCATCCATCTTGGTGAGGATGACGCCGGTGATTCCCAACTGCTTGTGGAACTCGTCGGCGGACTTCACGGCGTCCTGGCCGGTCATGGCGTCGGCCACGAACAGGATCTCGCTGGGGTTGAGCAGGGTCTTCAGTTCGCCCAGCTCACGCATCAGCTCTTCGTCGATGTGGAGGCGGCCGGCGGTGTCGACCAGGATGAGGTCGCGCCCGGCCTGATGGGCTTCGCGGCGCGCGCCTCGCGCCAGGGCCACGGGTTGGGCGGCATCTTCGGCCGGCCCTTCATAGATGGGGATCCCGATGGAGTGCGCCAGCACGCTCAACTGCTTCCGCGCCGCCGGACGGTAGACGTCGACGGAGACCAGCAGCGGCCGGAAACCTTCCTTGCTGAGCAGCTTCGCGAGTTTTCCCGTTGAGGTGGTCTTACCCGACCCCTGCAGACCCACGATCATCACCACGGTAGGCGGCTCGCTCGCCGTGCGCAGCCGCACGTGGCTGGTGCCGAGGATCTTCACCAGCTCTTCCTTGACGATCTTCACCACCTGCTGGGTGGGAGAAAGCGCCGTGAGAACCTCTTCGCCCATCGCCTGCGTGCGCACGCTTTCGATGAACTGCTTCACCACCTTGAAATGCACGTCGGCTTCAAGCAACGCCACGCGGATTTCGCGCAAGGCCACGTCCATGTTTTCGGACGTCAGCTTGCCCTCGCCGCGCAGGTTCTTGAAGACGCGCTGCAGCTTGTCGGATAGGTTCTCGAACATCGTCAGAGGTCTTGCCGTTAGGGGTTTTGGGCCCGTGGGGGAGCCGGCCGCGCAGCCTCTGGAGGCGAACGTGCCGGACCTCTTCAATGTAACATACTGATTAGCTTGAAGCCTTTCACGATCACGCTCCTGCTGGTGGTCCCGTTGCCGGCGCAGTTCCTGTCGGTGCGCTCCGAATTCCAGCGCATTGGGCCGGATGGACAGGCAATTGCGGTGGACCGGATGGAGTCTCCGCGAGAAATCCTTTCGCCGGCCATTGCCCGCGGCGCTTATGCGAGCTTTCACCTGGTGGTGGAGAGCCCGCCCGGGAAGCCGTTCACGCTCTACATTGGCCAGAATCCGGAAAACGCGGTGACCGCGACGCTGTACCGCATTCACGCCACGCCGAACGGGGTGCCGGATCGCCTGGAACGTGTCGACCTGCCGCACTCGTCTTCGGTTCCGGAGGGGGCTTCCGCGGCGGCGTTCTGGCTGGACCTGGCGGTGCCTTTCGATGCCCCGGTGCGGCGGATCAAGATTGAGCCGCAGATGTTCGCCGACGAGCGGTGGATCGTTTATCCGATGGAGGCGCGCGTGATTGCCGCGCGGGTGCCGGCGCATAGCGCGCAATACGGTGAGCTGCCGCTGCCTTCCGCCCGCTCTGACTACACGGTGTACGGGCCGATGCGGCGCGCCCTGTGCGGGACGGGCGAACCGAAACCCTCGTCAACGGAGCCGACGATCCGAAGGTTTATCCACAGGAACGTTCAGCAGGACATGGCTCTTGCGCTGCGGCTTCCCAAGGACCGGTTGGCTCTGATCACACGGCCGACAGGGGTGGATGCCGTGGAGGACTGGTGCAGCGCGACGACGGTGAGCACTGTGGGGGGGCTGAGCGCGGAGTGGTACCTGCGGGTGCGGGATTTTGTTTATCGCGAGGGCGATAAAGTGGCCATTTCACGGTAGGCCGCGCGGAGCATTCTCGCATGGAATGATGTTCAGGCCTGCTAGGATGGCTGTCATGATGCGCGCCCTGTCTCTTTCCTTCGTGGCGTTTCTGGCCGGGGCCCAGGAGCCTGAAACGGTCCAGCACCCGATGTGGCGCCCGGTGGTGATGGGCACTCAGGGCATGGTGGCGGCCGAGCATCCTCAGGAAGCTCTTGCCGCGCTGCGGGTGCTTCAGAATGGCGGCAACGCGTTCGACGCGGCGGTGGCGCTGTTCTACATGACCGGAGTGGTGGAACAGCATCAGTCCGGCATTGGCGGCGATGCGTTTATTCTGGCGTATCTGGCGCGTGAAAAGCGTGTGGTGTTCATCAACGGCACGGGTCCGGCGCCGGCGCTGGCCACCATTGAGCGGTACCGGAAAGAGGGCGGCATTCCGGCCGCCGGCATGCTGTCGAGCACGGTTCCGGGCGCGGTGGGCGGCTTCGATCTGGCGCTGCGCAAGTTTGGCACCAAGAAGTACCCGGAGTTGCTGGCCGATGCGATTGACCGGGCCCGCAACGGGCACCCGCTGTCGCACTGGGCTTCCGGCTATCATGGGGCCTCGATTCCGAAGCTGACGCCGTTTCCGAGTTCGGTGGCGGCGCTGCTCAAGAACGGGGGTCCGTTTCAGCCCGGCGATCTGTTCCGGCAGCCCGACCTGGCGCGATCCTACGAGGCAATCGCGGAGGGCGGCGCCGAGGCCTTTTACAAAGGCCGGCTGGCACGGCTGATTGGCGATTTCTACCAGAAGAACGGCGGTCTGATCCGTTACGGAGACCTGGCCGGCTATCAGGCCGAAGAGAGCACGCCGGTTCGCACGACGTACAAAGGCATGGACGTGTACCAGTCCGGCCCGAACTCGCAGGGCATCACGATGCTGCTGGCGCTCAACATTCTGGAAGGGATGGATGTCAAGGCGATGGGCCACAACTCGCCGGAGTATGTCCACACGGTGGTGGAGGCGCTGAAGCTGGCGTTTGCCGACCGCGACCGGTACATCGCCGATCCAAAGTTCACCAAGGCTCCGATTGAGCAGCTTCTCTCCAAGCCCTATGCCTCGCGGCGGCGCGGGCTGATTGATGCTCAGCGGGCGCGGGCCGGGGCGGCTCCTCATGGGGAGCCTGGCGAGACGTCGTCATTCTCGATCGCGGACCGGTTTGGGAACCTGGTTTCGGTGACGCACAGCGTCAACGGAACTTTCGGCAGCGGGGTGGTGGTTGAGGGAGGCGGCTTTGTGCTGAACAATCGCATGCCGTACTTCAGCCTGGACGAGAAGGACGTGAATGCGTTGCGGCCTGGGAAGCGTCCTCGCCATACCATCAACCCGGCGCTGGCTCTGAAGGATGGCAAGCCTCTGATGGCTTGGAATACCCCGGGTGGTGACAACCAGCCGCAAGCGATGCTGCAGGCGTTCCTCAACATGGTGGAGTTCGGGATGAACCCGCAGCAGGCGGTGGAGGCTCCAACGGTTCTAACCACAAACTTCCACGCTTCGAACTATCCGCAGCCGGTGGGCGATTCGCTCCAGATTCCGGAGTTGCTGGCAAGCCGCATCGGCCCGGCGCTGGCGGCGAAGGGGCACAAGCTGGTGGTGTCGCGCCTTCAGCCGCCGTATCGCCAGCAGGTGTCGGGCGCGGGTGCGGTGAAAATTGTGTGGATCGACCCGGCCAGTGGAGTCTTCCACGGCGCCGTGAGTCCGGCGAAAGACAACTACGTGATGGGCTGGTAGAAGGGCGCAAACTCTCCCGGGAAGCGGGTTCCTCCCAGGGGCTTGGGGCCGTGGATGGTGGAGCCTTTCGAGCGCAGTTCGAAGTGATACTCGCGCTGGGGGTTCAGTGGCAGCGGCGGCCTGGGGGCTGACGCCCGGCCGCCTTTAAACGGTACGGTGAACTCGCCCAGTTCCGCGCCGCCCGGCGTGAGTCCATAGCGTACGGTGAGCGGGTCGCCTGCCCCCTGGAACGAGAGCCCGCGAAAGACGGGCTGCGCGCTGCCGGTGCGGAACGTGCCGCGCACTCGCGTCAGCGGGTTGGCGGTGATCCTATGCTCGACGGCGCCCCAAGTCTCGAGGCCGCGCGATGAGGGCTGCGCGGGCCGTAGCCAGCGGTCGAGAAAATCGAAGGCTCCGATGCCGTGGATCTCATGCACTCCGATAAAGCGGTCGCGGACGATGGGCGCGTTCCATGCCTTGGCCGCCTGGGCGGCTTCGGCCCACGCCTGTTCATGCCAGGCGGGGAATGTCGTGCCGTCGTGCAGGGCGAACTCGACCATGACAGGCCGCGGGAAGAAGGCGGCCAAGAGTTCGGTGTGCGTGAGGCGGTTGAGGACGTTCCAGTTGTAGAAGTCCTCGTCGGGGTGGCGGAGATAGCTGGTGGTCTCGCGTTCGCTGATGATCTTGGTGGTCCAGTGGTTGAAGTGGCCGGAGACGACGGTGGCGCGGATGCGCGGTTCGAGCGGAGCCATCCAGAGAGCGGAGTAGCCGCCGTAGGAGAGGCCGTAGTAGCCGATGCGGTCCGGGTCCACCTGGGGCAGGGTTTGAAGATAGTCGACGATGCGGCGGAGCTTGGCGAGTTCAATGTTGGTGCGCATTTGGCCGAGGACATTGGCCATGCGGACCAGCTGGTTGATGAGGCGGTCCTGCGGTATGGGAACGGTGACGTAGGGCGCAAAGACGACGTAGCCGTGCTCGGCGAGGCGGGCGGCGAAGCCATGGTAGGCGGGGTTCGGCTGGGGACCTTCGAGCGTCAGGTCCTTGGGCGCGCCGCCCAGGCCGTGCTGGGCAATGACGGCTGGGGCCCGGCGGGCGCCGTTCGGGATGAGGAGGTGGCCGATGGCTTCAACGCCTGGCAGCGCGTCGAGACGGACGGCGTAGGCGGTGTAGGCCGGGCGGCGGGCGATCTCAGTACGCCTGGGGTTGAGAGCGTTGGAAGGCGGAAGCGCGGGTCCCATCACTTCGGTTAGCAGGGCGCGGAGTTTCGGCGCCCCGGTGGAAGGCGGAAGAGCCCGCCAGGTTCCACGAACGCTCGCGCTGGCGGCGATGCGCTGCCGGAGAAAAGCGACAAGGCCGTCGAAGTGCCGGTTCCGGCGCTCGTCGATTTGGGGTCGTGGAATGGCTGGGCCGGCGGAGAGTTCGGCGGACGGAAGCGGCGGGGTCTGGCGCGGGGGCGGGGGCGGCGTGTAGGCGGAGATGGTGAGGTCGACCGGGAGGCGCCAGGCGTCCTGGCGCGTGGCGGGCGGCTGTGCGAGATGAACCGGGTGGAAGGTATCGTCGAGGGCCGCCGCGAATCCGGCTGCGTAGACGCCATCGCCTTCGGCGTAGAGGCCGGTGGGCACGTTGAGCCACTGCTTGACGGCGGCGATGGCGGTTACTTCAAGACCGGTGAGCGTGCGGCCGGTGACAAAGCCGAGGCGGTGGAGGATGTGCCGGCGGTCCTTGCCGCGGAGTTGCTCGCAGAGGGGATGGTCGAGGGCGCGCTGCACGGGAACGAGAACGGCGACGGTGTAGCCATCGCGCAGTGCGCCACCGAGCCAGGGGGGCGGCGGAGAGGCGCCGGAGAGCCCGGTCCAATCCTCGGCCGTGCGGTCGACAGGGGGCACCGCGATGATCGCCTTGCGCGCGGGTTCGGCCGGGGTGAGGAGCAACAGGTGCGCCGTGTGGCCGGGTTCGGCTTCGAGCGCGACCTCTTCCACGCGTGCAGTGGGCCAGACGGCCAGCGGCGTGCGCGTGACGCGGCCGGGCTTGGGATGGACCGCGCCAAGTTGTTCGCGGCCGACAGGCGGGGCGGGGTGCGAGAGGGAGTCCTGGTAATAGCGCTCGATCTGCAGAAACTGTTGCCGGAACTCCTCGCCATCGGGCTGCGCGGCCAACGACGCGGCCAGAGCATACAGCGCCCAACGCACCGTGAGAATCAACCCTTGACCGCGAAGTAGCCCTTACGGGCCTGCACGCGCAGTTCCTTGTTTTTCGCGCGAATGTCCAGCTTGCGGAAGCCGCCGTCGCGGGCGGGGTTGCCGCTGGCGAAACCGATGGAGTACTGGCTGCGCATTTCGTCCTGGATCTCCTTGAAGATGGAATCCAGGGTGTGGCGGCGGTCGGCGTGAAAGACGCGCCCGCCGGTCTCTTCGCTCAGCCGTTTGAGGGAGCCGTCGCTGGCTCCGAACCCGTAGGCGCGCTGGTCGACGTAGTAGATCGAATAGATGATGGCATCGGAGCGGTGCGCGGCATGAACCGCGTCCTGAATCTTGTAGCGGCTGCCGTAGTCCATGCCGTCGGTGATCAGGATGAGGACCTTGCGGCCCACCTCACCCTTGAGCTTTTCATCGGCCGCAAGGTAGACGGCGTCATAAAGGATGGTGCCTTTGACCGGTCCGCGTTGCGGTATGGGTCCCTGCGCGATCGGCGGCATGGCGGCACTCAGGCGCAGTTCGCCCAGCGCGTTCCTGAGGAGTTTGGCGGACCCTGTGTGATCCTGCAGCAGTTCGGCCTCGGCGCCAAAGCTGATCAGGAAGGCGACGTCCTTGGGGCGCAGCACCTTTTCAAAGAACAGTGCCCCGGCGCGGCGTTCCTCTTCGATGAGGAACTCCTGGCTCTTGCTGACATCGATCAGCATGCCGATGGTGAGGGGCAGATCGGTCTCGCGGGCGAAGTGGCGGATGGGCTGGTCCTTGCCGTCCTCGAGAATCTGGAAATCGTCTTTCTCCAGATTGCCGATCAGCCCGCCTCGCTTGTCGCGCACTGAGCAGAGGACGTTGACGAGATCGACGTCCACCCGGATGACATCGTCCTGCGCCAGCGCCGGGAGCGCGCCGCAACCGGCGGCGAGCGCGCCGAGGAATCTGCGCCGCGGGATAGGCTGGGGATTACCCATAACTGCCATACTCAATTCTAAACCGCCTTCATTCCAGTGGATGCCTGGGCGGAAGCGAGCGTTTCATTCAATGCGTAAAGCCTTGCAACACCTCAAGTCCTCAGACCGGGTTCTGAGGGACATCATCGAACGGACCGGCGCTTACCGGATGGAATACAAGCCCGCCGACTTCACGTCGCTGGCGCAGTCGATTGTCTATCAGCAGTTGAGCGGCAAGGCGGCCTCGACGATTTTCGGGCGGTTCACCGCCGCGGCGGGCGATCCGCTGCTGCCGGAGAAGGTGGCGCGGATGCGCATGCCTCGCCTGCGGTCATTCGGGCTTTCGACTCAGAAGGCCACCTATGTGGTGGACCTTGCGCGACGGACTCTTTCGGGCGAAGTGGACTTCGCCCGGCTGCCCGCGATGGCGGACGAGGAAGTGGTGGAGCACCTGACGCGCGTGAAGGGCGTTGGGGAGTGGACCGCGCACATGTTCTTGATCTTCGCGCTACGGCGGCCGGACGTTCTGCCGGTGGGTGACCTGGGCGTGCGCATGGCGATGCGGAACGCTTATGGCCTGGCCGATCTTCCCAAGCCCGCGGAGATGATGGAGCGGGCGCGGCCGTGGCGGCCCTACGCGAGCGTTGCGAGCTGGTATCTGTGGCGTTCGCTGGATGGCCCGGGCGCACTGTAGGCGGCCCGGTTTTCGTATACTCGGACTTTTCCCATGCGATCGATTCAAATGGTAGCTCCCCGCACGCTCGAAGAGCGTGAGATGCCACAGGCCCCGGATCCGGGCCCCGGCGAGGTGACCGTCCGCATTCATGCCGTGGGTATCTGCGGCAGTGATATGCACTGGTACCTGGAAGGCGGCATCGGCCACTTCAAGGCCGCCTATCCGCAGGTGCTGGGCCATGAGCCGGCGGGCGAAGTGGTGGCCGTGGGCCGGGGCGTTACGCGGGTGAAGCCGGGAGACCGGGTGGTGGTGGAGCCGTCGATCACCTGCGGCCACTGCGAGTTCTGCATCGAGGGGCGGCACAACAACTGCATTCAGTCGCAGTTCTTGGGATCGCCGCAGATGCCCGGGCTGTTCCGCGAGTATGCCACGGTGCCGCAGTACAACGTGGACCCGATTCCAGCCAGCTTCAGCTATTCCAAGGCCACCGTGACTGAGCCTCTGGCGGTGATTGTCCACGTGCTGCAACTGGTGGAGATGCGGCTGGGCGATAGTGTCGCCATCATGGGCGGAGGGTCCATTGGCATGCTGTGCGCGGCGGTAGCGAAGCTGCGCGGCGCCTCGACGGTGTTCGTGGTGGACAAGGTGCCGCACCGCCTGGAACTGGCCCGCGCCATGGGGGCCGATATCGGCATTCATTCGCCCACTGAGAATGTGCGGGAAAAGATTCTCGACCATACGCGCGGACGGGGCGTGGATGTGGTGTTTGACGCGGCGGCGGCTGTGGAGACCATCAACAACGGGTTGGCTGTTGCGCGGATGGGCGGCCAGTTCACGCTGATCGGCATTCCGAGCGAGCACGACCTTCAGATTGACCTGCACACCGCGATGAACAAGGAGATCCGCATCCAGACCATCCGGCGGTCAAATCACAACTGCCATGCCGCGATGGATCTGCTGGAATCGGGCCGTATCTCCGACGCCCTGGTAACACACCGGCTGCCCCTGGAAGCCACCCCGCGCGCCTTTGAGCTGCTGGCCCACTACGAGGACGGCGTGGGCAAGGTGGTGATCGAGTTTTGAGCAACTACCTGGCCGTGGATCTGGGCGCCGAGAGCGGCCGGGTGATGCTGGGCACGCTGGGCGGCGGACGCATCGCGCTGGATGAGCTGCACCGGTTCCCGAACACGCCGGTGCGGCTGCCCACGGGCCTGTACTGGGATACGCTGCGTCTGTTCCATGAGATTCAGCAGGGGCTTGCCGTGGCCGGACGCCAGCGGCGTCTGCAGGTGGCGGGCATCGGCGTGGATACGTGGGGCGTGGATATCGCGCTGCTGGGCTCCGATGGGCAGTTGGTGGAAGATCCGCATCATTACCGCGACAACCGCAATGACGGCATGGTGGAACGGGTGTTCGGCGTGGTGCCCCGTGAGGAAGTGTTCGAGGCCACCGGCATTCAGATCATGCAGATCAACTCGCTGTTCCAGTTGTATGCGGCGAAGCTGGGCGGCGGTACGGCGGTGGACGCGGCGGCGCGGCTGTTGTTCATGCCGGATCTGTTCAACTACTGGCTGACGGGTGTGCAGAGGGCTGAACTGACCATCGCGAGCACGTCGCAGTTTTACGATCCGCGCCGGCGTGCCTGGGCTTCCGGCCTGTTCGAGCGGCTGGGCCTGCCCACTCGTATTCTTCCGGAGATTGTTCCTCCTGGCACGGCGCTGGGACCGCTTCTGCCGCACGTGGCCGAAGCCACCGGACTGAGCTCGGTGATGGTCTACGCAAGCGCAGGGCACGACACCGCCGCCGCGGTGGCATCGGTGCCGGCCGGGGACGGGCCGTGGTGCTACATCAGCAGCGGCACGTGGTCACTGATGGGTGTCGAGTTGGCGGAACCGCTGATCAATGCGCGGTCGCTGGCGCACAATTTCACGAATGAAGTGGGCGTGGGCGGGCGGATACGGTTTCTGAAGAACATCGCAGGGCTGTGGGTGCTTCAGGAATGCCGGCGGCACTGGGCCTCCGAGGGACTCGAGTACAGCTATGACGATCTCGCCCGTATGGCCGCGGCGGCGCCGGCGCTTTCGGCGATTGTGGATCCGGACGCCTTCCTTCATCCGGGTAACATGCCGAAGCAGATTGCGGCTTATTGCGCCCGTACGGGACAGGCTGCGCCCGCCGATGAGGCGAGCCTGGCGCGGGCGATTTTGGAGGGGCTCGCGCTGCGGTACCGGCAGGTGCTGGCGGGTCTTGAGGAACTGCTGGACGGGCGAATTGGAACCATTCACATCGTGGGCGGCGGGTCAAGGAACTCGCTGCTCAACCAGTTTGTGGCCGATGCCACGGGGCGGCGCGTAGTGGCCGGGCCGGTGGAGGCCACGGCGCTGGGAAATGTGATTGCGCAGGCGATTGGCGCGGGTGAATTGGAGGGGTTGGAGGAGGCCCGCGCGGTGGTGCGCGCCAGCTTCCCGGTGGCCGTGTTTGAACCGCGGCCGGGCGGCGGCTGGGATGCCGCCTACGAACGATACCTTGCGCTGCGCTCGTAACGCGGTATGATCTTCGGGCATGAAGATCGTTTGCGTGCTCGGGTTGGCCGCGGTGGCGGCTTCGATGGAAGGCGCGGTGGGCATCCGCATTCTGATGGGGGTGGGAGACCGCGCGGCGGGGGCCTGGGACGGATCGGTTGAAGCCCGCGGGGCTCGTGTGGAGCGGGTAGAGCCCTGGCGTTTCGACGGCCAGGATGAGATGCTTCCGGGCAATCGCTGGCGGCTGTCGACGCATACCATACGCCTTTCGGTGCGGCCAATCAGCAGGCGGCGCCTCATGTCGCCAATGGCATCGTCGTGCAGTTGACTGGCGAAACCGCTGACGCCTCGGTGGACGTGAAGACCACCCAGGGAGCATTCACGGTTGCGTTGCGCGACATCCCGTATGGGAGGCGTCTGGCCCTGCTCAACGGCCGGGTGCATGCGGAGCGCGTGCCGCCGGTGGAACGCATCACTTCAGACACCGAGGAACAGGACTTTCCGGCTTCGGCCACCGACAAACAGGGCAACCTCTGGCTGGCTTACGTGGAGATGAAGCATCACCCGGAGCATTCGCACGACGCCGAACGAGTTTGGCCTCTTGACGGAGAAAACCGGGGGCGAGACGGTGTTCGTGCGCAAGTACTCGAATGGTGCGTGGGGAACTCCAATTGCGGTGAGTGCGCCGGGCGGCGACTACTACCGGCCGGCGGTGGCGGTGGATGGGCAGGGGCGCGCGTGGGTGATCTGGTCAGCGAACGACAAGGGCAACTACGATGTGTGGGCGCGGGCGGCCGAAGGAGGATCGCCGGTGCGGGTGACGACGGCGCCAGGGTCGGACATCGGCGTGGTGGCGGCAACGGACTCGCAGGGCCGTGTGTGGCTGGCGTGGCAGGGATGGCGCGATGGCAAGGCGTCGATCCTGGCCGCTGTTCAGAACGGTGGCGCGTTTTCGGCGCCTGAAACTGTGTCGAGTTCCGCGGGCAATGAGTGGAATCCGGCCATTGCAGCGGGGCCTTCGGGACGTGTCGCGGTGGTCTATGATTCGTATCGCCATGGAAGCTACGATGTGTTCGCGCGCGCAGCCACGGCGCCGGGCCGATGGGAGCGTGAGCAACCCATCGCCGCCTCGGCATCGTATGAAGCGTATCCGTCGGCCGCCTACGACACGCAGGGCACTTTGTGGGTGGCGTTCGAAGAGGGCGGCGAGAAGTGGGGCAAGGACTGGGGCGCCGATGAATCGTCGGGCGTGGCGTTGTATCAGGGCCGCGCGATCCGGCTGCGCGGGTTGACCGCGGCGGGCGGCCTGGTGAGCACCGCGGTGGACCCGGGGACGGTGATGCCCGGCGCACCGGCGCAGAGCATCGACATTCCGGACCGTCAGTCCGACGCCGACGCCTGGATGAAGCCCAACCTGGAGGCCTGGCGCAACCGGGGAGCCAGCCGGGCGACGCAGGCCAATCGCGGACCTCGAAACACCATGCCGCGCCTGCTGGTGGATGCGGGCGGGCGGCTGTGGATTGCGTTCCGGAGCATGCATCCGATCTTCTGGTCCGCGCTGGGCACGGTGTGGACCGAGCATCTTGTCTCCTGGGACGGCGTGGGGTGGACCGGCGGCGTCTATCTTCATCACACCGACAACCTGCTGGACAACCGGCCGGCGCTTGCATCGGTAAAGGCGGGTGAGTTGCTGATCATGGGATCAGCCGATGGACGCCGCCGGTTCGTCCCGCAGCCTCAGCTTGCCAAACAGGACCCCTATCACAATGACCTCTATCTGAACCGCATTGAGCTGCCCGGGACGGTGACAGCCGGAGGCGTAAAGCCGCTGGCCCCGGTGGTGGCGGCGGGCTTGACGGCCGAGGATCGCGCCGAGCAGGGGGCGGTGGCGAAGATGCGGACCTACCGGCTGCGTGCCGGCGGCGCGCAGTACCGGATCCTGCGCGGGGAGTTTCATCGCCACAGCGAAGTGTCGGCGGATGGCGGAAACGACGGCACGGTGATCGACCAGTACCGCTACATGCTGGATGCTTCGGCAATGGACTGGGTGGGTTGCTGCGATCACGACAACGGCAACGCTCGCGAGTATTCGTGGAACTACGAACAGAAGCTGACGGATATCTTCTTCCAGCCCGGGCGGTTCATTTCGATGTTCAGCCATGAGCGGAGCGTGCCGTACCCGGAAGGGCACCGGAATGTGGTGTTCGCGCAGCGCGGCATCCGGCCCCTGCCTCGCTTGGCCAGGACCGCCGACGAGCCGGTGGTGCGGGCTCCCGACACGCAGATGCTGTATGCGTACTTGAAGAAGTTCAACGGCGTGGCGGCCAGCCATACCAGCGGCACAAACATGGGCACGGACTGGCGCGACAATGACCCGGATGCGGAGCCGATGGTTGAGATCTACCAGGGCGAGCGTCAGAACTGTGAGATGCCCGGGGCTCCGCGGACGAATCGCGAGACGGACTCGATTGGCGGGTGGCGGCCGAAGGGGTTTGTGAGTCTGGCGCTTGAAATGGGGTACAAGCTGGCGTTTCAAGCCAGTTCAGACCACATTTCGACGCACATGAGCTACTGCAACATTCTGGTGACGGAGGCTTCGCGCGAGGGTCTGCTGGATGCCTTGAAGAAGAGGCACCTGTACGGGGCAACGGACCATATCCTGGCCGAGTTCCGGAGCGGGAATCACATCATGGGGGATTCGTTCGAGGTGAGCGGATCGCCGCAGTTCAGTGTGAAGCTGACGGGGACGGCGGAGTTCGCCAAGGTGCATGTGATCAGGAACAACCGGTTTGTGCATACGGTTGAGCCGGGTGCCCGGGAGGTGAGTTTTACCTGGCGGGACACGGCCCCGGAGCGGGGGAAGACCTCGTATTACTACGTGCGCGGCGAGCAGAAGGATGGCGAGATCGTGTGGGTGTCGCCCATGTGGGTGGCGGTGAAGTAAACCGGGCTCGCCGGCAAGACGGCTTAGATCCGGGCCGCTCGTGAGCCCGGGTGTTCCCTGCCGCACCCTTCCCGCGCCGCTTTGCGACGCACGATAGACCCGATTGGGCTTGCCTTTTCGAGAAGCAGCAATATATCCCACATTTCCGTTTTGAGCCGCGCGTGCGAATCTCCTGGATGCTCGTCCGCATCAATATCGATAGGGGTTTGAAGGCAGCGAAGACCCCTGCGGAGGACAGCACCCAATGGGTGACAAACAAAACCAGCCCTTTCAGCTCTCGTTCAACGGCCTTCTCAAGATCGACTTCCAGGGATCGCGCGTTACTTCCGATGGTGGTCTGATCCTGGTGCGTGAGTTGGATGAACGGCTGGGCTTCGGTGCTCTCATTGCCCAACACCTGACTGACTCACGGCGCGGCAAGAATACCCAGCTTCCGCTGGCGGACCTACTGCGCCAGTCCGTCTACAGCCGGATTGCCGGCTACGAGGATGTCAACGATGCCGAGCGGCTCTCGCAGGATCCAACCTTCCGGCTGA
>VFZY01000160.1 GCA_016870915.1 Acidobacteriota bacterium | reverse complement strand
TCAGCCGGAAGGTTGGATCCTGCGAGAGCCGCTCGGCATCGTTGACATCCTCGTAGCCGGCAATCCGGCTGTAGACGGACTGGCGCAGTAGGTCCGCCAGCGGAAGCTGGGTATTCTTGCCGCGCCGTGAGTCAGTCAGGTGTTGGGCAATGAGAGCACCGAAGCCCAGCCGTTCATCCAACTCACGCACCAGGATCAGACCACCATCGGAAGTAACGCGCGATCCCTGGAAGTCGATCTTGAGAAGGCCGTTGAACGAGAGCTGAAAGGGCTGGTTTTGTTTGTCACCCATTGGGTGCTGTCCTCCGCAGGGGTCTTCGCTGCCTTCAAACCCCTATCGATATTGATGCGGACGAGCATCCAGGAGATTCGCACGCGCGGCTCAAAACGGAAATGTGGGTCAAAAGCAGCCGGATTTTCGCGCCGCGTCCCAACTTAGCAGGATTGCCGCGGCCACCTCCCACGACCCCTTCACAAGCGATCGAAATTTATTTTTCCTTTATTTTCAAACAATTGGTCCAGGGAAGGCGAAATCCGAATTCTACCTTCTTCTAAAATCAGCACGGAGAACAAACCATGGCTACCCCACTTCAATCCGACACCTCCCGCGCCAACGGCGCCCTCTCAAACGGACCCGTCACCCCCGAAGGCAAGGCCCGTTCCGCCCAAAACGCCCTCAAGCACGGCCTCTACGCCAAAGGCCGAGTCCTCCCCTGGGAATCCCAGGAAGACTACGACCAGCTCCGCGAAGACCTCCACAGCCACTACCAGGTCCCCGAGATCCATAGCTACCTCGTCGACCAGCTCGCCTCCGAGCTCTGGCACATCCAACGCGCCGAGCGTTTCGAAGAGGCCCTCCTCATCGACAACCGCAACGAAGCCCGAGCCAACCTCATCCGGCACGGCACCAGGAACCCCACCGAGGATCAGATCCTCGCCAACACCTACATCCGCCTCAACACCTGCTCCAGCTACGTCACCACCCTCCGCGAGCGCGACCGCTCCCACCGCCACGCCCGCCTCCTCCGCGCCGAACTCGCCAAACTCATGCGCCCCGAACCCTTGCCTAAGCCCGCGCCACAACCCCGCCCGGGTTCGTTCCCTCACCCAGCCTCAGGTTCGTTTCCACCACTCGCGCTGCACCCCTTCCACCCCACCCGAATTCATCCATTCGGCCCCGAAAAACCACCCGAACCCAGCAAGGAGTGACCGCGCAACCCCAGGAATGACCCATCACCAACCCTCCACCACGGCCCCCTCACCATCCACCCTGCCCGAAGTGTCTTCACACACCACCCCTCGCCACCCCGTCCGTTATAATCGAGCGGTCATGCGAAAACTCACTCGATCCCTGTGGCTCGCCGGTGCCCTCCTTGCCGCCTACGCCGCGGCCCAGGTCGCCAAACGCCCCATTCGCATCGAGGACTTCGCCCGCTGGCGCTCCATCGTCAGCCAGCGCCTCTCCCCCGGTGGCAACTTCGCCGCCTACGGCCTCTTCCCTCAGGAAGGCGCCGGCGAATTCATCCTCCGCGACCTCACCGCCAACCGCGACTTCCGCTTCCCAGCCGGCGTCCGCCCCGCCCCGCCGCCCCCGGACCCCCTCAGCCTCAACGAAGGTCCCGCCCAACCCCGCGGCCTCACCATCCGCTTCACCGCCGATGACCGCTTCGTCGTCGCCTCCACCTTCCCACCGCCTTCCGGCAACACCACCCCCGCCCGCAACGGGCTCATCGCCGTCGATACCTCCACCGGCGCCGAACTCGTCCGCGTCCCCGCCGTCAAGAGCTTCCAACTCGCCGAAGACGGCGGCGCGCAACTCGCCTATCTCCTCGAACCCGAAAAAACCGGCGACCCCTCCACCCTCATCGCCCGCGATCTCTCGACCGGCGTCGAAACACGCCACGACGGCGTCACCGAATACTCCGTCTCCAAGGACGGCCGCATCCTCATGCTCGCCGGACCCTCCGGCGTCCGCCTCGCCGGCGGCCCCGAAATCGCACCCGCCGGCAAGTACGCGCAATTCGCCTGGAACGACGCCCAATCCCGCCTCGCCTTCGTCCGTTCCGGCAGCGACGCCCGTCTCTTCGTCTGGGAACGCGACGCCGCATCAGCCCGCGAACTTCCCACCGCCGGCCTCCGCCCCGAGTGGCGCCCCAGCAGCACCGCCTCCCTCGACTTCTCCCACGACGGCGAGCGCCTCCTCTTCTCCTCCGCTCCCTCAGCCTCCGCCGAACCCGCCGCCAAACCCGCCGTTCAGGTCGAACTCTGGCACTACCTCGACGACTACATCGTCCCCGGCCAGAAAGTCCGCGCCCGCCGCGAACGCGAGCGCGCCTACCGCGCCGCCTTCGTCTTCGCGCAAAACTCCGCCGTCCAACTCGCCGACGCCACCATGCCCGAAATCGCCATCGCCGACCGGGGCCCCATCGCTCTCGGCAATGACGGCCGCGCCTACCGCCGCGCCTACGACTACGACGCCACCCTCGCCGACTACTACGCCGTCGACACCCGCACCGGCGCCCGCACTCTCATCGAAAAGAAACACCGCACTAACCGCACCAGTTCCTTCTCCATCGCGCCCGCCGGCGACTGGGCCCTCCGCTTCGACGGCGCCCACTGGTGGAGCTACGCCCTGCCCTCCGGCCGTAAAACCAACCTCACCGCGTCCCTGACGCAGAAGTTCTGGGAAGAGGACCACGATGACCCCGGTCCACCCGCCGCCTACGGCCTCGCCGGTTGGACCACCGACGGCCGCGCCGCCCTCCTCTACGATCACCACGACCTCTGGATGATCGCCCTCGATGGCTCCGCCGCCCGCAACCTTACCTCGGGCGCCGGCCGCCTCGAAGGCCTCCGCCTCCGCCTCGTCAACCTTGACCCTGACGAACGCGACCGCCGCGTCGATACCGCAAAGCCCCTCCTTCTCCGCGCCGAGGATCTCTCCACCCACGGCACCGGTTTCTACCGCCTCACCCCAGGCTCCTCTCCCGCCAAACTCTTCATGGAGCCCCGCAAATTCGGCGCCCCCGTGCGCGCCCGCAAGGCGGACCGCCTCCTCCTTACCGCCGAATCCACCGATCAGGCCCCCGACCTCTGGACCTCGGACAACTCCCTCGCCAAGCTCAACCGCATCTCCGATTCCAACCCCCACCAGACCGAATACCTCTGGAGCAAGGCCGAAATCGTCCGCTTCCGCAACGCCGACGGCCTGCCCCTCGACGCCGTCCTCTACAAACCCGAAAACTTCGACCCCAAGAAGAAGTACCCGCTCATGGTCTATCTCTACGAGAAGCTCTCCCAGACCGCCCTCGATTACCCCGAACCCCGGCCCACCAACGTCATCAACACCGCCCACTACGTGAGCAACGGTTACCTCGTCCTCAAACCCGACATCGCCTACACCGAGGGCTATCCCGGAGCCAGCGCCCTCAAGTGCGTCCTCCCCGCCGTCGATGCCATCACCGCCCGCGGCTATGTGGATGAGACCGCCATCGGCATCCAGGGCCATAGCTGGGGCGGCTACCAGATCGCTTACATGGTCACTCGCACCAACCGGTTTCGCGCCGCCGCCCCTGGCGCGCCCGTCGTCAACATGCTCAGCGCCTACAACGGCATCCGCTGGGGTCCCGGCCGTCCCCGCCAATTCCAGTACGAGAAAGGCCAGTCGCGCATCGGAGGCGATATCTGGGCGCAGCCTCTCCGCTACATCGAAAACTCGCCCGTCTTCATGCTCGACCGGGTCAAGACGCCGCTGCTCATGATGCACAACGACGCCGACGACGCCGTCCCGTGGTACCAGGGCATCGAAATGTACCTCGCCCTCCGCCGCCTGGGCAAAGAGGTCTACATGTTCAACTACAACGGCGAGCCCCACAACCTTCGCAAACGCGAAAACCAGAAGGACTACACCCGCCGCATGCAGGAGTTCTTCGGTCACCACTTGAAAGGCGAGCCCAAACCGGCCTGGATGGCGAAGTAACCGGGCCGCTACCGCAAGCGAGCGTTCTCGCCAGCTTCAAACCGTTATCTGATCGCAGTGCCGTCAAACGCGCGCTTGCCGCGCGCTCCGGCGCATTGCCATTCGTGGAACATTTTCAGGGCGCGAGCATTCGTGTCCCTAACAAAATCGAGGTCATCATGCACGCCGGGCGTCTATTTATAGAAACCCTTGAACTGGAACCATCGCACACGGGCCACGTCATAGAACATCCGCGCGCTGTCCCGGAACACACTGATCTTCGCCCCCTCGGCGTGATTCCAGCGCACCGGAACCTCCACCGTCTTGAACCCCAGCTTCCGGGCAATGAACAGCAACTCCGGGTCGAACCCCCACCGGTCCACCTGCGCCCGGCGGAAGATCTCGCTCGCCGCCTTCGCGCTGAACAGCTTGAAGCCGCACTGTGTGTCGGCGAAGGGCAGCCGCACAATCAGCCGGACGCACAGATTGAAAATCCGCCCCGCCCACTCCCGGAACCCCGTCTGATGCACTCCAATCAGAGACCGGTCGAGCGCCCGCGACCCGATCACCACTTGTGCCCCCTCCCGCCGCGCCGCCTCCATCAGCTTCGCCATCTCTTCAATCGGCGCCGACAGATCCGCGTCGCTGAACAGCACCCACTGGCCCCGCGCCTCCAGCATCCCGTGGCGCACCGAGTAGCCCTTGCCCCTGTTCCCCGGGTTCCGCAACAGCCGCAGGCCGGGCAGCTTCTTCTGGTACTCCTGCACCGCCCGCACCGTGCCATCGCGCGACCCGTCGTCCACCACCAGAATCTCGGTCGCGTCCCAGGGGCCCTGCGCCAGAAACTCCGCCACGCGCTCAATGGTTGCCGGCAGGCGCGCCTCTTCGTTGTACGCCGGAATCACAATGGAGAGCGTGTTCAAACGGTCATTATAACCGCCGGGCTCCGCTCACCGTTTTGCCATCTCCTCCCGAATCCTGCGCACCGTGGTCTCCACCACGAACCGGACGCCGCGTTGGCCGTAAGCCGCCGTCGCCCGCCTCGGGTCGCCCGCCACGCCGCTGCCCTCAAATCCGCCGTTCAAGGCCCGCTTGTTCATCCGCACCAGCTTCGGGTCCACGGCCAGCAGCAGCGATGTGTCATGGATGCCCGCGTGCGTTCCCACCGCCTCCTTCGTCTCGCCCTGCGTAAGCAGCCAGTCCTCAAATCCATTGCCGCGGTAATACTCGGCGATGAAATGCACCCGTGCGTCTTTCCACTCCGCGTTCAACATCTCCGCCACCGCTTTCATGCCGGGCTGGTTCGGCCCGCTGTCGCCAATGAACACAATGTTCCGGAAACCGTGCCGCCGCAGGCTGCGCGCCGCATACTCCAGCACCTTGCGAAAGTGCTCATCGGGCAGGGTGATGGTGCCCGGAAAACGCATGTGCCCGGTGGCCGGCTCAAGTTCGCCCTCGGGTACGTAGGCCATCACCGGCGCCACCAGTGTGTTGCCCAGCGCCCGTGCAATCAGGTTCGAAAAGTGGCGGATGCGGAAGTTGTGCTTCCCCAGCGGCATGTGCGGGCCGTTCTGCTCGGTGCCGCCCGTGGGCACAATCACCGTCGTCTTCCCGGCCTTCAGTGCGTCGCGCACCTCAACCCAGGTCAACTCTTCCAGGAACACCGTGTCCGGTGCCTGCGCGGCAACCGGCGCGGCAGCGGTCAGGGCGGCGAACAGCAGGGCGCGTTTCATCCTTACAGGATTATCACGTCCCGGCTAAAGAGATCGGAACACGTCCCAAAGGTTGGCCTTGCGCTCCACGCCCACGCCGGGCGCATCGGGCAGTCGCACCCGCCCGCCGGATACCGGGCAATCGTCCGCGAACCCGCCAAACGGCTGGAACACGCCCGGGTAGGACTCATTGCCCCCCAGCCCCAGTCCCGCCGCCAGATTCAACGCCATCTGATGCCCGCCATGCGGCACGCAGCGCCGGCTGCTCCAGCCGTTCTCCGCCAGGGCCTCGAGAATCCGCAGATACTCCACCGTGCCGTAGCTCAGCGCCGGGTCGAACTGCAGATAGTCGCGCTCCCGCACCAGGCCGCCATACCGCAGCAGGTTGCGCGCGTCATGCACGCTGAACAGATTCTCGGCCGTCGCAATCGGATTCCTGGACGCCGCCGCAACCTCGCGGTGGATCTCGTAATCCAGCGGCTCGCACGGCTCCTCGTACCACTGCAGCGTGTACTGGTTCAGGGCTTCGGCATACGCCAGCGCCTCTTCACGCCCGAACCGCCCGTTCGCATCCACAGCCAGTGTCTGGCCGGGTCCCAGCAATCCCAGCACCGCCTCAATGCGCTCCAGATCGTGAGCCAGAGGAGCACCGCCAATTTTGATCTTCACCGTGTTGTAACCAAGATCGAGATAGCCGCGCATCTCATCGCGCAAAGCGCCGGTGTCTTTGCCGGGATAGTAATAGCCGCCCGCCGCGTACACCCACACATCCGGGTCCGCCACGCCGCCGCGGTAGCGGTCCGCCAGCACCTGGTACACCGGCTTGTCTTCCAGCTTGCCCACAATGTCCCACAGCGCCATGTCCAGAGTGCCCACGGCCACCGAACGTTCGCCATGGCCGCCGGGCTTCTCATTGGCCATCATCGCCGCCCACGCCTTGTGCGGCGAAAGCACGCCCTGCTCATCCAGCAGAGATTCGGGCGCCGCCTGCGACAGCCTCGGAATGAAGCGGTCCCGCAGCAGGCCGCGCTGCGCGTAGCGCCCGTTCGAATGGAAGCCGTAGCCAATCACCGGCCGGCCGCCGCGCACCACGTCGGTCACCACCGCCACGGCGGAAGCGGTCATCTCCGCGAAGCTGATGAACGCGTTCGAAATCTCAGATCGGATCGGCACCACCGCGTCGCGAATTTCAACAATGCGCATACGATTAGCAAAACACATGCTGAACCCCGGCTGTTGATGGTAAACTCGTTCCGTGCCTGCCGCTCCGTCGAGCCAAACCTACTCGCGAGAACAGGTACGCCGCCTGCTCAGTGCCTCCGAAGGCGATCTTCGGAAATGGGAGAAGCACGGCCTCATCGAAGCCCTCGAAAGCTACTCCTTCCGCGACCTCATCACGCTGCGCGCCCTGGTCAAACTGCGCGAACAGAAGGTCCGCATGGACCGTGTGCGCCGCATCCTCGACGCCGTCGAGGAGAAACTCGGCCAGATGTCGCACCCGCTGGCGGAAATCAAGGTCTTCATCGACGGCAAGCGCATCGGCGTGGTGGCGGGCGGACGCAAGATGGAGCCCATCAGCGGCCAACTGCTGCTCGATTTCGACCGCGCGGAAATCGACCAGTTGCGGGCCTTCCCCAAAAACGATGGCAAGGCCGAACAGCGCCAGGCCCATCAGAAGCGCCTCGAAGCCGAACAGTGGTTCCAGAAAGGCATCGACCTCGAGCAGAGCGGCGCCCCCGTGGAGCAGGTGGTGGAGATCTACGAAAAGGCCATCGCCATGGACAGCCGCGCCAGTGGAGCCATGGTCAACCTGGGCACCATCTACTTCAATGCGCTCAAGTGGAAGCACGCCGAGAAGTACTACCGCATGGCGCTCGAAGCGGACCCCGAGTATCCCCTGGCCCACTTCAACCTGGCCAACCTGTTCGACGAAATGGGCGACAAGCCGCGGGCGCTGTTTCACTATCAGGCCGCTCTGAGTCTCAACCCCGCTTATGGCGACGCCCACTACAATCTCGCCCTGCTCCACCAGACCAGCGGCCAGTCCATGAAGGCCATCCAGCACTGGAAGCAGTATCTGAAGCTGGACCCGGCCGGCGCCTGGGCCGACATCGCGCGCCGGGAACTTGCCAAAATCCGCGACTCCGCCGTCATTCCCGGCCAGCGGGCGGGCAAGGAAGATGCCCGTCCGGCCAAGGAACCCGGCGCGGGCATTGTATCCTAGAAGTTCAGCCTGAAATCATTCCAGCCGGCAAAGGCCGGGGCGGCCTCGCGATAGTCCAGGTGGAACCGCCGCCCCGAGTCCGTCTTGCCGGCTGTTACTTGAGAGGAGCAGGATTTGGCGAGAGTTGGACAGGCTTTTCGTGCGTTCTTTGGCATTCTTTCCGGCCAGTTACCGGCCGATATCGCCCAGTCGTTCGGCTGGGTGCGGCGCGACGCGGTGAAATCCGCGCCCGCCGCTCCGCCACCCCCGGCCCACAAGCCGGCCGATGGTGCGCTCCAGATTCTCGGCATCCTGCAGCGCGATGCGCGCCTGGTGGATTTCCTCATGGAGGACCTGAACGGGTTCGAGGACGAACAGGTGGGCGCCGCCGTCCGCGGCGTGCAGGAACAGGCCAAAACCAGCCTCGCCCGCTATGTCAAACTGGCGCCGGTCATCGATGGCGTGGAAGGTGTCTACACCAAGGTGGAAGCCGCCGGTCCGCTCGCCAAGGACGGCGCCGCCATCAAGTTTGTCGGCAACGTTCCGGCCAACGGCAAAGCGCCCGGCGGATTGCTGCGGCACAAGGGCTGGCACGCCCAGAGTGTCGATCTGCCCAAGCTCTCCTCCGGCCAGAATCCGGCGGTCGTCGCGGCCGCCGAGATCGAGATCGAGTAGTCCGCTTGAACGCTCAATACGTCATCGGCGTCGACCTCGGCACAACCAACTGCGGCGTGGCCGCCGCCCGGATACCCGCCGGGGATGAGACCGCGCAGGTGGAACTTGTCCCGGTGGCCCAACTCATCAACCCGGGCGAGGTGTCGGAAGAGCCCCTGCTGCCCTCGTTCCTGTTCGCGCCGGGAACCAACGACTTTCCCGCCGGCTCCACCACCCTGCCATGGGATAGTGCCCCGCGCTTCGTCACCGGAACGCTGGCCCGCAAGCGCGGCTCGGAAACCGCCGGGCGTCTCATCGCCTCCGCCAAGAGCTGGCTCTCCTACGCCGGCGTCGACCGCACCTCCGCCCTGCTGCCCGCCGGCGCCGCCGAAGGCGTCGCCAGGATCTCGCCCGTTGAGGCCTCGCGGCGCTATCTCGAACACCTGCGCGACGCCTGGAATCACGCCCGGCCCGGCGTGCCCTTCGAGCAGCAGCGCATCCTGGTCACCGTGCCCGCGTCGTTCGACGCCGTGGCCCGCGATCTCACCGAGCGCGCCGCCGCGGACGCGGGCCTGCACAACGTCGTCCTGCTCGAAGAGCCGCAGGCCGCCTTCTACGCCTGGCTCGCGCGCCATGAGGACTGGCGCCACCGAGTGTCGGTCGGCGACACCATCCTTGTCATCGATGTGGGCGGCGGCACCACCGACTTCACGCTGATCGCCGTCACCGCCGAAAACGGTGAGTTGAGGCTGGAGCGTGTGGCCGTGGGCGACCACATCCTGCTCGGCGGCGACAACATGGATCTCGCCCTGGCGCGCTTCGTCGAAGAGCAACTGGCGGCCAAAACCAGGCTGGACACCATGCAGTTGTTCGCGCTCTGGCAGCAGTGCCGCGCCGCCAAGGAAGCTCTACTTGCCGGTACCAAGGCGGACCATCCTATCACGCTACTGGGCAAGGGCAGCGGGCTCATCGCCGGCACCATCAAGACCAAGCTGGCGCGCGCAAGCGTCAACCAGATTCTGCTGGACGGCTTCTTCCCGGAGATTCCCAGCACCGAAGTGCCCCAGCGCCAGCGCCGCGCCGCGCTCGCCGAAATCGGACTGCCCTATGCCACCGACGCCGGCATCACCCGCCACCTGGCCCAGTTCCTGCGCCGCCAGGGCGACGGGCTGGCCATGCCCACGCACGTCCTGTTCAACGGCGGCGTTTTCCAGGCCGCACTACTCAGGGAACGTCTGCTCGCCGTGCTCAATGCCTGGGCCGCCGAAGCCGGCCGCCCGCCCGTGCGCCCGCTCGATGGCGAGGATCTCATGCACGCCGTCTCGCGCGGCGCCGCCTACTATGGCCTGGCCCGCCAGGGACGCGGGGTGCGGATTCGCGGAGGCATCGCGCAAACCTACTACGTCGGCGTGGAGAGTTCCATGCCCGCCGTGCCGGGACTCGCCGCACCCATGAAGGCGCTCACCGTCGCCTCCTTCGGAATGGAGGAAGGAACGTCTTCTCAGGTGCCCGGCCGCGAGTTCGGCCTTCGAGTCGGCGAACCCGCCGAGTTCCGCTTCTTCTCCTCCGCCAGCCGGAAGCACGATGAGCCCGGTTTCCTCCTCGACGAAGTGGGCTCCGAACTCACCGAGCTGTCGCCCGTCGAAGTGGAACTGGCCGGCGATGCCGGCGGCTTCGTGCCCGTGGTTCTCGAATCCGCCGTGACGGAAACCGGCGTCCTCCAGCTCTGGTGCGTCGCCCGCGACGGCCGCCGCTGGAAGCTTGAGTTCAACGTGAGAGAGCGTGTGTCGTGAACATCGGCATTGATCTCGGCACAACCAATTCGGCATTGGCCTACATCGATCCGCGGGAGGCGGAGGAACTCGATTTCCCGCCCATCCACGTGCTCGATATTCCGCAACTGGTGGCCCCCGGACGCATCGAGCCCCGTCGCACCCTGCCCTCGTTCCTCTACCTGGGCGGCGCTGAGCCCACAGCCGGCGTTTACGCCCGCGAACAGGGCGCACTGGTGCCCACCCAAAGCGTCTATGCCGCCAAGAGCTGGCTCTCGAACTCGGAAGTGGACCGCACGGCCAAAATCCTGCCCTGGGATGCCCAGGAAGGCGGCCGCGTGCTTTCGCCCGTCGAGGCCTCCACGCGCTATCTCGCTCACATCGGCGAAGCGTGGCGCCAGGCCATGGGGTCGCCCATCGGCGAACACGACGTCGTGCTCACCGTGCCCGCCTCTTTCGACGAAGAAGCCCGCGAACTCACCGTGACGGCGGCGCGCGCGGCCGGAATCGAAAGGCTCACCCTCATTGAGGAGCCCGCGGCCGCGTTCTATTCCTGGATCTCCAGCCATCTCGCGCAGTCCCAGAAGAATCTCTTCGACGGCCAGGTGGTTCTGATCTGCGACGTGGGCGGCGGCACCAGCGACTTCACGCTGATCAAGGTCTCGCGCACAGGGGACCGAGTCGACTTCACCCGCACCGACGTCGGCCGGCACCTGCTGCTGGGCGGCGACAACCTGGACCTCACGCTGGCCTGGCTGGTTGAGTCCAAACTCGGGCGGCAGTTGTCCCTGCGCCAGCGCAGCGGCCTGCGGCGCCAATGCGCGGCGGCCAAGGAGCGTCTGCTGGCGGACCCCACGCTTCCTTCGGTTGAGATCACCGTGCTTGGCGCCGGTTCCTCGCTGGTCGGCGGCACGCTCAAAACCGAAATCACCCGCGAAGAGGCGCTCGAACTCGCACTCGAGGGCTTTCTGCCATTCTGCGAACTGGCGGAGCGCCCTTCGATGGACAAGAAGAGCGTGTTCCGCGAACTGGGCCTGCCCTATGAGTCAGACCCGGCGGTCACCAAACACCTGGCGGCCTTTCTCGGCTCCACCGGTTCAGCCGGTCCCGACGCCATCCTGTTCAACGGCGGCTTCTTCATTCCCGAAGTTCTGCGCGGCCGCGTCTGCGATGTCCTGGAACAGTGGTATGGGCGCCGCCCGCTGGTGCTCAACAACTTCGACCTCGATCTGGCCGTGGCCGTCGGTGCGGCCTACTACTCGCGTGTCCGGTCCACCGGAAGCGGCGTGCTGGTGCGGGGCGGTTTGCCGCGAGCCTACTTTGTCGGCTTGGGCGGCGCGCAGGACACCGCTCTGCGAACGGTCTGCCTGGTGCCGCGCGGCACCGAGGACGGGTCGAAGCTTGAACTGGACCGCGAAGGCCTGCAACTGGTGGCCAACAAGCCCGTCAGCTTCCGGCTGTACAGTTCTCTCCTGCGCACGGAAGACCAACTGGGCGAACTGGTGGAGTTCCCGGGCGAGGAAGCGGCGTCGTTGCACCAGCACGCCCCGCTCGAAGCCGTCATCCGCTTTGGAAACCCTTCGGCCGAACGGCTCATCCCGGTGAAGCTGCGAGTGCATCTCACTGAAGTGGGCACGGTTGAAATCTGGGCCGATTCGAAGGTCAGCGAGCATCAGTGGCGCCTGCAGTTCGAACTGCGCAAAAAGGCCGCCACGCAGACCACCGTGCGCCCCGCCGCGGTCGTCCGCGAGGAAGCCCTGGCCGCGGCGCGGGAACTGGTGGAGCAGGCGTTCTCGCCCCAACCGCCGTTCGGCCCCGAAGAGCTGCCGCAGAAGCTGGAACAGGCGCTCGGCTTGGGGCGCATGGCGTGGCCCGTCTCAGCCATTCGTAAGCTGGCGGATACCTTCCTGGCCCATGCCGATGGACGCAAGCGCGGCCCGGCCTTTGAGGTGCGCTGGCTGAACCTGTGCGGCTTCTGCCTGCGGCCGGGCTTCGGATTCCCCGGCGACGACCTGCGCATTGAGCAGGCCCGGCGCGTCTACGCCGGCGGTCTGGCCTTCGCCAATCAGGTGCAGAACGAAATCGAGTGGTGGATCTTCTGGGGCCGCGTGGCCGGCGGCCTGAACCGCAACCAGCAGACCGACGTGTTCCAGCGCATCGCGCCCAACCTTCTGCCGCGTGGCCAGAAGAAAGCTCCGCGGCTGAACACCAGCCTGTTGCGCGAACTGTGGCGCACCGCATCCAGCCTGGAGCTTCTGCCGCTCGGTGTCAAGACCGAACTGGGCGATGCGCTCATCAGGAAGATCAAGGGCGGTGACTTCCGGGAGACCGATTTCTGGTGCCTGTCGCGATTGGGTGCACGGCAACTGTTTCACGGCCCCAACAACCTCACCGTGGCGCCCGCGGTGGCGGCACGATGGGTGGAATCGGTGGCCAAGCTCGATCAGGCGGCGGAGGCCATGGCCGCCATCGCTCGCCACACCGGCGACGCTGCCCGCGACCTTCCCGGGGCTACGCTCGATCTTGTGCGCAAGGCACTGGCGCGGCATCCCAAGTCCGCCCATTTGACCGGACTGATGGAAGGCGCCGGCGAACGGGACCTGGGCCGCGTCTTCGGCGAAGAGTTGCCGAGCGGCCTGGTGCTGGACGCCGGAGGACCGGGTGATGACTGAGCTGGACTGGGTGCGCGAAGCCAGCCGGCTGATTGGGTTGCCCCGGAATCCGGAGATTGTTCAGGGGATCGGCGATGACTGCGCCATCTACCGCATGAAGGGCGCCGGGCGCGACCTGCTGTTCACCACCGACATGACGCTTGAGGACGTCCACTTCCGGCGCGCAACGCATACCGCCAAGCAGGTGGCTCTCAAGACCGCCGGAAGAGGACTCAGCGATATCGCGGCCATGGGCGGCCAGCCGTTGTTCGTGCTGCTGTCCTTGGCGGTGCCGGACGATCTTGATGCGGCCTGGAGAAGGGACTTCCTGGCCACACTCGCCTCCACCACAATGCTCGCCGGGGCGCCGCTCATCGGTGGCGATACCGCGCGCGCGGATAAGATCCTCTGCGATATCGTGGTCTGCGGCTGGGTGCCCAAGGGAAAGGCGCTGCTGCGCTCGGGAGCAAGGGCGGGCAATGACATCTATGTCTCGGGCCGCCTGGGCGGCTCGGCGCTGGGGCTTGCGCGAGGCACGGGCTCGGCGTGGCGGCGGCATACGGAACCCCAGCCGCGATTGGCCCTGGGCCTGGCGCTGCGGGAGAAGTTTGGCGCCACAGCCTGCATGGATCTGAGCGACGGGCTTTCCATCGACCTGCTTCGCATGGCCCATGCATCCGGGCTGGAAGCGGCGGTGGAGACCGTGCCCCGGTTTTCCGGCGCCTCCCTGGCGCAGGCCCTGCATGGCGGGGAAGACTACGAACTGCTCTTCACGGTCCAGGGAGGGGCCGTCTTGCCCGCCGAGTTTCAACACATCGAACTGACCCGCATCGGCGCCATGGTGAAGGGCACGCCGGGCCTGGTCAGGTACCGGGGCAAGCCGCTCCCGCCTCTTGGCCATGACCACTTCCGTTCCTGACCCCGCGCCGATTCTCGAACTGATCGAGGCGTTCCGCCGCTCGAAGGTGATGTTCACGGCCACCGGTCTCGGGCTGTTTGACCGGCTGAACGGCGCCTCCGCGGCCGCGCCGGCCCTGGCCGCGGAACTGAGCCTGAGTGAGGATGCGCTCTCGCGGCTGCTCGACGCCTGCGCCGGCCAGGGGCTGCTGGTGAGGAGCGGCGGCGAGTACACGAACACCCCGCTCGCCACCGCCTATCTGACAGCGTCAAGCCCTCACACCCTGGCCGGGTACGTCAACTACTCAAACCAGGTGCTGTTCCGGCTGTGGGCAAATCTTGAGGACGCGGTGCGCGACGGGTCGCACCGGTGGAATCAGACCTTCGGCCTGGAAGGGCCCCTGTTCTCGGCGTTCTTCAAGACGGACGAATCGATGCGTACCTTCGTGCTGGGCATGCATGGCTACGGCATGATCGCTTCCCCCCGGGTGGTGCGTGCCTTCGACCTGAGCCGCTTTGCGCACCTGGCGGACCTGGGCGGAGCGACGGGGCACCTGGTGATGGCCGCCTGCGAAGCCTACCCGGCGATGCGAGCCACGCTGTTCGACCTGGAGCGGGTGGCCAACTACGCCCGCGAGTTCATCGGCCAGAGCCCGCATCGCGAGCGCATTGAGATCGCCGCCGGGGACTTCTTTCAAGACCCGCTCCCCCCGGCTGACCTCTATGCGGTGGGCCGGATCCTGCACGACTGGACCGAGGCCAAGGTAAAGCGCCTGCTCGCACGCATTGTGAACGCGCTGCCGGAAGGCGGCGGGCTGCTGATCGCCGAAGCGCTGATCGAGGAGGACCGCACCGGCCCGGTTTCGGCGCAACTCCAGTCGCTTAACATGCTCTGCTGCACCGAAGGCAAGGAGCGCACGCTCAGCGAGTACACCGCACTGCTCACCGGGGCCGGGTTCCGCACGGTGGAAGGCCGGCGCACCGGCGCTCCCGTCGACGCGATTCTGGCCATCAAGTAGGAGATTCCATGTCCGTAACGCACACCCGGGTTGAGTACGGAGGCTGGCCCAACTGCCACCGGCTTACGAATGGCGCCATGGAACTGGTGGTGACGGCCGATGTGGGTCCGCGCATTATCCGTTGCGGGTTTAACCAAGGCCCGAATCTGTTCAAGGAGTACCCCGAGGAACTGGGCGGCACGGGCGAGCCGGTGTTTCGCGGACGCGGCGGCCACCGGTTGTGGACGGCTCCGGAACACGTCAACCTCTCTTACCCCGCCGACAACCATCCGGTGGCCATCCAGCCGGTCGAAGGCGGTCTCATCGCCACCGCGCGGCCGGAACCCGAAACGCGGCTTCAGAAGGAACTGGTGATCCGGCTTGACGCGGACGCGCCGAAGGCCACCGTGCTCCATCGCATCACGAACCTGAACCCGATGACCGTGGAGATAGCCGCCTGGACCCTGTCGCTGATGGCGGCGGGTGGCGTGGGCGTAACCGGATTTCCGCCCCGGGGCACTCATCCGGAAGTCCTGCCGCCGTCCAACCCCCTGATCCTGTGGGCCTTCACGGACCTCTCCGACCCCCGCTGGATCTACCTGCGCAAGTATCTGGCCCTGCGCCAGGACGCGGCGCTCACCTCGCCGCAAAAGATCGGGCACTTTAACGCCAACACCTGGGGCGCCTACCTGCTTGACGGCGAGATGTTCCTCAAGCGGTACCGGGCGAATCCCGCACTACCTTACCCCGATTTCGGAGCATCGTTCGAGATTTTTGCCAACGAAGCGGTGCTGGAGCTTGAATGCCTGGGACCCCTGACGAAGCTGGGCACCGGCGAAACGCTGGAGTTGACCGAAGAATGGTCCCTGCACCGGCCGGCCCACATCCGGGAGTGGACGGATGCGGAACTGGACCGCGTGCTGAGCGGCTTGATATATCCCACATTTCCGTTTTGAGCCGCGCGTGCGAATCTCCTGGATGCTCGTCCGCATCAATATCGATAGGGGTTTGAAGGCAGCGAAGACCCCTGCGGAGGACAGCACCCAATGGGTGACAAACAAAACCAGCCCTTTCAGCTCTCGTTCAACGGCCTTCTCAAGATCGACTTCCAGGGATCGCGCGTTACTTCCGATGGTGGTCTGATCCTGGTGCGTGAGTTGGATGAACGGCTGGGCTTCGGTGCTCTCATTGCCCAACACCTGACTGACTCACGGCGCGGCAAGAATACCCAGCTTCCGCTGGCGGACCTACTGCGCCAGTCCGTCTACAGCCGGATTGCCGGCTACGAGGATGTCAACGATGCCGAGCGGCTCTCGCAGGATCCAACCTTCCGGCTGA
>VFZY01000159.1 GCA_016870915.1 Acidobacteriota bacterium | reverse complement strand
TTGGGCAACCACGCCAGGCGCGACCCCGGCGTGGCTATGCGAACATACCATGGGGTCCCGAAACGGATTCCCAAAACCGGAACTTTCTACTTGGCCGGGAATAGGAACTTTCTACTTGGCTCCGACAGCCCGTTCACGAACTATATTTGCCTTCGATTCAATCATTTCCCGGGAATCGTTTGGAAAATCGACCCTCCATTTGCTATACTAAACACGGAGCTGGGAAAGCCGCTCCACCAAAGCCCTGGAAGAAATTCCGGGGCTTTTTCTTTTTTCAAACCCAAGGAGATCACCACCATGTCCAGCGCTGCCCAGGTCGCCGCCAATCAGGCAAACTCCCAGCACTCCACCGGCCCCCGCACGGCCGAAGGCAAGGCCGCCGCCGCCCGCAACTCTCTCCGGCATGGCCTCAACGCCACCCAACTCGTCATCGCCCCCGGTGAAGAAGCCGACTTCGAACACCTCAAAGCCGAGCTCCTCGCGGACCTCGTCCCTTCCACCGCCACCGAGGAGGTCCACTTCAACGACATTCTGCACGCCGTCTGGAACAAGCGCCGTGTCCGGCTCCTTGAAGCCCAACTGGCCGATAGCCACCCCGAAGCCATCATCAGCGATGAACTCGAGCCCAAGTTCGATCGCCTCCGCCGCTACTTCGCCCATCACGATCGCGTCCACCACCGCGCCCTCGCCGAACTCCGCCGCCTCCAGACCGAGCGTCTCGCCCGTCAGCCCCAACTCGACGCCTCAACCAGCGTCCTCGCCCGCTCCGAAGCCGCTCTCCGGCAAACCCTCGCCCGCGTCATCGGCTCCGGCCCCACCAGCAATCTCGACCGCATCTTCTTCGAAACAGTCTCCCAAGGCTACTTCAACCACGACATCACTCCGCCCTTGCAACCGGAATTGGCTTCGTTCCGTAACGCCGCCCCGGAGGCCGAATGATGACCGCCACCGGCGCCCCGCTTCAACACACGGCCCCGCCGCCGCGACATAATCAACCTATGCTTCACCACGCCGCCATGCTTCTTCTTGCCTGCAGCCTTGCCGCAGCCGCCGGTTCAGGCCCCGTCGAGTTCCGCGCTCACACCATCGAATCCAGGATGCCCGGCGGCTACTCCGTCATCGTCGCCGACATCAATAAGGATGGAAAGCCCGACATCCTCGGCATGACCTCGCGCCTCACCGAGCTCGCCTGGTACGAAAACCCAACCTGGGAGCGTCACGTCATCGTCAAGGACATGCCCGGCCTCGTCAACATGGCCGCCCATGACGTCGACGGCGACGGCTTCCCCGAAATCGCCATCCAGAATGAGTTCAGCATGGTCGCCGCCAAGAGCCCCGGCCTCAACTGGCTGCTCAAGCACCGCGGCGACCCCAGGCAACTCTGGGAGAAGACCCGCATCGACCAGCTCATCACCTCCCACCACGTCGCCTGGGCCGACATCGACGGCGATGGCCGAAAGGAGATGATCAACGCGCCCCTCATCGGTCCCAAAGGCCTCGCGCCAACCTACGATCAGGATCAGGTTCCGCTGGTCTACTACCACACGCCGCCCACCGTCGCCTCCGAATGGAAGAGACTCATGATCGACCCCGCCATCAACGGCGTCCTCCACCGCGTGCGTCCCGTCCAATGGAGCAAGGGCCGCCGCGAAGCCCTCCTCACCGCCAGCTTCGACGGCATTCTGCTTCATGAAGCCGCGGGCAAAGGCGCCAACATCCGCTGGACCCGCAAAGTCCTCTCCAGGGGGCACGAAGAAAAAGCTCCGCGAGCCGGCTCAAGCGACGTCAAACTCGGCCAGGTGGCCAGGCACCGCATCCTCGCCTCGGTTGAACCGTGGCATGGCAACGAAGTCGTTGTCTACACCGAGGAAAAGGGCGCCTGGAAACGGCGCGTCATCTTCGACAAAATCACGGAAGGCCATGAAGTCTGCACCGGCGATTTCAACGGCGACGGCCGCGATGACATCGTGGCCGGGGACCGTGCGCGCGGCGCCGTCGCGGAATCCCACCTCTTCTTCGCCCAGGACGATAACGCCGCCACCTGGCATCACGAAGTGCTCGACCTCAAAGGCATGTCCGCCTCCGGCTGCCAGGTGGCCGACATCAACGGCGACAAACGCCCCGACATCATCATGATCGGCGGTGCCACCGCGAACATCAAGTGGTATGAGAACCTCGGCGCGAAGTGACCGCCGCCGTCCCTGTGCGACCATGAGAGTTTCGCATGCGAGTCGCCATCCAGGGTGAAAAAGGTTCCTACAGCGAGTGCGCCGCACTCGATTTCTTTCGCGGCCAGGACATAGAGATCGTCCCCTGCGCCGACTACAGCGACGTCTTCGCCGCCGTCTCCACCGGGGCCGCCGATGCCATGGCCATCCCCATCGAGAACTCAACCGCCGGCAGCGTCTATCCTTATTACGACCTGCTGCTCGACTACGCCATGCGCGAAGGCTTCCACGTCACCCGGGAGCTCATCCTTCGCATCCGCCACAACCTCCTCGGCTGCCCGGGCGCGGAGCTCGATGAGGTCAAGGTGGTCCGCAGCCACTTCCAGGCCATTGACCAGTGCCGCGGCAACATCCGCGCGCTCGGTCTGGCCGTCCGCGCAGTCTATGACACCGCCGGGGCGGCCAAGGAAATTCTGGCCGCGAATGAACGCAGCGCCGCCGCCATCGCCAGCGTGCAGGCCGCCAAGGATCTCGGCATGCGGATCCTCCGCCCCAACCTGCAGGATCGCGATGACAACCACACGCGCTTTCTTCAGGTGGAACGGCCCGGCCCCGCTGCCCCGCGCGAACCCGGCCAGCCGGTGAAGAGCACCGTCATGTTCTGCCTGCCCAATGTCGACGGCGCCCTCTACCGGGCTCTGTCCGCGTTCGGTGAACGCCCCGGCGTTGGGGTCATTCGCATCGAGAGCCGTCCGCTCACCGGAACCGCCTCCGGGTGGCAGCGTTTCCGCCGCCAGCGCGAAGATGACTTCAGCGGCATCTGGGACCTGATCTACTACCTCGACTTCGAAGCCCCCCAGGCCGAACTCCCCGGAGTCCTCGCCGATCTGGCGGGCCATGTCCTCACCCGCGATGGCATGAAGGCCCTGCAGTCCCTCGGACACTACGCGAGGGGGCCTCTCCGCGATCTCACCGCCGAGCCCTGGCGCTAGACGGCCAGTGCTTGATCGAGGTCGGCGATGATGTCCGCCGCCGCTTCAATCCCCATCGACAAACGGACCAGGTCCTCGGTGATCCCGATCCGCTCGCGCTGCTTCGGCGAGAGATCCCGGTGCGAACTCATCGGCGGGTAGAGAACCATCGTGTGGACATCACCCAGCGACGTCGCCGGCACGATCATCTTCAGGCTGTCCATGAACCGGAACACGTCCTCGCGCCGGCCCTCACGCAGTTCGAAGCTCAACATCGCGCCGTAGCGGCCATCGGGCAGCAGCTTCCGGATCACGGCGGCGTCCGGGTGCGCCGGGTCGCCCGGAAAGTGTACCCGCGCCACCCGCGGATGCGCGCCCAGCCACTCCGCCACCGTCAACGCGTTCTCGCACTGCCGCGCCATCCGGAGCGCGAACGTCTTCACGCCGCGCATCGTCAGGTACGCTTCGAAAGGACCCAGCACCGGACCATAGGCGCGCGACAGGCTTCGCAACAGCTCGATGTGCGCCGCGTTCGCCGTCACCAGCCCCGCCAGCACATCGCCGTGCCCGGCCAGGTACTTGGTCGCGCTGTGCACCACGAAGTCCGCGCCATGCTCAATCGGCCTCACCAGCATCGGTGAGGCGAACGTGTTGTCCACAAGCAGCGCGGCTCCGGCGTCGTGCGTCAGTGCGGCAATCGCATCCAGGTCCGGCACGCGCACCAGCGGGTTTGAGATGGTCTCAATCAGCACCGCCCCCGGATTCGCGCGGCCCATCGCCGCCCGCACCGCGTCCAGGTCACAGATGTCCACCAGAGTGACTTCGGTGCCGAACGGCTCCAGCACCTTCATCAACACACTGGTCGTCGCGCCGTACAGAGCGCTCGCCGCCACCACGGACTTCCGCCGGTCCATCAACGCCGCCGTCAGCGCGATCTGAATCGCCGCCATGCCCGATGCGCACGCCAGCGTGCCCGCGCCGCCCTCAAGCGCTGTGATCAGTTCCTCAAGCGCCGCGTTCGTCGGGTTGGCGTACCGGGCATAGGCAAACCCGTCTTCCTCCATCGCGAACACGCGGTCCAGCTGCTCCGCCCGGTCGTAGAAGAAGCTCGACGCCGTATAGATCGGCGTCGTCACCGGCACATGCCCGCCGGTGCGCTTCCGGTCGCCCGCGTGCACCACTTTGGAATCAAGGTTCAAGACGTCTCTCCGCACTCAACCGCTACTTGCGCTTCCACCGGACGCCGTCCTTGGTGTCTTCAAGAACCACGCCCTTCTCCAACAGCCCGGCGCGAATGGCGTCGGCGCGCTGGAAGTCGCGCGACCGCTTCGCCTGCGTGCGCTCGGCGATCAGCGCATCCACCTCGGCGTCGCTGATCGCGCCTTCGGCTACGGTGGGCCGCAGCACATCGAAGATGGCGTCGAAACGGGCCAGGAACTCAGCCAGCGGCCCCGCGTTGCCGCGCCCCAACTCGCCCGCGTCCATCCCCGTGTTGGCGTCGCGCACCAGCTCGAACACAGCACCCAGCGCCTCGGCCGTGTTCAGGTCGTCGTCCAGCGCTTCTTCAAACT
The DNA here is from genome assembly GCA_016870915.1 of Acidobacteriota bacterium. Lineage (GTDB taxonomy): Bacteria > Acidobacteriota > Terriglobia > Bryobacterales > Bryobacteraceae > VFZY01. The sequence goes on along the minus strand of VFZY01000159.1, from coordinate 11,505 downwards.
GACGCAGCGCCTCCGCCGTGCGTTCCAGCAATCCGGCCTGTGTGGAGTCCGGAAGACGGTCCGTCTCAAGCCGCAGCTTGAAGCTGCGCAGCCGGTCAATCGAGGCCGATGCCGCCGCCAGCGCGTCCAGCGTGAAGTTGAGCTTCTTGCGGTACGGCACCGAAGCCAGCAGATACCGGATCGCCTCCGGCGTGTAGCCCATCGCCAGCAGGTCGCGCAAGGTATAGATGTTGCCCAGCGACTTCGACATCTTCGTCTGGTCGATGATCAGATGCTCGCTGTGCATCCAGAAGCGGGCAAACGGCTGCCCCGTCAAACCTTCCGACTGCGCGATCTCGTTCTCGTGATGCGGGAACGTCAGATCGATGCCCCCCGCGTGGATGTCCAGCGTCGAGCCCAGGTATTGCATCGCCATCGCCGAGCATTCAATGTGCCAGCCCGGACGCCCCGCGCCCAGCGCCGTATCCCAGTACGGCTCATCGTCCTTACGGGCCTTCCACAGCACGAAGTCCCGCGCGTTGTCCTTGTCGTATTCGTCCACGTCCACGCGGGCCCCGGCGCGCATGCCACCCACGTCAATCCGCGACAGCTTGCCGTACTCCGGGAACCGCGAGATCCGGTAGTACGTCGACCCCTCGCTCTCATACGTGAGGCCCCGCTGCTTCAGGCCTTCGATGATGTCCACCATCGCCGGGATGTGCTCGGTCGCACGCACCAGACGCTCCGGCCTCTGCAAGCGAAGCGTGGCCGCGTCTTCCAGAAACGCCTTCTCGTAAGCGGCCGTGTACTCAGTGATGGTCTTGCCCTGCTCCATCGCCTTCCGGATGATCTTGTCATCCACGTCGGTGATGTTCATCACATGGTCCAGCACCAGGCCGCGCGCGGCCAGCCAGCGCCGAAGAAGGTCCTGGAAAGTGAAGGTCCGCAGGTTCCCGATGTGAACGTAGTTGTACACCGTCGGGCCGCAGGTATACATCCGCACCGTGCGTCCGTCGGCCGGCACGAAAGCGTCGACACTCTGGGTGAGCGTGTTGTAGAAACGCAGAGCCATAGGGGGAAAGTACCATCGTACCCCAACGCTGCTAACCTGATCTCTGGAACGATGGTACTCGCCTGGGTTCTCGCCGCGCTGCTGGCGGGCAGCATTGTCTACTCTGTCCTCGCCATCCTGGCCGCGCGGAACTTCCTCCACGCGCCCCCGCCTCCTCCGGCTCCCTTGCCACCCGTCAGCGTCCTGCGGCCCCTTGCCGGCGCCGATAGCGGACTCGAGCGAAATCTCCGCTCCACCTTTGAGCAGGACTACCCGGCCTTCGAGATCCTCTTCGCCACGCGCAACCCGGCAGACCCCGCGCGCGCCGTCGCCGAGCGCCTCATGGGCCAATACCCGCACGTCCCCGCGCGCTTCATCCTCACGGGCGAGCCGCCTTACGCCAACGCCAAGGTCTTCAGCCTCGACACCATGGCAGGCGCCGCCGCCCACGATCTGCTGGTGATGATCGATAGCGACATGTACTGCCCCCCGGGCTTCCTTCGCCAGGTTGCCAGCGAGTTCGCGGACCCCCGCGTAGGCATGTCCACCTGCCCCTACCGGGCGATTCCGGTGGCCAGCTTCTGGTCGCGCCTTGAGGCGCTGGGCATGAACACCCACTTCTTCGCCGGCATCTTCACCGCGCGCCTGCTCGAAGGCATGCGCTTCACGCTGGGCCCCACAAGCACCATCCGCCGCCAGACGTTGGAGCAGGTTGGCGGCTGGAACGCCTTCCGCGAGTACCTCGCCGAGGACTTTGTCATCGGCCAGCGCGTCGCTCAAGCCGGCTGGACGGTGGTGCTCTCCCAGGCCATCCCGGAGCACCACATCGGCGGCGGTGAGTTCCGCGAGAACCTCACCCACCGCGTGCGCTGGGCCCGCTCCACGCGCCGCTCGCGTCCCTGGGGTTACACCGGTGAGGTGTTCACTCAACCGCTCCCTTTCGCCATCGCCGCCTTCCTTGGCTGGCCCATGCTGTGGCCGCTCGCCGCGGCCGCGCTCACCCTGCGGGCCGTCCTGGCGTACATGGTGGCCACGCGCGTTCTTGGCGCCAGGCTATCGCGGGCGGACTGGATGCTGCTGTGGATTGAAGACGCGGCGCGCTTCGCCTTCTGGCTTTCCGGCTACTTCGGCAACCGGATCGTCTGGCGCGGCCGCACCTACCGGCTGAACTCCGACGGCCGCTTCGATTTCGTCGGCTAGTTATGATATGCTCCTTTCCACTTGGACCGTAAGGAGGGCTTCTTGAGCCATTTCAAACACTTCGCTCTGTGTCTGGCGGCGGTGCTGCCGGTGCTCGCTCAAACCGAGAAGGCGCAGGTTAGCGGCGCCATCACAGACTCATCCGGAGCCGTGGTGGCCGGTGTTCAGGTGGCAGCCGTTCACACGGCCACGGGCGCACGCCGCGCGGTGACCACCAACGAGCAAGGGCTCTACAACCTGCCCTTCCTCGACCCCGGCACCTACGATATCCAGGTGCAGCGGGAGGGCTTCAGAACGGTCACCCGACAGGGCGTCAAGCTGGATGTGGCGCAGGTGGCACGGCTCGACTTCGCGCTTGAAGTGGGCGCCGTCTCCGAGCAGGTCACCGTTACAGCGCAAGGCCCGATGCTGGAAACCGGATCGGCCTCTCTCGCCCACCTGGTGGACAACACGCGCATCGTGAACCTGCCAACGAACGGCCGCAACTCCTATGGCTTCGCAACGCTGATTCCGGGCGTGCGCGCCTCGCGCGGCTTCACCGAAGTGGCTTATGGCATGTACAACGACCAGTTCGTCTCCATCAACGGATCGCGGCCCAACCAGAACTCCTTTCTGTTAGATGGCGGCGCCAACTCAAACCCGGCGTTCAACGGTCCGGCCATGTTCCCGTCGCTCGACAGCGTTGAGGAGTACAAGGTGCAGACCAACAACTTCAGCGCCGAGTTCTCAAACGCCGCGGGCGGCGTGATCAACCTGGTCACCAAGGCCGGCACCAACCAGTTGCACGGCACCCTGTTCGACTTCCTGCGCAATGACAAGCTCACCGCCAACGATTTTTTCATCAACCGCGCCGGGCGCCGCGAAGCGCCATTCCGCTTCAACCAGTTCGGCGCCGCGGTGGGCGGCCCACTCACCATCCCGGGCCTGATCCGGGGGAAGGATCGTACGTTCTTCTTCGCCTCCTATGAAGGTCTGCGCTGGGTCAGAGGGTTGATCACCACGGGCACGATGCCGACGATGCTCGAGCGCCAGGGCAACTTCGGTGAGACCCGAACGGCCGGGGGCCAGTTGATCAACGTCTACGATCCGTTCAGCACGATGGCGGACCCGGCACGCCCGGGCCGTTCGATGCGCACTCCGTTTGCCGGCAACATGATCCCCGTCTCGCGATTCGACCCCGTGGCGCGCAATCTGCTGCCCTACTTCCCGGCTCCCAATGCGCCCGGGGCCGCGTTCACCAACGTCAACAACTTCGCCGCCAATCCGTCGGCGCCCATCATCAAGAACACGCTGAGCACGCGCATCGACCACATGGTCAACAGCGCCCAGCGGATCTACGGACGCTTCAGCATGAACAACACGCCGCACAACCGGCCGCCCATCTACGGCGATTCCGCCGAGTTGCGTGTTTCATCGCCGGTGCTTGGCAACGACCAGTTGAACCAGCGCCAGGTCACGCTCAACTACAACCACGTGCTCAGCCCCACCTTCGTTATCGAATTGGGGTCCAGCTACCTGCGCTACACCATACGCCGCGCGGGCCCGGCGCTGGGCTTCGATCCGCGCAGGCTGGGTCTGCCCGCCTATCTGGGTGAGTTGTTCACTGCTCTGCGCCCTTGCTTCCCGAACGTCGGCATCACCGGACTTGGCGTCACCATTCAAGCGCCCGACTCAGGCGGAGGCCTGATGGGCAGTTGCGGCATTCTGGGGGACGCGTATGAGACCTTCCACGAGACAGCGAACGCCACGCGCATTGCCGGCAAGCACACCATGAAGTTCGGCGGCAACTTCGGCGTCAACCGTCTCGCCACACCGCGGTACGGCGGAGCGGTCTTCGGCACCACCTTCAATCCGGGGTTCACGCAAGGGCCCGACCCGGTGGTGGCCTCACCGCTGGCCGGCACCGGCTTCGCGTCATTCCTGCTGGGTACGGGCGGCGGCCAGATCAACTCCGACGGCCCTGGCCAGAATCACCTGTTCCGTTACTATGGGGTGTACTTCCAGGACGACTGGAAGGTGACCCGGCGGCTCACGCTGAACCTGGGCATGCGCTACGACGAGAACCGGCCGTGGACGGAGCGGTTCAACCGCCACACCAACTTCGATTACAGCGCGGCATCTCCCTTGCAGGTCCCGGGACTCTCGCTGCGCGGCGGGCTGACCTTCCCCGGGGCCGCCGGACTGCCTCGCAACGCTTTTGACGCGGACCGCAACAACGTCGCCCCGCGCTTCGGCTTCGCGCTGTCCCTCAACGACAAGACCGTGGTCCGGGGCGGCTATGGCATCTTCTTCGCCCCCATCACCGGCGGCGGATACAATGGCGCCGCCGTGCCCATCAGTGGTTACCAGGCGCAGACACAGTGGGTGGGAACGCTCGACGGCATCACGCCGACGAACCGTCTGTCGAATCCCTTCCCGGACGGCTTCATCCGTGGCACAGGCAGCGCTCAAGGCCTGCTGACACTGGTTGGCCAGAACGTCATCGCCATGGACCGCAGCCGGCGCAATCCCTATGCCCAGCAGTGGAATCTGAACATCCAACGGACTCTGGCGGGCAACTTCCTGGCTGACATCGCCTACGCCGGCAGCCGCGGCCTGCACCTGTTCGGAAACCTCAATCCGAACCAGATGCCGAACCAGTTCCTGGCCACCGGCGACTCGATCCGGGAATTGGTCACTAATCCGTTCGCCGGACGCATCACAGCCGGTCCGCTGAGCGGACCCCGCGTGGCGCGCGGCCAACTGCTGCGGCCGTACCCGCACTTCAACGCCATCACCATCGGCAACCTATCCTACGGGGCCTCCACCTATCATTCACTGCAAGCCAAACTGGAACGGCGGTTCGCGCAGGGCGTGAGCCTGGTGCTCTCCTACACATTCTCGAAGCTGATAGACGATGTTGGCGCCACCACCACGGGATTCCCCGGTGAGCAGTTCGCGGGCGACAGCCTGCAGGACCAGCACAACCGGCGCAATGAGCGCAGCGTGGCCTCTTACGATGCACCGCACTTCCTGGCCATCAACGGTGTGTGGGAACTGCCGTTTGGCGTGGGCAAGCCCATGCTTTCGCGGCGGGGGCCGGCCACCTGGGTGCTGGGCAACTGGCAGATCAACAGCATCGCCACCTTCCGCAGCGGTGTGCCGCTCAGCCCGACAATGGCCTCGAACACGCTGTTCAACTTCGGCGGAGCGCAGCGTCCCAACTGGTCGAACGGCAACGCCGGCGCCCGCGAGGGGCGTATCGCATCCCGCGTCGGGAGGTACTTTGACGCTTCCGCTTTCACAGCACCGGCGCCTTACACCTTCGGCAACACCACCCGGTTCCTGTCCGCGCTGCGCGGGCCCGGGGTTGCCAATTTCGACGTCTCGCTGTTCAAGAACATCCCGTTGCGTGAACGCGTCTCGCTTCAGTTCCGCGCGGAGGCATTCAACATCGCCAACCGCGCGGAGTTCGGTCTTCCGAACACGCAGATCGGTTCAGCCGCCGCCGGCGTGATCACTTCGCAGGCCAACGCGGCGCGCGATATTCAACTGGCGCTTAAGCTGGTGTTTTGATCGACGGCCCCAGGCCGGGCTGTTGGAGGAGATTCCATGAAGCTGAATCCGGCAGTCCTCTGCATTCTATTTCTCGCGGCAACCGCGGCCCATGCGCAGGAGGTACGCGGCGTGATTTTCGGCCGCGTCGTCGATCCGTCCCAGGCGGCGGTGAGTGGAGCTTCCGTGACCGTGACCAACACCGCCACGAACGTGTCAACCAGTCTCCGCACCAACGACACGGGCTACTACGAAGCCAATTTTCTCGTGGCGGGCAGCTACCAGGTGAGGGTGGAAGCGCAGGGATTCAAGCAGGGCGTTGTGAACGGCATCGTTCTTCCCATCGGAACCAGGCTGGAGGTGGGAGTGCGTCTGGATCTCGGCGGCGTGACGGAATCGGTGTCGGTATCGGCGGATTCGCAGATCCTGGAGACGGCCAGCGTGTCCGCCGGGCGCGTGATGGATAACCGCAACGTCACCGATCTTCCCACCTTCAACAACAGCCCGCTGCTCCTGCTGAAGCTGGTGCCCGGCGTGCAATCGGGCAACAGCCGCCGCTACAACGGCGTCAATGCCCTGGGCGGCGTGAACGAAGCCAACAACGGATCACGTGTCGGCGGCACGGAATACTCGCTGGATGGAGCCCCCAACGTGGGCCAGAACTACAGCGCCAACTACCTTCCCTACTCCACGACGATCCAGGAGTTCAAGGTGGACACATCGAATTTTGATGCCTCGGTAGGCCATGGGTCCGGGCTTAGCGTCTCCATCATGACCAAGGCCGGCGCCAATCAGACCCACGGCAACGTGACCTGGCAGCACTGGCAGGAGCGGTGGAACGGAGCGCGCTTCTTCGTGAAGCAGGCCTACTACCGGCAGATTGCCGCCGCGGAAACGGCGGGCAATACAGCGCGGGCCAACGAACTGCGCAACCGGCCGATGATTGCATCGGGCTGCTCGAACAACTACGGCGTGACCATCGGCGGGCCAGTGCGCATCCCGAAGGTGATCGACGGGCGCAACAAGCTGTTCTACTTCCTGAGCGTGGATGGCTTCGAGGATCGCAAGAACGCCGAGACCGGATTCATTCGCACGCTGCCCACGATGGCCAACCGTAACGGCGACTTCGCCGACCTGCAGCGCATCGACGCGGTGCGCTACACCATCTACGATCCGCTCTCCGTTCGCGTGGATCCCAGCCGCCCGCGCAATTTCGTCCGCGACCCGCTGCCCGGCAACGTGCTGCCGCAGAACCGGATCGTCAACCCCGCCTACCGCGCCTACGCGGGCTTCTTGCCCACGCCGAACACGCCTCCGCTCAATCCCAGAGACGAGCCGCTGAACAACTACACCGGTTCCGCCGAGCCTTTTAACTGGAGCTACAGGTCGATCTCCAACCGCATCGACTATAGCCTCTCCGACCGGCACCGGCTGTTCGGCAGGTGGACCTGGATGAAGTACCGCGAAGACCGCCAGGACTGGACCTACGAGACGCAGCGCGGCCTGCACACCAACGGCGTGAATCGCAATCTGAAGAGCGTGATGCTCGATTACGTGTTCACCAAGTCCGGCTCGACGGTGTTCGACGTACTGTCCTCGTTCAGCGACTTCGAAGAGGGTTCGGCCTTCACCGTGCCCTTCTCGTTCCCGCCGTCGAAGCTGGGCCTGCCCGCCTATCTGGACCAGAAGGCGGGCGTCAACGCGGTGCTGCCCGTGATGGCCGCGGCCGGCTATCAGACCATGGGGCAACCCGTAGCCGCGTTCGCCAGCAATCAGTTGTTCAGCACCAACGGCACGGTGATGCACATTCGCGGCGCGCACACGATCCGCGCCGGCATGAGCGGACGCGGCTACCAGAAGTTTAACGGCCAGCCCGGCAACACTTCAGGCAATTTCAGTTTCACGAACCAATTCACGCGGCGCGAGGACGATGGCCTGACGCCCGCCGGCAACCTCGGCCACAGTTGGGCGGCCTTCATGATGGGATTGCCGAACGGGCTCAGCATCGACTCGAACGACTCGCATGCGACCAACAGCTTTTCGTTCGGCTGGTTCGTCCAGGACCAGTGGCGCGTCACCAACAAGCTGACGCTGAATCTGGGGCTGCGTCTGGAGTACGAACTCGGGCTGCGCGAGCGGTTCCGCCGCGCGCTGACGTTCTTCGACCGCGACCTCAGCCTGCCGATCACCGAAGGCGCGCAGGCGGCCTATGCGCGCAGCCCGATTCCGGAGTTGTCCCCCGCGCAATTCCAGGTTCGGGGTGGATCACGCTATGCCGGAATCGGCGGCGCGCCCGAGCGGTTGAACCAGAACGAGCTGGTGTGGATGCCACGCATCGGCATTGCCTACAGCTTGAACGCGAGCACGGTGCTGCGCACCGGCTACGGCATCTACTTCGACACGTTGAACGCGACGCTGCGCGAGCCGGACCTGTTCGGCTTCAGCCGCGCCACCTCCAGCAACCCCACGAACAATTTCGGTGTGGACTGGCTGTTGGGAAATCCGCGCGCGGGCGTTTCGCCCATGGCCGATCCGTTTCCGGTACGGCCCGACGGGTCGCGCTTCGACGCGCCCGTAGGCAGCGCGCTGGGTCCGTTGGCGCGAGCCGGCTTGGGATGGACCTTCATGCCTTTCGACACGCGCCGTGCCCGCCAGCAGCGTTGGCGCGTAGACTTGCAGAAGCAGATTGGCCAGAACGTGATCAGTTTCGGCTACGCCGGCAGCTTTTCGGATCGCACGCGCGTCACCCAACGCCTGGATGCGCTGCCGGAGCAGTATTGGGCCAACGGGAACACGCGCAACGAGGCGATCGCCACCAACATGAACCAGAACGTGGCGAATCCGTTCCGGCTCGCCAACTTCCCGGCCCTGCAGCAGTCCGATCGCGCGGCGTTTCAGCAACTCTCGACGCAGGGCTATTACACCGGAGCACTCATTCGCAAGAACAGTCTGCTGCGCCCCTTCCCGCACATGAACGGGGTGTCCCAAACGTTCGCCCCCCTGGGGAGGGTGCGCACGGATTCGTTTGAAGCAACCTACCAACGCCGTTTCGCGCGCGGGCTGAGCCTGAACGCCGCTTACGTCGCCATGCGCGGACGCGAAGCCGATCAGTTCTTTACTTTAACGAGTTCGACGCCGCGCCCACGTACCAGATCTCAAACGACAGCTTCCCCCATCGCGTCTCGGCAACGGGCGTGTGGGAATTGCCCTTTGGCCGAGGACGCCAGTACCTGCAATCGGGGCTGCTTTCCCATCTCGCGGGCGGATGGCAGATCGCCGCCACTTACGAATGGCAGCAGGGCGAGCCGCTGAACTGGCCCAATCTCTTCCACAACGCCGACACCGCGAACATCTCCAACGGGGACCGTACGCTCGACCGCTGGTTCAATCTCGATGGGTTCGAACGCGTGGCCGCGCGGCAGCCGGCCGCGTTTCATCGCCGCGTGTTTCCCATTCGCCTGGGCAACGTGCGCGCAGACGGTCTGAACCGCATGGACACCAACGTACAGCGCGAGTTCCGCTTCAAGGAAGACCTTGCACTGCAGCTAAGGCTGGATGTGTTGAACGTGTTCAACCGCTCGCAGTTCGCCGCGCCCGTGGTGGATCCCGTGTCCACGAATTTCGGCCGTGTCACTAATCACACGGCGACGACCATGCGCTTCCTGCTGGTGCAGGCACGCATCCGGTTCTGAATAGCCAGTGTAATGTCTCCGAGTTAGCTGGGCTTTCGTTTGCGGGGCTTTCGGGCCGTGCAGCCGGACTGGATCTGTTCAAGAGTCTGGCGGCAGCGCGCGAGTTTGGCCACAATGGATTCGAGGAACTCGTTCATGGCCGCGATTAGGTCATCGACGCTTAAGAAGGAGTAGCGGCGGATTCGCCGCTGGTCAGCTCACCAAACCAGCGTTCAATCAGGTCCGGCGTGCCATGGGTGCCATGATTGTCCGTCACCAAGTGCAGCGTGGCCGGGAGGATTCAGATCAAGGCCGACCATGCGGCTTGATGTTGTGACTACGCCAGATCCGACTCACGGAAGCGCGGGCGTTTCTGGAGGCAGTGCAGTTGTAATATTACATGCTACGCTGGTGAAGAGGCACAAATGGCGAAAGTATTGCGATGGCGAAAGAGGAATGGCCTGACGCAGGTCCGTGCGGCGTCCTTGCTCGGCGTTTCGCAGCCGTACCTGTCGCTGCTTGAAAACGGTGCACGCCCGCTGACTGCGCAACTGCGGAACCGGATGAAAACTTCCGCAGGCCAGGATCCGCAAGGGGGATCGGACGATCTCTTCCGCGCACAACTGAGCGCCCTCGGCTATCCGGGATTCACTCACGTCACCAAAGCCCGAACACGCACCCGGCCCGACAATCTCCTCATGAAGGTTCTGGCCCAGCCTGATGCGGACGCCCGCGTTGTGGAGGCCTTGCCTTGGGTGGTCGCAACTTTCAAGAGCCAGTTCGACTTCAGCGCAATGGTGCGCCAAGCGAAGCTCCACAATCTTCAAAACCGTTTGGGCTTCGTACTGCAGGTGTCCGCTGTCGATACACGCGAAGGGCTGATGGCCGTGCGCGAACTGGAACGCGCGCGCCTTTTGCAGGAGGATACCCTCTGCTGGGATTCCATGCCCGCAGCTACCCGGGAATGGATGCGTGCGAACCGGGTTCCCCTCGCTGAGTCTTGGAACGTCCTGACCCGACTCAGTGCGGAGGGCGCTAACAATGCGACGGGCCCGCCGACCTCCACTGCATCGGCGGCTTCGTCGTCAGCCAACACTATGGCTTCGCCCGCAAAACGGCGGACCTCGATGTGCTCGCCGTGATTCCGATTGAAGCGGCCAAGCGTGTGGCAGCCTTGACAGGCAAGGGATCGCCGCTTCAAGGGAAGCACCGAGTCTATGTCGATCACACCGGTGTCGCCAACTATCCGCATGACTACGAGAGTCGCCTGGTGAGGGCCTTTCCGATACGGCACAACGTTCGATTGTGGGCGCTGGAACCCCACGACCTGGCGTTGACCAAGTTGGAACGGAGCAATGATCGCGACATCCGCGACGTCATCTCGAGCCCTACATCACCGGGCGGACGCCAACGTGGAACCGAACCACGCTCAACATGTGGGTGGAGGCATGCTGGCCGCAATCTCGCTGAGCTTTTCTCACGGGCAGCTGGCCGTGGCCGAATTTGCCGCGCGAACGCGGCCGCAATGGCCCAAGCGGATCGCCCAGGGGCTTCTCAGGCGCAATCCTTGCGAAATGGCTGCAACGGACCGTCTCGCCGGGCCGTCCGGCCTGGTAAAAAGGGTTGCCCAAACGCACCTCACCGACCCGGTGACAAAATGCGGGATTAACCCCACATTTCCGTTTTGAGCCGCGCGTGCGAATCTCCTGGATGCTCGTCCGCATCAATATCGATAGGGGTTTGAAGGCAGCGAAGACCCCTGCGGAGGACAGCACCCAATGGGTGACAAACAAAACCAGCCCTTTCAGCTCTCGTTCAACGGCCTTCTCAAGATCGACTTCCAGGGATCGCGCGTTACTTCCGATGGTGGTCTGATCCTGGTGCGTGAGTTGGATGAACGGCTGGGCTTCGGTGCTCTCATTGCCCAACACCTGACTGACTCACGGCGCGGCAAGAATACCCAGCTTCCGCTGGCGGACCTACTGCGCCAGTCCGTCTACAGCCGGATTGCCGGCTACGAGGATGTCAACGATGCCGAGCGGCTCTCGCAGGATCCAACCTTCCGGCTGA
>VFZY01000158.1 GCA_016870915.1 Acidobacteriota bacterium | reverse complement strand
GAGGCGCTGCCGGCGGGGTGAAGATCGGCCCGGAGAGGTGGAAATCTTGAGAGAAAGGAGGCTGGGAGGGAGAGGTGTCGAAAGAACTGCTGGAAACAGGCATGTTGTCAGTTTTCGTTTTTGTGCGTTACTATTCTGTCGTGATCAAGCACACCGTTTCCGCTCATCGATTCTTGCCGGCATTTGTGCTGGCGGCCAGTCTGGCTTTTCCGCCGGGGGCGTGGTCCCAGAAGCCAGAGGCTTCGCGGGAGGCGAGTCCGGACTATGATGTCCGGCTGCAGTTGGACGATCCGGGGTCACCCGTGGCGGCGGCGCTTCAGGCGCGGCGTGGCGTGTCGCCCGTGGATGCCGAGTTGCCTGCCGTGCTGGCGGCGCGGCAGACCGGTCTGCGGGTGGTGACGGGTACGTTTGGGCTGCCGAAGGTGGTGTCGCGCTTGGAGGGTGCACTGACCACGCCGTCGGCGGCCGGCCCGGAGGTGATCGCGCGGGGTTTTGTGGCGGCGCACCGCGACCTGTTTGGGGTGAATAGCGATGAAGCGTCGCTGCGGCTGGCCGGGCAGTTTCAGCTTCAAGGAAAGCTGCGGGTGCTCACCTTCCAACAGGCGGTGGACGGTGTTCCCGTGTTCGAGGGGCAGGTTCGCGTGATTGTGGATGAGCAGGGCCAAGTGGTTCAGGCCAATGCCGGAGCGCTGCTGACGGGCGTACGGGCCGAAGCACCGGTGTTGAGCGGCGAACAGGCGATTCGGGCGGCCTTCGATTCGCTGGGCGTGGACTGGCCGCGGCAGTTGCGGCCGGCGGGATTGCGGGCCGGAGGCCGGCGCGGATGGCAACACCCGCTGCCGGGCATGACCGAGATCCTGGAGGAGTTGACGATCTTTCCGTTGTCGCGGGACACGGCGGTGACGGCGTACCGGTTGCTGATCGAGGTGGATGGCGGGGCATGGTACGAGATGCTGATTGACGGGACGACGGGGGCGCTGTTGTACCGGCACAATCTGTATCGCAAGGCCAGCGGGCGTGTCTGGCGGGAGAATCCGATGAAGGGTTCGCGGCAGATGGCGGAGTTTCCGGGGCCCTGGCTGCCCACCGATGGCGTGGTGACGACGGGCAACAACGCCGAGGCGTACGTCGACCGGGACGGGAACAATGAACCGGACTCGACGTCGAGCGCGTCGCTGCGCGCCGGGCGTGCGATGTCGAATGAACAGGTCTTCGACTTTCCGGCGGGCGAGGGGATGAGCGGCCGGGATCCGCGATTGACCGTGGCCGCCTCCGTGACCAGCCTGTTCTACTTTGTGAATCTGGCGCATGATTACTTCTACGAGCTTGGCTTCAATGAAGAGGCGGGCAACTTCCAGACATCGAACTTCGGGAAGGGCGGCAAGGAGGGAGACTCGGTGATCGCCGAGGCGCAGGACGGATCGGCGGTGAACAACGCGAGTTTCGGCACACCTCCCGATGGAGTGCGGCCTCGCATGCAGATGGGGCTGGTGACGCGGGGAACGGTGGATCTGAATGACGACCTGGATCTTTCCTATGACGGCGGCGTGGTTTTCCACGAGTACGCACATGGGGTGAGCACGCGGCTGGTGGGCGGACCGGACAACGTGGGATGTCTTCGCGGCACGCAGTCCGGGGCGCTGGGAGAAGGCTGGTCCGACTACTTCGCGATGAGTTTTTTCAATGCGCCGGTGGTGGGCGCCTACTTCAGCCAGAACATTCTTCGCGGCATCCGGCGCTTCAGCTACGACAATGTCCGGCTGACCTATCAGGATCTGGGCGACAGCGGGTATTTCGTGCATGGCGACGGTGAGATCTGGGGGGCGACCTTGTGGGATCTGCGCACGAGCCTGGGCAAGCAGACAACCGATGCGCTGGTGGTGGCGGCGATGGCGCTGACGCCGTGCCATCCATCGTTCGTGGATGCGCGGGACGCGATTCTGACCGCGGATAAGAATCTGAACAACAGCGCCAACACGGCGGTGCTTTGGGAGGTGTTCGCGCGGCATGGCCTGGGCGCTTCGGCGACGGGGCGCGACGGCACAAGCGTGGGCGGCACAGTTCATTCGGCGGCATGGGACCGTCCGCACACCGGGCAGGGAAACGCCAACCCGAAGGCAAGCGGTTCAGGGCCTGAACTGGCCTTGCTTGGCACAACCTTCCGCTATGCTCCTGGTGTAACGGATCCGGACGGCGACCCGCTCAAGTTCGAGTTGATTCGCGGGCCGGCCGGCATGACGGTGGACAGCGCGACGGGCGATGTCCGTTGGAACACTGCGTTTACGGGTTTTCCAGTGCGTATTGGCATCTCGGACGGGAAGGGTGGCGCGCTGACGCACGCCGTTCAGGTGGTGACGGAGACGCGGCTGGCGGACAACCGGCCGGTGGGCATTGAGGCAATGGAGGGTTTTTCCGGCCGCGCGACGCTTGAGGTGCCGGAAGGCGCGGTTGGTGTTCAGTTCCGGCTACGGGGCGAGATGGGGGATCCCGACTTGATGATTCTCAACCCGGAGAACGGGGTTGAGGCCGGGTCCTTCCGTTTCGGCGCCAATGAAACGCTGACGATTCCGGCGCCGAGGGCGGGCCGGTGGTGGGCTTCGGTCTCCACGTATCGCGCGTACTCGGGTGTCAGTCTGACGGGTTCGGTGGTGCAGGCTCCGCTGGTGACGGACAAGGCGGGCCGTTATGTTCGCACGGCGCTGGAATCGGCTGTGTCCGGGGATGCGTTCTTCCGTGTGCAGGTGCCGGCCGGCGTGGCGGGTCTGACGGTGAGCACCAGTGGAGGTACGGGGGACGCCGATCTGTTTGTGCGGCGAGCCGCACTGCCCGTGTGTCCGTTGAGCCGGAGCGTTTTCAATCGCTGTCAGTTCGACCGGCGTTCGATTGGGAACAGCACGGATGAAAGCGTGAGTTTCAGCCAGCCCGAAGCAGGCACCTACTACATTGGCCTTCACGCGACAACGGCGTATGCGGGGGTATCGCTGATTGTGCATGTGATTGAACCGGCGGGGGCGATGCAGGGGTCGATTCGGAATTCGGCGAGCGGGGAGTTGATTCGCGGCGCGACGATCAGCGTGGCGGGCACGAACATCTCGGTGGTTTCGCCTTCGGGAACGTACCGGATTTCCGACATCACCGCCGGCGTCCGCGAGGTAACATTCTCGGCGCCGGGCTTTACGCCGGTGACGCGGACGGTTGAGATTCTGGCGGACCGGACGGTGACGGTGGATGTGACGCTGACGCCGGTGTCCTCCGGCGCGCCGGCCACGCTGCGGGGGGTGATTCGCAACTCGCAGAATGGGGCGGCGATTGCGGGCGCAGTGGTTACGGTGCAGGGCTTCACGATACGGGCCACCAGCCAGGCGAACGGGTCCTATGTGTTGGAAGGTGTGGCGGCGGGGGCGCGTGTGATGTCGGTGGCGGCGGCGGGGTTCATCACGAGCGAGCAGCGGATCACGGTGGCGCCGGGTGACAACCTGACGATCAACGTGTCGCTTTCGCCGGTGTTGACCACGGGTGAGCTGCGGATTGCGTTGAACTGGAACCAGAACTCGCGCGGGGTGCCGCGCGACCTGGACTTGCATCTGACGGGGCCGAATCCGGTGGGCGGGTGCTTTGAGGTGTCGTGGCGCGACAGAGGGTCCCTGCGGACCGCCCCGTTCGCGGAGTTGGAGGTGGATAACGTGGCGGTGGCGGGGAACCCGCCGACGGAGACGATCCGGATTGGGAGGCTTTCGGCGGGAATCTACCGGCTGTATGTGCACCACTTCTCCGGTGAGGAGGGTGATGAGTTCGCCGGGCAGATGCAACAGGGGCGGCCTTCGGTGCAGGTGTTCCGGGATGCCGCGCAGGTGTTCTCGCAGACGCTCGCGGCGGGGAACCAGTGGTATTGGACGGTGTTTACGATCAATGGCGCGACGGGGGCCATTGCTTCGGTGGACACGCAGTCGCAGGGGCCGCCGGCGTTCAACTGCCGGTAGAGCGCTCGCGCGGCGTACCGGCGGACCCGGCGAGGATGCCACCGTCGATGGTGATCTCGGAACCGGTGATGTGGGGCGCTTCGTCGGAGGCCAGCATGACGGCGACGGCCGCCACCTCTTCGGGTGTTCCAAAGCGGCGCTGGGGGCAATCCTGAACAAAGGCGGCCATGTGTTGTTCGCGGTCGGGGCCGTGGCCCAGAACAGGGTCCCACATGGGCGTCAGAATCGCGGCGGGATGCAGTGAGTTGCAGCGGATGGCGAGACCTTGCCCGGCGCAGTAGAGCGCCACGGTCTTGGTGTGGTTTCGCACCGCGGCCTTGGAGGACGCGTAGGCAGCCGCGGCTGGAATGCCCACCAGGACGGATCGCGAGGAGAGATTGATGATGGAACCGCGTCCCTGCCACCGCATGGCGGCGATGGCGTGCTTGCAGGCCAGGAAGACGCCATCCAGATTCGTCTCGTGGACACGGCGCCAATCTTCAAGCGAGGCATGTTCCGGGTCGTGCGGCGCGGAGCTCTCCTCAAACCCGGTGATGCCGGCGTTGTTGACGACGATGTCCAGTGCTCCCCGTTCGTCGAGGATCTGTTGGGTCACCTGGCGCCAATCGGTTTCGCTGCGGACGTCGAGGGGCAGATACCGGGCGGCTGGGGGCAGGTCCCCGGTGAACTGTGCCCGCATGTCGGTGAGGTACACAACGGCGCCCTCGGCCGCAAAAGCGCGGGAGATGGCGAGCCCAATGCCGCGCGCGGCGCCAGTAACCAGAGCCGTCTTGCCCTGAAGCCTTGCCATGGGGCCGGTGTCAGTCGACGTAGGCTATGCAGTCGATCTGGCAGAGCTGGCCCGGACGGCGAAATCCGGTGGTGCCCCAATACGACCTTGCCGGCTTGAGCTTGCCGGTGAAGAATGTGTTGTAGATCTGGTCCATGGGTTCCCAGTTTTTCTCGGGGTCCACCAGGGCCACACTCACCTTCAGCACGTTATCCATGGAGGAGCCGGCTTTTTCGAGCGCCTGCTTCATGATGGCCAGTGCGTCGCCCACCTGCTCGCGAATGTCGCCTGCCTTGGGGCGCCGTTCGGGATACCAGCCGCCGATGCCGCTCAAGAAAAGCAGGTGTCCGCTCCGGATGGGTCCGTTGGCCGAAGCCTTCTTCGGTGTCCAGCCGCCGTCCTGGGCCTGCGCCGCCGCGGCTCCGCCAGCGAGCAGAGCCGCCGCGTTGATCATCGCCCGCCGTGACCCGGGCATGGTTACGCGGTCCTCCTGGCGGTGAACTTTGCACTGCCGTATTCGCCCAGCCCGACGTCGCCCGCAAAGCTGCGGCCGTCGGCGGAGAGATCGCCCTTGAAGTGGTATTGGAGCCGGTAGCCTTCATAGGGCAGCGTTCCGTTCAGGGTGACGGTTGGGCCGTCGACCTTGCCCGCGATACGGCCGCGCGTGATGCGGCCCGCCTGAATGCCCGACACCGAAGAGCCCTTGGCTGTGAGAGCGAGCGTGTGGGTGGTGGCCCCGGAGACGAATTGAATGGCCACTTCCCATTCGCCCGAGAGGTCGGCCGCGGGGGGCCGGGGTGCGGCCGCGGGCCGGCTCTTCGGTGCGCCGCGCAGGATGGCTGCCAGCCGCGCCGCCACCAGCGGCGGATGTTCCGGCTTCATGGACACCGGCCGGATGATGAACGAGCTTCCATCGCCCGAGGCATGCGACATGATGCGGGGCTCGCCGTTGAGGAACGCTTCACCCACTTCGCCCGCGGTGATGGCGACCTGTTTGGGGTCCCATGTGACCTCGAGCACCGGAAACGGGCTGGCGCCCGCCGCAGGGATGACTCGCGTGCGGACGCTGGGGATGCGCGAGATCTCATTCGAGATGACGCCATACCAGGACTCCCAGACGCGGTACTCCTCTTCGAGCTTCCGCTTGTGCACGAACATCTCCACGGCGGTGAGCATGCCCATGATCTCTTCCTTGCCCACCTTGAGAGCGCGGCCGTAACCATGATGGGGGGCACTGTTCAGAAAGGCGGCCTTGACCAGATCGCGCCGGCCGAGGAGGAGCCCCGCGCATTGGGGTCCACGGAGGATCTTGCCGCCGGAGTAAGCGACAAGGTCCGCCCCGCGCGAAAGGAACGGGTTGGGACGCAGGGGCAGTTCCGCGGCTGCGTCGACGAACACCGGTACACCGGCCTTGTGCGCGGCCTCGGCGATCTCTTCGAGGCGAATGTTGCCGCGGGCCTCGGCGGTGCCCAGGATGGCCACCATTGCCGTCTTGTGGCCCAGTGCGTTGTGGAACTCCTCACGGGTGTCCACTTCGATCAGCCGGGCGCCCGCGGAGCGGAAGGCGTGATCGTAGTCGTTGCGCGACTGCCTGGTGATGATCACTTCGTTGCGCAGGGTTGAGGCGTCCGGCAGGAGCTTCATCTTTTCCGGATCGCCGCCGGTCATGCAGGCCATGGTGCCCAGCGTGATCGCGGCTGAGGCGCCCGGGGTGACGATGCCAAAGCCGCATCCCAGGAGTTCGGCCAGGCGCACACCCACCTTGTCCATCACTTCATCCAGGTTCACGGAGAAGTACGAGGCGTCGTCCATGGCCCGCTTGACTTCGGGCAGTGTGAGCGTGCCGCCGTTGATGGTGAAGGTGGCGGTGAGGTTGATGAACGGCTTGATGCCTGCCCGGGTGTAGACGTCAGGACTTGGGCCGGAAGGGCTTGCCTTTTCCGCCGCCGGGGCCGCGCCGGGGGCCGGGGCCGCTGCCGCCGCCAGGCCCGCGCCCGCCAGAACCGCGCGGCGCGAAGGGTTTCTTCCCAAACGGCCGGCGGCCGGGGCCACCGCCTTGTTCCCCGCCTGGGCGGGGCCCGTAGGAACGAGGTCTGAATGAGGGATTTTCTGGCTCATGCGATTGGTCTCCCGTTGGGTTGTCTCGGCCGGGCCGGTTATCGAAAGAACGCGGACCGCGGGGTGGTCCCCCGGGGCGGCCGCCGCGTTCGCCGGGGGGACCGCCACGGTTGGGCCGGTCTCCATAGGGCTTGTTGGCGTAAGGCTTGGGCCCGCGAGATTCGTTGGGGCCGCCGTCGAAGTTGCGGGGTGGCCCGAACTTTTTTGGTCCATTGAACTTTTTTGGTCCATTGAACTTTCGCGGTCCGTCGAACTGGCGTGGTCCCTCGAACCGGCGCTCTGAACCGGACTCGCGAGGGCGGTCGTTGGGTTGTTCGGAATCGAACTTCCGGGGCCTGTCGTAGGGGCGCTCGGGCCCGAACTTACGAGGTCCACCAGAGGCGCGACCGGAGTCTGACTGGCGGGGGCCGTCGAATTTGCGGGGGCCGTCGTATTTCCGGGGTCCATCAAATTTGCGCGGACCGTCGTACTTGCGCGGGCCATCGAACTTGCGCGGACCATCGAATTTGCGCGGCTCGTCGAACTTGCGAGGGCGGTCGAAGTCGCGTTCCGGCTCCTGCCCTCGGGGCGCGTCGAAGCGCCGTTCCGGCTCCGGCTTGCGGGAAGGCCTTGCGGCCACGGGAGGCCGGATGGGGCCTTCGGCGGGCCGGGAATCGGCGGCGGGCTTGACGTCACTTCGCTCCTGGGCTGGAAGCGGGGCTTCGAGGGGCTCCGCTTCGGAATACTGCACGTTGTCGAGGAACAGGCCCGCGGCGGGCGCCGTCCACTCGGCCACTTTGAGGGTATTCGAATCGTTGCCGAGGAGCAAGCCCTCGAACTGCTCGATGGAAAGCTCGCCTTTGCCGATTTTGACCAGCGCGCCCACCAGCCGCCGCACCATGCGCCACAGAAAGTGCGATGCCTCGATGCGGAAGAGAATCATCTCATCCTGTTTTTCGACGACCGCCGACCGCACTTCGACGAGGGTGGAGGTTTCGGGTTTCGAGTGGTCCTCCTGGCAGAAGAGGCCGAAGTCGTGGCGGCCCGGAATGAGCGCCGCGGCGCGCGTCATCAGCGCGTCGTCGAGCGGCTCACGCACCCACCAGACGTACCGTTTGGAAAAGGCGCTCTTGCGTGTGGAGATCTGATAGACGTAGGTGCGGAGTTGCGCGTCGTGCCGGGCGTGGAACCGGCCGGGAGCCTCCTCCACGGAGAGCACGGCGATGTCCGCGGGCAGCCGCTCATTCAACTCGCGCTGGAGCGTGGCCACGGGAATGTTCTGGTGGGTTGCGGCCCGCAGATGGGCCACCTGAGCGGCGGCATGCACGCCGGCGTCGGTGCGCCCGGCGCCCTGCATGTCCACTTCATGTTTGAGATAGTCCTCGGCGGCGCTTCGCAGGGCCCCCATGACGGTGCGGGCGTTCTGCTGTTCCTGCCAGCCGTGGTACTTCGTGCCGTCGTATTCGAGTGTGATTTTCCAGGTTTTCAATGAGTTGCCAGTTTGTTTCAGTGCGATAGCGGCCGGGTGAACGGCTCAGGCTCGCACGATCCGTTCCTTTACTTTGTCCCACGCCATGTACTGGCGCTTCCGGTAGGATTGGGTGCCCATCTCCGCCGCCACGACGCCTTTGTATCCGAGTTCGGCGTCGCACCGCAGCGCTTCATTCGTGCGAATGGCGTTCTGCAGATTGCGGTGATGCAGGTCGAGTTGTTCGCCGCCGGTCTTGGCGTATTCCACTTCCTTCACTTCATCCTTGTAGAGGCCCTGGGGCTTGATGGTGAATCCGTTGTTGTGGAAGATGAGGGTCGCCTTATGGCCGCGCAGCAGGTGGTCCACCTTATAGTCGTTGGCCATGGACGATACCAGTTGCACGGTCGGTCCGCCAGGATAGTCCAGCAGGATGTTCAGGGTGTCGGGAATTTCGGCCTTGCTGTCCTCGAACTGGAACTTGCCGCCGGACGCCACGCCGCGCTCGGGGAAGCCCAGGTCGAGCGCCTTGATGATGCGCGTTACGCGGTGAATGAACAGGTCGCTGGCGATGCCGCTTGAATAGTCCCAATACCGGCGCCAGTGGAGGAAGCGTTCAGCGTCGAAGGGGCGCTTGGGCGCCGAACCGAGCCAGGCATTCCAGTCGAAGTTCTCGCCGGGCTTGAGATCGGGATCGGGCGCGCCCACCCAGAAGTCGTCCTTGTGATTCCGCGAATAGTCGATCTGGGCCAGCACCACCTTGCCCAGGGCGCCTTCCTTCACGTACTTGCGCGCGGTCTCGTAGCTGTCGTCGGACATGCCTTGCACGCCCACCTGCATTTTGAGTCCGGTGGCTTTGACCTTGGCCACGACGCGCTTGGCCTGCTCATAGTTCTGGGTCATCGGCTTTTCGCAGTAGACGTGCTTGCCCGCGGAGAGGGCATCGAGCGTCATCTGCATGTGCCAATGCTCCGGGGTGGCGATGAGCACGTAGTCGATGTTCTTGTTGGCCAGCAGCGCCTTGTAATCCTTGTACGGCTCGCCTCCGGTGAGCTTGGCCGCCGCGTCGAGGCGTTTCTGGTAGAGGTCGCAGACCGCGACAATCTCGATGTTGTCGCTCTCCTTCATTTTCACCAGCGTGCGCATGTGGCCCATGGCCATGCCGCCGGCGCCGATGACGCCGATGCGGATGCGCTCATTGGCGCCCTTCACCTGCCCGTAGCTCTTCGCCGTGACGGCCGCGAGGCCGGAAGCGGCCATGAAGCCGCGCCGCGTAACTCCAAGTGCATCAAATGCCGACATGAATCAAGGATATCGAACTGGACCTTCCCGCCGCGCGATTTTCGCGGGGATCAACGGACTGGCAGGAGCTGGTCGAACCGGTCGATCCAGTACTCAGGGTGGTAGTGCGCCAGCGCTTCCGGGTCTCCATACCCGTAGCGGACGGCACACAGTTTGAGGCCGGCTTTGCGCCCGGCGATCATGTCGGGCACCGAATCGCCGACGAAGAGGCAGTCTTCCAGGCGTGCTCCGAGGCCCTGGGCGGATCGAATGAGCACGTCGGGCTCAGGCTTGCTGGGAAAGCCATCCGTCCCCTGGACATGGTGGAAGGAAGGCAGCATGCCGAACTGTTCAAGGATGTTCCGGGTGGTGAGGGTGCTCTTGGTGGTGGCGGTGGACTTCAGGCCGGGAAGGCGGGCGAGCGTTTCGACGACGCCGGGATAGGTTCTGGTGAGGCGATGGCCGCGGGCCGGGTAGATCTCGCGGTAGACCCGGATCATCTCGTCGATTTCGCCGGCGGCGGCTTGCGGGAAAAGATCGCTGAAGAGGTCGAGGAGGTGGCGGCCGATGTAGGTTCGCAGGAAGGCGTCCGGCACATCGGTGCGGCCTCGAGACGCGAGCACTGCCTGGATGGCGCCGCAGATATCGGGGGCCGAGTCGATCAGCACCCCATCCACGTCGAACAGGTAAACGGGAAACTCAGGAATCACGCGGGCTGCGGGTTCTCCCCGGGGTCGAGCCCGGCGATTCGCAGGTCGGGCCGCACCACCGGGGATTGGCCGTCGGTGGGCTTTTGCCGCTGTTCCTTGGGGGCGGGCAGGGTGCCGCCGTCGATCAGCAGTTTCACTTCGGCCCCGTCCAGGACTTCGCGCTCCAGCAGCGCCAGGGCCACGCGTTCGGTGGCTTCGGCGTACTGGTCGATGATCTTGACTGCGCGCTGGTACCCGCCTTCGACAATCAACCGGATCTCTTCGTCGATCCGGATGGCGGTCTGTTCGGAATAGTCGCGGTGCTGGGCGATCTCGCGGCCGAGGAAGATCTGTTCGTCCTTCTTGCCGAAACTGAGCGGGCCAAGCTGGCTCATGCCCCATTCGCAGACCATCCGGCGAGCCATTTCGGTGGCCTGTTCGATGTCGTTGCTGGCGCCGGCCGAGCGCATGCCGAGAAACTTTTCGTCCGCCACGCGGCCGCCCATGGTCACTGTGATGCGGGCCTCAGCCTGATCCTTGGTGATATCCACCTTGTCCTGATGCGGAAGCTGGAGCGTGAGCCCGAGCGCCATGCCGCGGGGAATGATGGTGACCTTATGCAGCGGGTCGGCGAACGGGGTGAGCGTGGCCACCACGGCGTGCCCGGCTTCATGGAACGCGGTGTGGCGCTTATCCTCTTCGGTCATCACCAGGGAGCGCCGCTCGACGCCCATGATCACCTTGTCCTTGGCCAGTTCGAAATCGATCTGGGTGACGACTTTGCGATTCTGCCGCGCGGCGATGAGGGCCGCTTCATTCACCAGGTTCGCCAGATCGGCGCCGGCGAATCCGGGCGTGCCGCGCGCGATGATGTTCAACTCCACGTCGTCGGCCAGGGGGGTCTTCTTGGTGTGGACGCGCAGGATCTGCTCGCGGCCCTTCACATCGGGCCGGCCCACCACCACGCGCCGGTCAAAGCGGCCCGGGCGGAGCAGGGCAGGATCGAGAACGTCGGGCCGGTTGGTGGCCGCGACAAGGATGACGCCTTCGTTTGATTCGAAGCCATCCATTTCCACCAGCAACTGATTCAAAGTCTGTTCGCGTTCATCGTGACCGCCGCCCAAGCCCGCTCCGCGATGGCGGCCCACGGCGTCGATTTCGTCGATGAAGACGATGCAGGGCGCGTTCTTCTTCCCTTGTTCGAAAAGGTCGCGCACGCGGCTGGCGCCCACGCCCACGAACATTTCCACGAAGTCCGAACCGGAGATGGAAAAGAAGGGCACGTTGGCTTCGCCGGCAATGGCGCGGGCCAACAGCGTCTTGCCCGTGCCAGGCGAGCCGATGAGGAGCACGCCCTTCGGAATGCGGCCGCCGAGCTTTTGAAACTTTTGGGGCTCCTTGAGGAACTCAATGATTTCCTGGAGTTCTTCCTTGGCTTCATCGACGCCGGCCACATCCTTAAACGTGACCTTGCGCTGCTGGGAGGAGTGCAGACGCGCCCGGCTCTTGCCGAAGCTCAATGCCTTGTTGCCGCCCGACTGCATCTGGCGCATCATGAAGATCCAGAACGCGACCACGAGAACCAGGGGGACAAAGTTCAACAGCCCCGCAACCCAACCACTGCTGTTGGTCTCCTTGATCTCCACCTTGACGCGGTTTTCGATGAGCGTGTCGTAGATGGCCGGAAAGTTCAGCGGGATGAGGGTCTTCAGGCCGGCATCGTTGTTGAACTTGCCGCGCACTTCGTTGCCGGCGATGGTTATCTCCTTCACGGTGCCGTTCTTCACTTCACGCATGAACTCCGTGAAGGTGAGCTGCTGCTCGGATTTGGGGCGGTTGATGTTCATCACCGCCCACAGCAGCACAGCGATGGAAATCAAGACTACCCAGAAGATTGCCTGTTTAACGTTCGAATTCACTCAAAACTCTCCCTGCCCGATGCACGCGCCAACCCATCTAAATACTAAGACGTTCACGAACGGTGTTTCGATTCAAGTCCGTTCGAAGGGACCGCTTTCTGCAATCTCAATCACCTCAAGAACCGAGCGGCTCTTTTCGCCAGCTTCCCATCCGTGCGCGGGGCCGAAGCGCCGTGTCCAGACGATTCCCGATTCGACGGTCAACACCGGCCAATCAACGCGGTCCCAGGATGGCACCCGTGCCCGCTGAAAAAGTGCGCTCAGCGGCTCAGCATCCTGGCGGCCGGGCCGCCGCCAACTGTCACCCGCGCGCCAGGGGCGTAACTCCAAGGAACCCCTTACCCGATCCCAATCCAGAAAGCAGCCTGTTTCATTATATCGACATTCCCGGATGCCCCCCCCAGTGTCCTGGCGAAACCGGAACGCGGTGTCGCCGAATTGAAGCTGGCAGGGCGGGGTGACGGCTTGGGGTCCGGGGGGTGGCGCTGAGCGGGTGCCCGGGGTGAGCAGGATCTGGTGGAAGGACCGGCGGGCGGTCAACCCCGGCAGGCGGATGGAGGCGCCGCCGCGGGGTGTGGCGCAGAGTTCCAGAAGCTGCTCCACGCGGGCGAAATCGAGGCCACGGGGGTCCTGGTGCACGGTTGCGATGGCCCGGCGCGCCACACGGCGAGCCAGCGCCCGGGGCAGGGAGGCGATGGCCGCCGCGTCCAGGAGCAGCCCGCCCCGGGAAGGCGAAAGCCATTGCGAGGCATGGTCATACAGGTACTGCCCCCACCACTCCTCTTCGTCGCGGGTGAGGGTGGCCAGGCGGGCCAAGGCCTGGTCGACGGCGGGGTTCCATTCGCGGCGCAACTGAGGAAGCAGGCTGGCGCGGATGCGATTGCGGGCAAAGTCCGGCGTCTGGTTCGAGTGGTCCTCGCGCCAAGTGAGCCCGCGGCTGCTGAGCCAGGCCTCGATTTCCTGGCGGGTGGATTCGAGGAGCGGCCTTGCGAAGCCCTCGGCTGTGAGGGGGCTCATGGCCGCGATTCCGGTGGGCCCGGCGCCGCGGAGCAGGCGGAACAGAACGGTTTCCGCCTGATCGTCTCG
Organism: Acidobacteriota bacterium; assembly: GCA_016870915.1. GTDB lineage: Bacteria > Acidobacteriota > Terriglobia > Bryobacterales > Bryobacteraceae > VFZY01. Next base: position 3,074 of record VFZY01000158.1, on the reverse strand, counting down.
GGTGTGTCCCAGGGCCACGCGGTCCACCTGGCCGGTGGTGAGAAGGTGGCGAAAAAAACCACGGCGAAGCTCGCGGGCAGCTTCCTCGCGGCAGTGTCCGTCTGGGGCGGGGGCTTGACGGCACAGGAACGGGACGCCGTGTGCGCGGGCGAGTTCTCCGGCGAACTTCTCGTCGGCGGCGGATTCGGCGCCGCGCCAGTTGTGATTGACGTGGAGCACGGTGAGGGCCCAGCCGTGGGCCGGCGCAAGCTCCGCCAGCAGGGCGAGCAGGCAGGTTGAATCGGCGCCGCCGCTCACGGCCACGCCGATGCGGCAGCCGGGCGGGAACAGGTGATGACGAGTGATGGTGCCGGCCACGCGGTTGAGCAACGGTCGCCCCCGGTCCTTATTGTAAGTCCGGGCGGGAGGGTTGGCGCCGGAGAGTTCCCGGGCGCCGGCCGGGTGGCTAGAATAGAAAGTTTGGAGACTCCAACCATCAACATGAACTACGGCTTGAACATCCGAAAGGATGGCGCATTCGATTTCGTCGCGCTCGGCGCTCTGGTCAACCGCCTGGACCCGGGCATTATTCCGTTCCGCAAAGCTACGCGGTACGACATCCATGTGAGCGGCGGCGAATTCAACGCCGCGGCGAATCTTGCCGACTGCTTCGGCCTGAAGACCGGCATCGCTTCGGCGATGGTGGACTATCCTATCGGCGATCTGGTGAGAGAACGGGTTCGCGCGATGGGGGTGACGCCTTTCTACAAAACGTTCAAGCACAACGGGGTGAACGGACCCAACATCGCGACGGTGTACAGCGATCGCGGCTGCGGGGTGCGCGGGCCGGTGGTCTTCTACAACCGTTCGAACGAAGCGGCCGCGCAGTTGAAGGCCGGCGATTTCGACTGGAAAACGATCTTCGCGGGCGGTGTCCGCTGGTTCCACTCCGGCGGGATTTTCTCCGCTCTTTCGGCCACCACCTCCGATGTGATCATCGAAGGGATGCGCGCGGCAAAGAAAGCCGGCGCGGTCACCTCTTTCGACCTGAACTTCCGGGCCAAGCTGTGGGCCATCTGGGGCGGCGAAAAAAAGGCGGCCGAGGTGATTGGCCGCATTGTCGACAATGTCGATGTGCTGGTGGGCAATGAAGAGGATCTGCAACTGGGTCTGGGGATTCCGGGGCCGAAGGTGCAAAGCAAATCGAAGCTTGACCCCACGGCGTTCTGGGGCATGATCGGCAAGGTGACCAAGCGGTTCCCCAACGTGAAGGTGGTGGCGACAACGCTGCGAGAGGTGCATTCCACCAACCGGCACAGTTGGAGCGCCGTGGCCTGGATGAACGGCAAGCGCGTGAAGGGACCGACATGCGATCTGGATGTGTCGGACCGCATTGGCGGCGGGGACGGCTTCGCTTCGGGCCTCATCTACGGCATGCTTACGGGGCGGGAGCCGCAGGATTGCGTCAATCTGGGGTGGGCCCATGGCGCGCTGCTCACGACATTCCCCGGCGACACCACGATGGCCACGCTGGCGCAGGTGGAAGCGCTGGCCAAGGGCGGGTCTGCCCGCGTCGACCGGTGAGCCCAGGAGGAGCCATTTGGAACGGACCGGCTTGGAACTGAACGGCGATCTGCTGGCGCGCGCCGCGCGTGTGAAACTGCTGCTGATGGACGTGGACGGCGTCCTCACCGACGGGCGCCTGTTGTGGTCGCCGGATGGCCAGGGAGGCGTGGTGGAGACCAAGGCGTTTGATTCCCAGGACGGCATCGGGCTGCAGTGGCTGAACTGGTACGGCATTGCGACCGGCGTGATCAGCGGCCGCAACTCGCCATCCACGGTGGAGCGGGCGCGGCAGTGCAAGATGAAGTATGTGTACCAGGGGCATATCGAGAAGATCCCGATCCTCGAAGAGATCCTGGCCGATGCCGGCGCGAGCCCGGATGAGACCGGCTACATCGGCGACGACTTCACGGACATTGTGATCATGAACCGGGTCGGGTTCGCGGCGGCGCCCGCCAACGCGCGGCGGGAGGTGCGGCGGCACGCGCATTTCATCGCCGAGCACAACGGCGGTGAGGGCGCGGTGCGTGACGTGATCGAGGTGGTGCTTCGCGCCAAGGGCATCTGGCCCGAAATCCTGAAGAAGTACGAAGTGCGCGAGGCCTGACCGCCATGGCGCATGAGAGGTTCGGCGTCGAAATCACGGCGGAGGCGGGTCCCGGCGTGCTGCATCAATTGACCGGCGCTATTGCCCGCCATGAGGGCGACATCGCGGCGGTGGAGATTGTGGACGGCGGCCCGCCCTTTGCGCGGATTTACTTCGAGGTGGTGCTGCCCGGGGAGATGGCGGCACTGCGCGCCGATCTGGAGTCGCTGACGGTGGTTCAACACCTTGAAATTGTGGAAAGCCTCCAGAAGATTTACGGGAAGCGGATCATCATCGTGGGGGGCGGCGCCCAGGTGGGCCAGGTGGCCATTGGCGCGATCTCCGAAGCCGACCGTCACAACATTCGCGGGGAGCACATTTCGGTGGATACCATTCCGCTGGTGGGTGAGAAGCCGCTGGCGGATGCGGTGCGCGCGGTGGCGCGGCTGCCGAGGGCCAAGGCGCTGGTTCTTGCCGGGTCGCTGATGGGGGGCGAGATCGAGACGGCGGTGCGTGAGGTCCGGGCCAAGGGTCTGCTGGTGGTGAGCCTGAACATGGCGGGCAGTGTTCCCGCGGCGGCCGATCTGGTGGTGAGTGATCCGGTGCAGGCGGGTGTGATGACGGTGATGGCAGTGGCGGAAACCGCGAAGTTTACGATCGACCGGCTGAAGCAGCGCGTGTTTTAGCCCGCTTTTCTCACGGCATCTGATCGCAGCCCAAACTGACGCCGCGGACAAGCTCGAAATGACTCGTGCGGATCCTCCGCGGGTGTCTCGGTCAGAAATTTGCGGCAAAATGGCTGCCGCATACCGTCGCTCGGAGCACCCGAAGGGTGAAAATGGGCCGTCCATACGCGCTTCTCCGGTCCGCTGCAAAAATGCGGAATGAATAAGTCCGGTGTTTGCTTCACGCAGTTTTTTCAGCAGCGCAGGTTCGCGTGAACTTG
>VFZY01000157.1 GCA_016870915.1 Acidobacteriota bacterium | reverse complement strand
TGGTCGAAAGAAGCCATCCGCAGGCACTGGCCCGCCCTCGGAAAGGGGATTCTGATCAAATCCGGCACGGGAGTGAGGCGTTGGTGTACACTGTCGGGGTCCGGGAGACCCAAAATGGAAATCCCGGTTCAGACTACGCCGATCATACTACGCTCGAGGGCCTGCAAGTCGGCCGGGCATGTCGGCAAGCACGTAGGCGAGCACAGCCATCACGGCCAGATTCCGCCGGAAGTCGTCCGGCGTGACCGCATCAACGGTATCCGCCGCCGAGTGGTGCCAGTCGAAGTACCGCTCGGCAGCGCTTACCGGCCAGAGCCCGGGGACGCCCGCGCCGATGAGCGGACCGAGGTCGGTTCCGCCGCCGCGATGGAGCCGCCGGCCCGCACCGATGGGTTCGAGCAAGCTTTCGATTCGGGCCAGGACCGTGCCCGCGGTTTCCGCGCCCGGAGGCAAGCTGCAGCCGAAGCCGACCGGCCGTTCCGCTCCCATGTCCATCTCGATCGCCCCAACGTGGTTTCGGATTTCGTTCCCGATCCAACTCCGGTAAGCCGCCGCGCCCGCCGTTCCGTTTTCTTCATTGGTCCAAAGAACCACGCGGACCGTTCTTCGAGGAATGAGAGCCAACCTCTGGAGCAGCGCGGCGGCCTGCATTGACGCGACGCATCCCGACCCGTCGTCGTGGGCTCCCTGTCCTACATCCCAGGAGTCGAGGTGGCCGCCGATCACCACTACTTCATCCGGAAGCTGGCGTCCGCGCACTTCTCCCACCACGTTCGCCGACTGCGCGTCAGGCAACGAATGCGCGGACATTTCAAGCCGCACCCGAACCGTGCGGCCGGATCCAACCATTCGTGCGATCCACTCCGCATCGTCAATCGACACAGCGGCGGCGGGAATCCTCGGGACCGCGGGTGTGTAGCGCATCGCGCCCGTGTGGGCGGTTCGCCGGCTGGAGGGCGTCAGCGATCGCACCAGGCATGCCACCGCTCCCAACTCCGCGGCGCGCGATGCGCCTTGGGTCCGGTACTGCGCCGTCTTGCCGTAGCCCTCGAATCGATCCGTGGCATCGGCGAACGGTGCGTTGAATAGCACGATCCGGCCCTGAACACGCTGTCTGCCGAATCCCTCCAACTCCTCGAAACTGGCAGCCACCACAACCTCGGCTTCCAACCCACTTCCTGAGGTGCCCACGCTGCCGCCGTAGCCGGCCATGGTCAGCGCGCGGGGTTCCGGCGCCACCGCGCGAGCGCGCTCCTCGCCACGCACCCAATGCGGAACTGTCACGGGAAGCTTCCGCACGTTCGCCAAGCCATCTTCGATCATCTGGGCGGCGGTCCAATCCACCGCCCGGGCCAGTGTGTTCGAACCGCTCAGGCGGTGACCGATGCGTTTGCACAGGTATCCCAGTTTCCGCAATCCCTCGCGATCCCTCATCGCCGCCTGAATGATCCTCGACGTAACGCCGCGGTATGCGTCCTCCGGGCCACCCGCATGGCCGATTGCGGCGGCCGGCAGGCCCAGCGTTAGCCAATCCCGCCGTGTCATTGTGCCCGAGTGTCCCAAGGGAAATCGAAAGTCGGCCGATTTGCGTGTTTCGATCGGCGGATGACAATTTCTCCGCCCGAACCCGGATTCAGACGAACGCGGAAGAAGCGCTGCTTGACCTCCTGGGAGTTGCCGCCAAATTGGACGCTCTGGCATTGGTGCTCGCCGTATGCTCCCGTCTGGACCACGACTTCGCGCTCGTCGGCTTGATTGAGATTCACCAGTGTGACCTTGACGGAATCAGGCGTTATCGAGGTCACCAGCGCTCCCACGTCTTCCGGCAGACCGGGTCTCCTCGCAACGGGATCGAAGTAGCGCAGTTCGCTGTAGAGCAACCCGCCCGACCAGTGTGGATGGCGCCCTCCCAGAGTGAGGTTCACCAGAGCGCCGGTCACCGCACCGAATACTCCCAGAGGCGCATCCTCAGAGAGCCGGATCTGGTGGGGCGAATCCGCCAAACGTGTGTCCGGTGTGCTTGTGTCGCGGCGAATTCCCTCCGTCATCCAGCGAATCTTGGCAAACGCGTCTCGAAGAGCGCGCTCCGGATAGCCGGGGTCGTTGCCACGGAGGTAGTCGATCCAGGCCACCTCGTTCCCGCCTTCGAATCGTCCAGCCTCATATTCGTACTTCCACATGGGATTGGCACGCCGCTGGCTCGCCGCGGGTATCGCGGCTTCGTCGAGCCTTGCAAGGTCGGAACCAGACAGCGTCGCCAGGTAAACGTCGGAGAACAGGGATTCGTGATACGGGCCGCTAACTGGATTCGACCAGCCTTTCTCCCCGAACTTGTCGGGAAGCCGCAAGCCGTCAGCGGTCTTGATGCGGTTGTCGAGGAAGTTCCTGCCTTGCGCGCGCAAGGCATCGATGAAGCTGGTGTCGCCGGAAACAAGCGTCGCGTTTGAGAAGCCGATTCGCATTCCGCGGCCTAGAATCCCCCAGCCGCCGAACGTCCAATTCCAGCCCATCAGCCCGCCGTACCATTTGCCGTTCCAGCCTTCACCTACTTGCCCATTCAAACCGACTATCGAAGGGATGTTGCCGCCGTTGGCGCGGGACCGGTCGCGCCAAGCGCCCGCATACTCGAGAACCCAATCCTTGTAGTGGCTGTCGCCCGTGAGAATGTAGGCGTTCACCGGAATGCTGGTCGCCAGCAGATTGATCGGCACATCGCCTTTCACCTGGGTCCAGTCGCCTGACTCGGCGAAGTACTTCCAACCGGTCTTGCCGCCCCAGTCTTCCGCGGTTGCCTCGAGACGAGCCCCGCGGCTGCCGTTGTGGATGCTCCGGATGATCTTGTGCACGGGATCGTAGTTGGCAGCGGTCTTGTCGCGCCCGGTATAGAAGCCGGCGAACCGGATCGTGCGCTGGCGTGTTTTCGGGTCGTCCGGAATCGCGAGGGGTAACAGCAGGAAGGGCTCGTATGCCTCGCCGTTATGTTCCCAATCGAAGGATGTGATGAATTCCTTGTGGTACATCCCGAGGGCCGAATACTGCCGGATGTGGCCTTCCCAGACATGAAGGAATCGCTCCAATGTTCCGCGAGGGCCGCCCAGGATATACACCATCGGCCAGTTGTAGAAGTTCTCCATCGCATCGTCCGGACCATCGCCGCCGCCCCAATGTTCCACTACTTCCAGGAAGCCGTTGGCGGGGTTCACATACTTCCTGTGGAAGGCTTCGATCAAACGCGCGTTCTCTTCAAGCAGCGCGCGTTCCATGAGGGCCCAGGACGGGGGCGCCATCGGCGAATCGATCCGGACGGAGGTTTCCGCGAAAGCCGCCGCGGGCAGTGCGCAGAGGCACAGCATACGGAGCCAGGTTCGATGAGTCGGGTTCCTTTGCACTTGCATCGTGGTTTAGTATCGATTACGTGCGGTGGATTTTTCAAGTCCCGACGCTGGCTATTCTGGCCGCGGGTGATCTGGCATCTCAGCCGATCGTGTTGACGGGAGCCCGGCTGTTCGATGGTACAGGGGCGGCGCCGCTCGACAATGCGGCGGTTTTGATCAACGGCAATCGAATCGAGCGAACCGGACGGGCAGGCAGTTTCGCCGTCCCGGCCGAGGCCCGGCGGATCGACTTTACGGGTAAGACGGTGATCCCTGGCTTGATCGATCATCACTTCCACCTGGACACCAGGGTGGTTCCGCTGTTCCTCCGGAACGGGGTTACTTCGTTGCGCGATCCGGGCAAATGGATCGAATCGTACGAACCGGTTCGCCGGTGGCAGCGAGCGCACGGCTTGACCGGACCGCGTCTTTTCTACTGTGGTCCGCTCCTCGACGGAACGAACCCGGCCTATCCGGAAGATTCGATCGCGCTGCAGAGTCCGCTCGAAGCACGGGCGGCAGTGCGCCGCCTTGTCGCGGAAGGGGCGAGCGCGGTGAAGGTCTACTTCCGGTTGCCGTTGGACTCAGTGCGGGCCGTCGTCGAGGAGGCGCATCAGCACGCGATTCCGGTGACCGCCCATCTGGAGACCGTCGATGTACGGGATGCGGTGGAGGCGGGCGTCGACGGGATCGAGCACGTCACATCGCTCGGACCGGCGCTGCTTACGCACAAAGAGTCCGAGCGATACCGGCAGCAGGTGCTCGCCGACAGCGCCGCGCGGGGCATGGGCCGGTACAGGATGTGGGCGGCGATCGATCCGTTTTCGGCCCGCGCGGTAGACTTGGCGCGAACGCTGGCCAGACGGCGAACCTACGTCGATCCGACTCTTGCGATTTTCGAAAAGCAGGCGGACCCGCGAGAACCGGAAAGCGCCATGATGGTGCGGGCCACGCGGAACATGATCGCCTACACCGGAGTGCTGCACAAGCAAGGCGTTCCGATCGTGGTTGGATCGCACACAGCGGTTCCCTACGCCAAGGCCGGATTCGCGTATCATCGCGAACTCGAATTGCTGGTCGAGGCCGGATTGACGCCCGCGGAGGCGCTTACGGCCGCCACCCTCACGGGCGCACGGTTTCTGGGCCGGCAACACGATCTGGGCACTATCGAGCCTGGAAAGCTGGCGGACTTGGTGGTACTTGATGCCGACCCGCTTGTGAACATCGGCAACGCGCGCCGGGTTTCGCTCGTTCTGGTGGACGGCCGGGTTGTCGAGAGTGCTTTACCCGCCGTCACGACGGATCCAGGAGGAGTAGGGAGTCACCAATGAGACGTCGCGACGCGTTGCCGCCCATGGGGCTTTCCGCGCTGCTCGGGAGCGCGCCGTTTGCCGTGCAGTCCGCCGAGCCGGCGCTCGTCCCGCTGCCGGACAAGAGACTTCTCGGGTCGACTCCCGAGGCATATTGGTCGCGTATCCGCAGGGAACAGTTCGTCATGCCTCCTGGCCGCGCATTCCTGAACAACGGCAGCCTGGGCGTGATTCCCAAACCCGTGATCGCCGCCCTCACCGGTTATGTCCAGCGCGCCGCTGCGCTCGAGGTACGGGAGTATCCGCGATGGGGCTACGAAACGCTCGATCAGGAGCGTACGGAGATGGCCGGGTTCCTCGGGTGCAAGCGGGACGAACTCGCCTTCGTGCACAACTGCACGGAAGCGATGAGCATCATCGCCAACGGACTCGACGTCGTGCGAGGAGACGAGGTTCTCATCACGGACCAGGAACACACCGGCGGAATCTCCTGCTGGAAGCTGAAGGAGGCGCGAACTGGCATCGCGTTGCGGACGGTCAAGATCCCGGTGTCACCGGCGAATCCAGGCGAGTTGACCGACCGTATCATCGGGGCACTGACTCCTCGCACCCGCGTGCTGAGCTTCAGCGGAATCACGACCACCACCGGCTTGATCCTACCCGTGCAGGAGATCTGCCGCGCGGCACGGGAGAAGGGTGTGCTGACGGTGGTGGACGGGGCGCACATGAACGGCCAGATTCCCGTCTGGCTCGAGGAACTGGGCTGCGACTACTACGCCGGAAGCCCGCACAAGTGGATGTTTGCGCCGGCGGGTTGCGGTTTTCTGTACGGCCGCGGAGAGATGCTGGACCGATTGTGGCCGGTGATCGTCTCCGGCGGCTGGGATAACAAGAAGGACCTGAAGGCGGCCCGCTTCATGATGGTGGGAACGAATAACCGGGCAGTTTTTCACGGCATGGTGGCTGGTCTGCGCTTCCTCAAGGACTTGGGGCCGGACACGGTTTTTGCCCGGCAAAGGCAATTGGCTCGCCGCATTCTCGACATGGTCAAGCAGAGGAACTATCTGGAACTGGTGACTCCAGAGGACGAACGCCTTTATGGAGCGCTGGTAACCATCCGTTTCAAGACCGCCGATCTGCGTGGGCTCTTCGAAGCAATGGAGAAACAACGCATCTGGATTCTGGGCGGACAGCAGATGCGGCTGTCGGTTCATGTCCACACGCGCCCCGGCGATATCGACGCTTTCTTCACCGTGGCCGACAAAGTACTCGGCGTGTGAAACACGGAGCCGTGTGCGGCGGCGGCAACGACTGCCGGACGGACCGGAGCCCGTTCACCACTGCCCAAACCGCGGCTGGCCGGAGGCCGCTCACAAGCGTTGGCGCCACCGATGGTGAGAGGATGACCGTACCCACGGGAACCAAACGACATGGGGCAAACCGGCGAAAACCAGGGGCAGAAGAAATTACCGGCAAAGTTGATGCGAAACATCGGGCCTTCGATGCACGGTTGGTGACGAACGCCGGGCTTGATCATTGTCTTTGGGGCTCTGCGCGAGAATCTGATGGCCTTCGACTGACGGGCCAACAATCGGCGGAGCGTTTCCGGTACACTTCGCGGTTGAGAAACGGCGGCTGGTACACCGCAAGGGTTGTATCGCAGTTCGACTTGGCGTCGACCGAGCCCGCGCATTGGGCATCGTTCAGAAACGAAGCTTGGCACCGAACTGAATCTGCCGGCCTGTGGCGGTACCACTGTTGAGGGTGCCGAAATCCGTATTGCCGCAAGGTGCAGCTGAGACTCCGCGGCAGGTCATCGGAGAACTGCTGGGGGCACCCAGGAAAAACGTTGGCGTGTTGGTGAGGTTGAAGAACTCAAACCGGAACTGCGCCCGCAGGCGGTCGGAAACCGCCAGTTCCTTGAAGACGGAAAAGTCGCTGTTTACCGAGCCCGGGCCGCGAACCACTCCGCGCGCGGAGTTACCGTACATTTGAACGGGAGTGCCGCTCGCGCTGAGCACTGTCCCTGGCACTCGAAACGCTGCCGGGTTGAGGTAGCCATCGGGACCGCGCCCCAAGTACATGTTGACTCCCGAGACGCGATCGGGAACGTTGAAATTGCTGAATACCGGCGGCTGCACGTTCGTCAAGACTTCTCCTGGAAAGCCGCTGCGCAGGGTGGTGATGCCGTTCACCTGCCAGTTCCCGAGCACATGGGCCAGGATACCCTCGCTCAGCCATTGCTTCCCCACACCCCAGGGCAGCTCATAGAGGTAGCTAAAATTCAGGACTTGGGGAACGTCCAGCGGAGCAACGGTCTTCTCCCGCTGGGGACTGTAGTTATCGAGCACGATGGCGGTGGTGTACTGGGAAAAGTTGCATACGCCGGATCCGAGATTCTCAATGTTTTTTGCGACCGTATAGTTTGCAAGCACGGTGAAGCCCTTGGCGAAACGCCTCTCCAGCTTAAAGCTGACAGAACTATAGTCGGAAGCGCCCCAGGAGCCGGATTCGATGGTCCAGCCATTCACATGGGGGAACGGCCGGTCGGCCTGCCGGTTCCGGCCATCCAAGGCGGCCTGGAACGGGAGGGAGTTCCGATTGAACCAGCCGCTGGCCAGATCCCGGCCCAGAGCCTTCGTCACAGTCATGGCCAGAAGCCAGTTGCTGACCGGTTCGTATTGGATGCTGACGTTGGACTGATGTAACACCGGCATATTGGAGTCATTGAAATTGGAAAAGCGGAAGTTGGACTGAAACGGACGCTGCGCGGTGAAGCCGGAAAGCCTGTGATCCGATGCTTGCGCTCTAATGGGATCGTTAATCGTGAAAGGGGGGACCAGGGTCCGAGGAGTCACGATGGGGGCTCCGAAGAGCGCGGTGTTTGGCGGATTCATAGAAAATTGGGTAGTTTCAGTGTTGCGTTCCCGCATGCCGAAGAACGCCCCGTAGCCGCCGCGGACCACGAGCTTGGGTGTGACTTGATAAGAGAAGCCGGCGCGGGGAGCGACGTTGTTGTGATCGCCTTTGACCAGCGCCCGTGAAAAGCCGTCTTCGTTCGGCCGGACGAAGACTCCGGTTCGCGGATTAAACATACTGCCGAGGTTACTGGCTTCAACCGGCTGACTGAACAAGTCGTAGCGGATGCCCAGGTTCAACGACAATTTGCGCGACACCTTCCAGTCGTCCTGAAAGTAGGTCCCTGAGTAGATCTCTCGCGCCCGGCCGAACTGCAGCATATTATTGGCGGCACTGATCCCTGTCGGGAATCCGAGCATGAAGTCAGCGAAGGGAGCACCCGACCCGGAAACGTTCGAACTGGCCGTAAAAGTCGATCCGAACACAAACGAACCGCCGCCTGCCCGCAAAACATCGATTCGGAGCCGGCGCAAGTCCGTGCCCATCTTGAGCGTGTGATTTCCGCGGATGATGTTGAGATTGTCGGACCATTGGAAGCGATCTTCGAAACTGGGGGTGGAGTTGCCGCCTCCGCCGATGCCGCTGAACTGTGAGGCCCCTTGTGCGCCGCCGGAGAAAGGAAAAGTGAGACCGGTGAAGGTTTCAAACGGCAGTTCGAACAGTGCGAGCCCCACCCGTTTGGCCAGTTCGGCCCCTTCCTTCGCTTTGAGTCCGATGACGCTGCCGTCGTAGTGGGTGTAGCCGAACCGAAACTCGTTGACAACGGCGGGGCTGAACACGTGGGTGTCGTTCAGCACCAACTGGCGGGAATCGAGGATCTGGACGCTGCCGGCGCCGAGAGGGTGGTCCGGCCCGAAGCGGCCGGGATTGGGAATCGACTGATCGCTCAGGGAGTATCGCGCAAACAGAGTATTGCTGGGACTGAACACGTAGTCGCCCTTCACGTCCCACTTCCTCACGTCAAATCCTCGCGGAACCTGCAGAAAGTAGTTCTGCGATTCGGCGTTGGCAGCGCCGAAATTGGGGGCCGGCAGTTCGTTCATGATCGCCGTGGCAGCACGGTTGAGTTGCGAGGACGGGATCACGTTGCCGGGAAACGGCGTGCTGACCACCGTGCCGGCCGGCCCTAAGACCCTCGCCCTGGGATCGAAGATGGTCTCGCGGTAAGAGGCGAAGTTCCCGGTGCGGTAGCTCTGTGGTGGAAGGTCTGAGATGGAAGAGGATGCGGCGGTGCGCTGAATCGTTCCCTCGTAGCTGCCGAAATAGAAGAGCCGGTTCTTCACAATGGGTCCACCGATGGTGCCGCCGAACTGATTCTGCCGGAACGCCGCCCTTCTCCGTCCTGCCTTGTTGCTGAAGAAATTGTTGGCATCGAACTTGTCATTGCGCACAAACTCGAACACGCCGCCATGAATCTCGTTCGACCCCGACTTCATGGTGACGTTCATCACCATTCCCGCCGATGAGCCAAATTCCGCGGAGAAGTTGTTCGTAAGAACCTTGAACTCCTGAACGGCGTCCACGGAGGGAACATAAGCGGCGCCGGTTCTTCCGATGTTGTTGCCGTTCTGGGTGGTGTTGTTCTCGAGTCCGTCAATCATGATCTCGTTCGATGAGGCGCGCCCGCCGCCGCCAACGAACGGCAGATTGGTGCCCAGGCCAAACACGGGTACCGTGTTGCCCGCCAGCAATCCAAGGGCAAACGGATTACGGCCGCTGAGCGGCAGGTCCACGATTCTCTTGTTGTCGATCACCTGCCCTATCGACGAGGTATTGGATTCCAGCAGAGGCGTCGCCGCGCTGATCTCGACAACCTCCTGCACCGAGCCGATTTCTAGGGTGACCGGCAGTGTCGTGTTCTGATCAACCTGAAGGACGATACCGGCGATGGTCTTGGACTTGAAGCCGCTGGATTCCACCCTGACCGAGTATTCTCCCACCGGCATGAATGCCGCCCGGAATGTGCCCGCGGAGCCCGTGGCTCCCGATCGTTCCTGACCGCTGGCAACGTGCCGAATCCTGATGGTGGAGCCTTCGATGCCGGCGCCTGAGGGGTCCTGTACAGCGACGTTTAGTGTGCCGGTGGTGACCTGCGCCTGAACGGCGACGGAGAAAGGCAGGCATAATGCAGCGGCCAGGATTGCTGCGTTCCGCGGTGGTGTAGCTGTAGACATTGAGGTCTCCTTCAGTAGACTTTTCACCCAATCTGGGTCAGTCGCGGCGAACGAATTCGAGAACATATTCATGGGGCAGGTGGTCCCAACCACGGACCAGGCGGAAACGCCTTGCCTCCACTTCCCGGATGACCTCGTCGCGATCGAGGCGAATGTGCGAGCGTAGATCCGCGTCGCTCGCTCCGGGATGCTTCCGGCTGCGGTAGTAGTCGATTACGTACATCCGGCCGCCGGGCTTGAGCGCCGTGCGCAGTTGGTCGAGGACATCCAGTGGGTAATCGAGATGATGATACGTATCGAGCATCACCGCGGTGTCCACGCTGTTTCCGGCCAGGCGAGGGTCGCGCTCGGTGGCGCGCAAGGCGCGCACATTGCTCCATCCTTGTGCGGCAATCTTGCGGGAGACCAAGCCGACAAAGTCCGTGTGAATATCCACGGCGATGACCGAGCCAGCCGGTCCCGCTTCGGCCCGCAGATAGGGAATGAGGTAGCCGGCGCCGCTGCCAATGTCAGCGATGGCGGAGCCCGGCTTCAGTTGGAGCGAACGCACCAAGTCGGCGGTGCGCTCCACTTGCGGACGGACCGGATGCGTCATCTCGGTCACCGCCCGTTCCCGGGCCTCGGCGGTCCGGTACTCCAGGTTGGCTTTGAGCGCCACCTGTGCGGACAAATCGAGGGACCAGGCAGTGAGCAGCCAGGCCGCCGCCGTTGTGCGCGCCATGATCAGTCCAAACGCATAATGGTGTCCGGACCCGCGCCCGCCGGTGTCGTGATGACCCGCACCACTTTACGTTCCGGCACGGAGACTACTGCGATTTTGTCGGCATCCTGCAGGCCGAGGAAGGCAAGTTGTCCGTCACGGGAGCAGGAGAGCGACAGGGGCCGGCCAGGAATCCGGACTTCGCCTGTTTGCTTGCGCGTCTTGACGTCGGCGAAACCAACTCCTTCGCCGGGTTGGAGGTTGTAGACCAGAGTGCTTTCGTCGGGGGTCAGCAGGATGCGCGCCGGTCCGTTGCCGGTTTCGATCTCACCCACCACCTCGCGCTTGGCGGTATCGATGACGGAGATCTTGTTGCTGGCGGTATTGGTGAGGAAGATCGTCTTGCCGTCCCGGGTCATCACACCTCCCTGCGGGTTCTTGCCGGTGTTGAGAATCGCTTCCACGTTGCCCGATGCAAGGTTCACGATGGCCACGGTGCCGGAGTTGGAGTTGCTGACGTAAGCGGTTTCGGCCCGCGGTCCGAACAGAACCATGTGCGGGCTCTCGCCCCTGGTGTCGTACTTGCGGAGGACCTTGCGCGCGGCGGGGTCGACGATCAGCAGCCCATAGGGGTTTTCGATGGTGACAACGAGTTGGCCAGTTTTGGGATGCACAAGCAGGCCGTGCGGACGGCGATGGTTGCCGAGATCGATCACGTGGACCTTCTTGCGCGTGGCGACCTCAATGACGGAGATGGTCTTGTCGCCCTCACCCTTGTCGGTCATCCAGACGAGGCCGTTGTCGGTGACGTAGAGCAGCTTCCTGTCGCGCGAAAACGCCATCTCGTGCGGGTACGTGCCGACCTTGATTTCGCTGAGGCGTTTCCCCTCCTCACTGTAGAATGCGAGCATGCCGGCTTTCTTTTCCACCACCGCCATATACGGTTCCTGCGCAAGCAGGGCGGCTGCGCCAGTTACGGCGAGCATTGTCATTCTGGCTGAGATCATGAGTTCTCCCATAGTAGTAACGAATCATTGATTGGTGACGCGGGCGGACTGGTGTGCGGTTAGCCGCCACTGGCCGTCCCGGCGCAGGAATACCTGCAGGGAGCGGACCCGGTATCTGTCGCGGTTGACAATTTTGACGTCGATCAACGCGGTCAGCACCGCCGTGTCCCCTATCACCCGCACGGCCGCGTCCTGGAATTCCATCGACTCATACCGCGCCGGGCCGCCGGTGACGGCCTGAATGTACTGCTGCTTGGATTCGATCCTGCCGTTGGAATGGGCGTAGCCCAGATCGTCGGTCAGGAGCCGTTCGAGCGAGGCTTTGTCCTGTTTTACCGCGGCCTGGGTCCAGGCCACCGCCGCCGCTTTCACATCCGCGGAGCTATCGGCCTTCAACCAGGCAGCGCCGCAGAAAAGCAGGCCCATTGCAATTCGAATCTGCGTCATCTTCAAAGCGCTTCTCCTAGACCAGCAGTCTGGTCACCACATTGCCGCCGACATCGGTGAGACGGAATTGCCGGCCTTGATACTTGTAAGTGAGGCGGCGATGATCCAAGCCCAGGCAGTGCAGGATCGTAGCCTGAAGGTCATGCATGTGAACCGGGTCCGCGACTACGTGCAACGCCAGATCATCCGTCTGGCCCACTTGCAATCCGGGCTTGATGCCGCCGCCCGCCATCCAGATGGTGAAGCCGTCGGGATGATGATCACGTCCGGCGGTTTCAGGTTGGTCAGGCCGGCGTATCTCGGCAAGAGAAGTGCGGCCGAATTCGCCGCCCCAGACGACCAGAGTGCTATCGAGCAGGCCCTGCTGCTTCAGATCCTTGACGAGCGCGGCCACCGGCTGGTCTGTAGCCGCGCAGTTCTTCTTCAGATTGGCGTTCAGGTTCGAGTGATCATCCCAATTGGAGTGTGTCAGCATCACGAACCGCACGCCGCGCTCGACCATCCGCCGCGCGAGTAGGCAATTGGTGCCAAAGGCCCTGGTGGACTCGTTGTCGACTCCATAAGACTCCTTCACCTTGGCCGTTTCCTTGCTGAAATCCAGCAGCTCGGGCGCGGAAGCTTGCATCCGGAAAGCCATCTCATACGAGGCGATGCGCGCCTCGATTTCGTGATCGCCAGTGGCCGCGACCCGCTCCTGATTCAAGTCACGAATCGCATCCAGCCGGGTGCGCTGGAGTTCCCGCGAGATTCCGGCCGGATTGGAGAGGAACAGAATCGGGTCCCCGGAACTGCGAAATTCAACACCTCGATAGGTGGAGGGCAGGAATCCGCTGGACCAGTTTTCAGCGCCGTTGACCGTGCCTCTGCCCGCGCTGAGCACCACAAAGCCGGGCAGGTTTTTCGATTCGCTGCCCAAGCCGTAAACGCACCAGGCGCCGATGGTGGGACGGCCGGCGATGGGGCTGCCGGTCATCATCAGGCTCTGGCCAGGGGTGTGGTTCACCACGTCGGTAACCATCGAATGAACGAATGAGATATCGTCGGCGATGGTGGCCATCCGCGGCAAGTAGTCGGAGAAGTACATGCCGGATTGCCCATGCCGCTGAAAGATCCGTGGGCTGCCCATCACCGTGGCATTGGGCTTGAGGAAGGCCAGCTTCAGATCTCGCGTCAGCGACTGCGGCAGCGGTTGGCCGTGCAGCTTCTGCAAACCCGGCTTGGGATAAAACAGATCCATCTGGCTAGGCGCGCCGGCCATGAACAGCAGGATGACGTTCTTCGCCCTGGCTGGAAGATGGGGCTGCCTGGGCTCTAGCGCGACGGAGTCCGCGGCCCGGCCCTCGGATGCCATCAACTCGGCCAGTGCGATGGCACCGATGCCACCCATCGTTTGATTGAGGAACCGCCGCCGCGACGCAAGAAGAGGGTGCTGTATCATGCTTGCTCCGTGGCTTATTCCCTAGTGATGAACTCGTCAAGGTTGAGAAGCACGCTCGCTATGCCGGTCCACGCAGCGGCTTCGGCCGGATCCACTTGACCCGGAGCCACCGCCGGGGCTGCTTTCGTGGCCGCCGGGTCTGTGCGGAACAACTCCCGCTGTTGCTGATAGGCGGTCAACAGCCGTTCCGACTCCCGCCCGGTGGGCTTGCGGGCCAGGCAGAGCCGGAAAGCGTATTCCATCCGGTCGGCGAAACCGACACCGCCGGATTCCATGAGAGTCCGTGCCGCCAGTGCCTGCGCCGCCTCGAAGAAGACCGGATCGTTGAGGAGGTTCAGAGCCTGGAGCGGCGTATTCGAGCGTGTCCTGCTGCACATGGCCATCTTCGAGTCAGGAGCATCGAAGTTGATCAACTGAGGATACGGCAGAGACCGCTGCAGATGAACGTAGAGCCCGCGGCGGTAGCGGTCCCGGCCCTCGCTTTCCTTCCAGGCGAGCGCAGTGTTATAGATGATGGCGCCGGACGGCTGAAAGGGCCGCACGCTCCTGCCTCCCACGGCCGGGTCAAGCAAGCCGCTGGCGGCCAAAGCGGTGTCGCGGATCAGTTCGGCCGGCAGGCGCAGCCTCGACTGGCGGGCCAGCAGCCGGTTTTCCGGATCGCGCGTCTCCAACTCCGGACGCGACGTGGATGCCTGGCGGTACGTGGCTGAAGTGACAATCGTGCGGTGCAGTTCCTTCATGCTCCATCCGCTGTCGATCAACCGCGCCGCGAGCCAGTCGAGCAGTTCCGGGTGCGACGGTTTCTCGCCCTGCGTTCCGAAGTCTTCGGCCGTCCTCACGAGGCCGCGTCCGAAGTACTCCTGCCAAATCCGGTTCACGAACACGCGCGCGGTGAGCGGATTCTCTTTTGAAACCAGCCATTGAGCCAACGCCAGCCGGTTGGCGTTTTTCCCCTGCTCGCCGGAGGTGAGAAACGAAGGAAAGCCAGGCTCCACCTCTATTCCGGGGGCATCGGCCTCGCCGCGGAGATAGACATGGCTCCGGCGGGGAACAGGATCCTGGCGAATGGCCTGCGCGCGGCTCAAGGCTGGAAAAGCTTCGTTCAATTGGTTGAGCTTCCCGGCCAGTTCCTTGAACTTCAGGTCGTCGTACTCTTTCTTGGACGTTACCTCGCCATACTGCGCGATGAAGAATGCCGTGAGTTCCTCGGCTTGTTGGGGAAGGCGTTCAGTCGGCGGCGTCACAAGGATGGTTTCGCCGTTGTCCACCCAAAGAGTGACGCGGCTGTAGTGATGATCCCAGTCAGTCCACTTGCCGGGATTGGCCTTGGCCTCGAGTAAGCGCCGTTCCCATTCCTTCTGCCGCTCGGCGATCCGGTAGTCGTTGAGCAGCGCCCGGCGCTTGTTCTCATAGGTGGCGCGCGAGCGCAAATAGGGTCCGAGTTCGCCGGGCAACGGGGCATCGAGATCGACGTTGGCGGTGGAGTTGAAGAATGCAAACAGCCGGAAGTAGTCCTTCTGCGTGATGGGGTCGTACTTGTGGTCATGGCACTGCGCACAGCCGAATCCCAAACCCAGCCACACGGTGGCCACCGTATTGGTCCGATCGAGGATCTGTTCGAAGCGCACTTGCTCCAGACTGGTGCCGGCCTCGCGATTGACGAGCGTATTGCGATGGAAGCCCGTGCCAACGAACGCCTCACCGCTGCGAGGCAGCAGATCGCCCGCGATCTGGGCGATGGTGAACTCATCGAACCCCATGTCGCGATTGAGCGCATCGATCACCCATTGGCGATACCGCCACGCATGGGGCCGCACGCGATCATTCTCGTGACCGTCACTATCGGCATAGCGCGCCAGATCGAGCCAGTGCCGGGCCCACTTCTCGCCGTAGTGAGGCGAGCGAAGAAGCCGCTCGACCACCGTCCGATAGGCATCAGGGCGCGTGTCGGCAACAAAGCGGTCGACCTCTTCGAGAGTGGGCGGTAACCCGGTGAGGTCCAGAGTCACTCTTCGCAGCAACGTGATCTTGCCGGCCTCCGGAGAAGGGGCGATACCTTCCTGCTCGAGACGGGCGTGAATGAAGTTGTCGACGCTGTTGCGAGGCACTCCACTCTTGACCGCGGGAACGGGCGGCTTGTGCAGGGGCTGAAAGGCCCAGTGGCGCAGTTGGGGCCGGGGTACAGTCATGACCGGAGTAGCGGAGGCGGGCCACTGCGCGCCCTCATCGATCCAAGCTTTCACGGACGCAATCTCGGTGGCGCTCAGGCCCGCGCCGGCCGGGGGCATCCGCAAGCCCTTCGGGTTTCTGGCACTCTTGGTGGCCGAAATCAGATCAGCGAGTTTGCTTTCGCCGCTCTGGCCAGGAACAATGACTTTGCCTGAGTATCCGCCGGCTAAAGCGGACTCGCCGTGATCGAGCCGCAGTCCGCCGGTCTGCAGCCTGGCCCCATGGCAACCCTGGCAGTTCTTGCGCAGCAATGGTTCGATCTGGCGGGCGAAGTCTACCGCGGCAAAAGCGTCCACCGCGAGCCACCCGATGAGCAGGCTGACTCTTACGGCAGTTCGCGCGGATGGGAGTTCGGGCACCGGATTGGCACCGGCACCGGGGCGAAGGGCTCGCGGAGTTGGAACGAGGCCGGCTACGGTGTAGACCATTGGAGGCTCAAAAAGACGACGACGGTCAGTATACTATACTATACCCGGGATTTCCATTTTGGGTCTCCCGGACCCCAACAGTCTACACCAACGCCTCACTCCCGTGCCGGATTTGATCAGAATCCCCTTTCCGAGGGCGGGCCAGTGCCTGCGGATGGCTTCTTTCGACCATCGCACAAAAACGAAAACTGACAACATGCCTGTTTCCAGCAGTTCTTTCGACACCTCTCCCTCCCAGCCTCCTTTCTCTCAAGATTTCCACCTCTCCGGGCCGATCTTCACCCCGCCGGCAGCGCCTCGATCCGCCGCACCATGCTCCCGAACAGCCGGCGCGTCAGATGGCTCTCAGCCAACATCAGCCAGTAGTAGCGGGCGTGCTTGACCAG
>VFZY01000156.1 GCA_016870915.1 Acidobacteriota bacterium | reverse complement strand
CCTCCCAAGCCTTTGCCCCTGCCATCGGAGGTTTGGATCAACAAGCCGGTCGACACCAGCCCAACAGACAGAGAGGAACGTCAGTAAATTCCCATGCCGGGTGTCTCAAAGTTGTTGACACGCGCCGACCGAAGCCCAGCCGTTCATCCAACTCACGCACCAGGATCAGACCACCATCGGAAGTAACGCGCGATCCCTGGAAGTCGATCTTGAGAAGGCCGTTGAACGAGAGCTGAAAGGGCTGGTTTTGTTTGTCACCCATTGGGTGCTGTCCTCCGCAGGGGTCTTCGCTGCCTTCAAACCCCTATCGATATTGATGCGGACGAGCATCCAGGAGATTCGCACGCGCGGCTCAAAACGGAAATGTGGGATGACGTCAAGGTGATGATAGGTAACGAATCCCACGAGCCTACCCAGGCTGACCCTCCTCAGCTCAGTGTCTTTACGCGATTCGGCGAGATTCTTGATCAAGGAAAAGTGACGCGACCGTCGGCCTGGTTAGTCCCCGCGCAAAAATCGAACTTGAAGCGAATCAACACCGAGGTTTCGTTTGCCTTGCCGTCTGTGGTGCCGGGCGCGAAACGCCACTTCCCCAGCGCCCGGTCAACGGAACGGCGCAGGTCCACGTTCGTTTCCGCTGCCTCCGCCCGAAGCATGCCTTGCGTTGTAACCACGCCGGAGGCTCTCAACTCCAGTGTGCAAGCCTCCGCTGGGATGGACGACTGCGGCAGGTCGGGGTCGGCCGCCGCGAGCAGTCGCGGATCGGAGACGATGGGCTGCCGGGCCCCTCTCCTGCCATGGAGGCCGCGCAACTGGCGCATGGCGACTTGGGTCTGTGTTAATACCTGATTCCCTGGGTACGAAACTTCGCGCACCATGGTGTAGTTTCGGCGGTGATACCGGGCGCGCAAGCGCGCGAGTTCGGGAGAGGCCAGCAGGAGAATGATCGCTATTGACGACGCGATCGGGACGCTTTTCGGGACTTGGGAAAAAGCCCTCAGTTGCGGCAAGGAGGCCAAGCCTATTTGGCACAGGAGCAAGCCCAGGAGGAGCTGTACACCGAAGGGTTCGGTTCCCAACAGTGAAGCGCTCCAGAAGCCGGCGATCAGCATTGACCACTTCACGCCACGTATGACCAGATACCCACAGAGCCCGGTAACGCAGGCCTTAATAAACGGGACCAACCGCGAGACCGAGCCAACAACGAATGAGACAAAGCTCGAGATGTATGCGCCTTCCGGGGAGGATCCCAGATAGCTCTTAAGTGGAGCGAACTCCGGAGCCGGTAGGAGTAGCCCCAGAAAACCATCCAGGGTCAGATAAGCCGCGGTCATCATTAAGCTGCCAGCAACCATCCGGCGGTCGTCCAGTAGGAGGCGGCGTCCACCGAGCATTAGTCAACCACCGCTCCGAATCCGAAAGAAGTTCCTGCGCACCGAAACGCTACTTCGCTCCTCTGCTCGGTCGGCCTCACGGAGGCGGTGATGCACCCCCTGAGACAGAGCGCGTAGGTGGAGCCCGGATTTGCGGCAGATCTCTGCGCAGCGGTGGTCGACGCATACTCCAACCCACCGTCGCCGGGGTCGGCCAAACCCATCGCCCAGAACGTCGCCAGTTCTGATTCCGTCGGCAGGCGAAGACCGGCCCACCGGCAGGCGGCCTCGGCGTCGGCGGGGCTAAAGCCCTCCGCCGGGTTCTGGCTGGACCGGCTCCATCCCGCAGCGCTGAACCAGCCTGAAAGGGAACGCCGCGCAAAGTGACGCTGTGCGGTTTGACTGAAGGGCGAGTGCCCGATCCAGAAAGGAGACACCGCGACGGTCCCTCTGGTGCTGCCAGAGCAGGCAGGTTTCCTGCCCAGCGCCTCCTTTGGCGTGACCCGCACGTAAATCTGCCGGTCGCGGTCGTTAACAACTCGGTCCTTGCCCGCGAGGGCATTCGGGTCGGGAGGCATGCTGGACACCTCGTCCAGGAAGCGAAAAACGCGGTAGCCAATGACGCCGAAAACCAGCAACACAAAGGACGCAAACAGGGCTGCAGACAATCCCCCCCGCTTAGGACGGTAAGTGCCGATGGCACTCCGTTTGCCCTCAATGGCCGCAACCACGGCTTCGATGCTTGAACTCCACTGAATCGACTCCAGTGGAAGGGGAATATCGGCATTCGGATGAACCAACAGAGGCAGGACGCGGCGCTGCTTTCGGAGTGCTCGTTCCAGTTCGGACCGGCATACCGGCGATTCTCCGGAGCCACGGGTGATGACCGCGACGAAGATATCCGAGGTGTCGATTGCAGTCTCGATCTCCGACGTCCAGCGGTGGCCGCTGGACAACTGGTCGATATCTACCCAGAGTTCATGCTGGCTATCTAAGAGTTGAGATAAGCTCTGGGCGACTTGAACCCCATCAAGCCGAGCATATGAGACGAATATCTTCATCGGATCTTAGCTGAAAATGTTCATGCTGGCTCCCAGCATAGGGCCAGTATACACCTACTCGTCTTCCTGTGATCCTCCGTGGTTGGTTCATATCCTGCGGGAGCCGTGTTCGTCTACGCATGGGGGAGTCATGACCGGTTGTGATCTTGCCCTTACGCTGCAGTCGCTGCACTATATGGATGGATGCCGTCCTTGAGATCGACGTGCTGCCACGTCAGCCCCAGGGTTTCTGGCATCCCCCCAGAAATGGCTCGATTCCGCCTTTCCATCCAAATCCAGACTTATTTCGGGCTTTTCGGGCTGCTAAGCGACTCTGAGCCCGAGATAGGCAGCGAATGGGTCGAAATTCCGGTCGCTGTGAAGCACGGAGAGCCCGCTTTCGATGCAGCGAGTTGCAATCATGGTGTCAATCGTCTTGCGAACAGTGATGCCGTGTCCTCGCAAAAGGCGGTAGTTCCTGGCAGCCGGGATCGCAATGTCGCGCCCGCCGATCTCCACGATCAGCAGTGTCGTGAGCAGCCGCTTTGCTGCCTTGAAATCACGCTCGCTGTCGAAGCCCTGAAGAACTTCCGCAAGGATCAGATCGCCGGTGGCCAGCGGTTCGCGTCCCAGAAGGCGATCCAGCTTGTCTGTCTGCGCCGTGATGCTGCCCCGGAAGTAATCGACCCAGACACTGGAATCGACAAGGATCAACGATCCGTCCTAATCTCATCCAGGCCGCCGCTCCAGGCCAGTTTGCCGCGAACTTTGCGAATCTCCGCCTGGCTTTTTAGGCGCAACAATGTTCGAAGGCCCTCTTCCACGGCTTCGCGCTTCGTTTTCAATCCGGTGGCGCGCAGCGTATGTGTATATCTATAGATCAGCATACACATCCGAGCACCTGCAAGGCGCGACGCCGCGGCAGCCTTTGGTCATTCACCTGATGCTGGTTTGCTGAAGACTAGGCGGTCACTCATCGCGAAATTCAGGATCGACAGATTGACAATCGCCAGAACATTGGCCGCGATGGGCGGCAGTGCCAAGACGCCCACGAACAGCGCCATCAACAGGCTGTTTCCCACCAGCGATACAAGCCCGTTCGCCACGTGAAACCGCCACAGTCGTGTGAAACGCGAGCTTTCTTCACGGTCGCGCCACGTCCAGCGCTCATGCCACAGGAAGTTGTGCAAAACGGCAATTTCCACCGCGATGGCCGTGGCCGGAGTGTAGTGCATGCCCGCGGGTCCGGTGAGTGCCGCCAGAACGCCCAACTGGACCGCCATGCCCAGCGCGCCCACCAGGTTGAAGATCAGCCAGCGGCGGAAGGCACGGGGCGCGGACATTTAGATCCGCTCCGCGTTGTAGAGGTGCATCGTGTGCTTGGAGACGGTGTAGATCAACGCCACGGCCATCCCCACAATGCCCACCACGCCGCCCACGTCAAACAGGGCATATTCCGCCGAGCCCAGCAGCACCCGCGGCTTGTAGAACAGCGCGATGTTGCCCGCCGACAGCAGAATCCGCATCTCGGTGGGGCCGAACCGGAAGAACGAAAGATGGAACGTGCCGATGGTGTACGTCGTCAGGAATACTTCGATCGAAATGAGGTAATAGGCGATCAGCAGGCCGATGGCGATCGGAGCGCTCATGTAGCCCGACAGCGCCAGACCGCCCAGCAGGAACAATGTACCGATGGCGTCCAGGATATGGTCCACGTAGAAGCCATAGCGCGGCCGCTGGCGGTTGCGGACGCGGGCCAGCGTGCCGTCCAGGCTATCGCCAAACCAGTTGAGGGCAAGGAACACGATGACCCAGAGAAGACCCATGGGATCCGTGGCTGAACGCCAGTACGAGAGGCCGGCCGCGATCAGGGAAACGAACCCGAGCACGGTAAGATGGTCGGAGTTGACCCACGCGGGCATGCGCTCCGCCAGCCAGATCAGTGTGCGCTTTTCAGCCGCCGCCAGAAAACTTGTGTGTGAACGGGATGCTTCCTTGAACTCAGCTTTTGCCATGCGTGAGGCCTCCAAATCCGGTTGGACGGCGTTCGCGCGGATTACGTTTCTTTCATTGATTGGCAGCCCGGTCTTCTCGGTGGATCTGGCCCCGGAGACCGTCAACGCCTTCCAGGACTACGTTCGCAAAGCCGAAGCCTCCATGGCCCCCGGCGGGCACCTGCTCTCCGACGCCCGGCGGATGGAAGCTCAACGCGGTCAGATCCCGGTGGAATCGCGCACCGGCGGCAAGTCCCATGTGCCTTCAGGACTTATCCATGATTGGGCGGGCGTGATCTTCGTGCCCGGCGGCACGGCGGAAAAGGTGCTGGCCGTTCTGCAGGACTACAACAACCACAAGAACCTCTACCAGCCTGAAGTGGTGGATTCCAGGCTGGTGAGCCGTGAAGGCAATCAATTCCGCGTCTTCCTCCGGCTGAAGAAGAAGAAGGTGCTGACGGCGGTTCTCAACACCGAATACGACGTTCGCTACCAGGAGACCGCGCCGCGCCAATGGTTCATGCGCTCGGTCTCGACGCGTGTGGCCGAAGTGGAGAACGCGGGAGAATCGGGCGAGCACGAACTGCCGCCAGGCCACGGCTACGGCTTCCTCTGGCGGTTAAACGCCTACTGGAAAATCGAGCAGGTACCGGGTGGCGTGCTGGTGGAGTGCCGGTCGATTTCGCTCAGCCGGGGTGTGCCGCTGGTGGCTCGATTCGTGGTGGAGCCGATGGTGACGGCACTGCCCAGGGAATCGCTGGCCTCCACGCTGCGCATCACGCGGGACGCGGCGGCTCGCTGAAGGTCTTCAGGAAATCGAGCAGCCAGCCGTGCCACTGTTGCTGGAACGCGGCGCGGTCGAATCCTTCCGGGTCCTGAGACGGCGGAAAAGCCGGGCTGCGCATCGCCTCCGGAAACGGGTCCTGAAAGGAAAAATGACCGGCATTGGCGACCACCCGGTGGTCCATTGGGGTGTCCTTGGGCAACCCGCTGGTGACCACCCGGGCGTGGAATGGCGGAGCGTGCGGATCCTTGTCGCCAGTAAGCATCAGGACCGGAACGCGCACCGCGTCCAGAGCGCCGGGGGACTGGAACCAGCTTGCCGCCGGAGCCAGCAGGACAAGCGCTATCACGCGGGGATCGGGTTCAACGGAAAACGGCTGGGTGTAGAAGGACCCCTGTCCGCCGGCACAGGCGAGCCCCGTGTACCCACCGAGCGAATGACCGATGACGACGGCGCGTTCGGGCACGCTCCATTCCGCCCGCGCCCAGTCGATGGCCCGGCGGATGTCGCGCGGGCGCTGCTCGAGAATCGCCATGGTGTTTGCCAGACGGTTATCGTTGCGGTTGTTGCCGGGGTGTTCGACGCCGACGACAGGGTAGCCGTGACGGGCCAGACGCACACCCAGTTCACGGAACACCAGGGGGGTGCTTCCGGTGCCGTGCGAGATGACGATGAGAAGCTGCCGGAGCGAGGCGGCCGGGGCGCCGGAGGCCGCCGGGAAACTGTACGGCCCCACGGTTTGCACGGATTCCTCCGCTTCGGTGGGGTAGAAGCAGAAGAGCCGTGGACCGCCGGTCTCCACCAGACGGAAGCCGGCCTGCGCCAAACTCATGAGCCTTGCAGGCTCTCGGCGATCTCCTTTTCGGTGATCGCGCCTTCCTTCATCACCCGCCAGTACGGCTCCGTGATATCGACGGTGGTTGAGCCGCCTCCACTGCAAGGGCCGCCGTCGAGCACAAGGGCCACGCGGGCGTCCAACACGCCGAACGCTTCAATGCCCGTGCGGCAGGTGGGCTGGCCTGAGATGTTGGCGCTGGTCGAAATCACTGGCTGGCCCAGCGCTTCAAGGATGGCATTGGCTGTGCCTGAGCGCGACTGGCGCATGGCCAGGCGGCCGGTGTTGCCGGTGACCCTGAGCGGGAGCTTGGCCGACGCCGGTACGATCATCGTGAGAGGACCCGGCCAGAAGCGCCGGGCCAGGACGTAAAAGCGGCTGGACAGTTCCCGGGCCAGTTCTTCCGCCATCGCCGCGCCGGTCACCAGCACCGGCAGCGACCGCTGCGGCTGGCGTCCCTTGGCCTGGAACACGCGGCCCACGGCGGCCAGATTGAACGGGTCCGCCATCAGCGTGTAGAGTGCGTCGGTGGGCACCGCCACCACCTGTCCCGCGCGGATTAAGGCGGCGGCACGTTCCACCGCATCAGCGTGCGGTTGATCCGGATCGATTTCGATCAGGTCCGTTGCCATGTCAGACTCCTAACGCGGGCCGATGGCCTCGGCGACCTCGATCGCCATGGCGTACCGCCCGAACGGTGCGCTCAACTGGACGCCGTGCACCAGCGGCCGGACGCGCGTCACCATGTCCTGGGCGATCAGCACGCCCTCCTGCCGGGCGCGCTCGGCGTTGTCGCAGGCCTTCATCCTGTCCATGTAGTGTGCGGGCACGGGGACGCGCAATTCGTTCACCATGAACTCGGCATTGCGGAAGCTGGTGAGCGGCCAGATGCCCGCGATCACCGGCAGGCCGAACCCTTCGGAAAAACGCATCCAGGCTTCCAGCAGTTCCAGGTCGAAAACCGGCTGGGTCACCACGTACTCCGCGCCGGCCTCCACTTTGCGCTCGAAACGGCGTTTCTCCTCATCCATGTGCAGCGCCCCCGGGTTCGCTCCCACGCCGATCAGCAGGCTGGTCTTGGAACCCGTGGGATTGCCCCCGATATCGAGCGCCTGGTTGAGGTTATTGGCAATGTTCACCAGGCCAATGGCATCCACGTCAAACACGGCCGTGGCATCGGGGTACGTCCCCATGCGCGGCGGGTCCCCGGTGATGCAGATGAGATTCCTTACGCCGGTTGTGTGCGCCCCCAACAGTTCAGACTGGATTCCCAGAATATTCCGGTCCCGGCAGCAGAAATGGAGCACTGCCTCGATGCCCGCGTCGCGCTGGAAGAGCTGGCAGGTGACCTGCGCGCTCAACCGGGCGCTGGCCCGTGGGCCATCCGGCACGTTGATGCAATCGATGCCTGCGTCCTTGCAGAGACGCGCGCCTTCAATCTCCTTCGAGGCATCCACGCCGCGCGGCGGCAGAATCTCCACGAATGAGACAAACCGGCCCGCCTTCAACTTGGCGCCCAGGCCGGACTTCTCCTCGACGGGCGTCTTCGGCATCGCCTTCGGTTTCGCCGGGGACTCCTCAACCACCACGCGCGCCGGGGCCAGGCCGGGCTGCAGCGACCGCACCTCGCTGCGCATCTCCTTGATATGGGACGGCGTGGTGCCGCAGCAGCCACCCAACAGCCGCACCCCCGCCCACAGGAACCGGCGTGCGTACTGCGACATGTACTCCGGCGAGCAGAGGTAAATCTGGCGCCCTTCCACCCACGCCGGGTGCCCGGCATTGGGCATCGCGCTGAGCGGCTTGTGCGTGAAGGCGGTCATCCGCTCGACGGTATCGAGCATCACCTTGGGCCCCGCCGAGCAGTTCAACCCGATGATGTCCACCGGCCATTCGTCAAGGCGCCGGGTGAAAGTCTCCGTGCTGGCGCCGTTACGCATGTTGCCGTCGTCGGTGATGGTGACTTGGGCGCAGACCACCATCTCCGGCCCAGCCACCTCGCGTACCGCCGCAATCGCTTCCCGAACCTCGTTCAAGTCGTAGAAGGTCTCAAGGATCAGCAGATCGACGCCCGCGCTCACCAGCGCCGCGGCCTGCTCGCGGAACACCTCACGCGCTTCGGCAAAGGTGACGCCGCCAAGCGGCTCAATGCGGGCCCCCAGCGGCCCCATGGCGCCGGCTACGAACGCCTGATCGCGCACCGCCTCCCGGGCCAGCCGGACACCGGCGCGGTTGATGTCTTCCAGCTTTTCCGCCAGTCCGAACGCCGCAAGGCGCATGCGGTTGGCTCCAAATGTATTGGTTTCAATGACATCGGCGCCCACTTTGACATAATCCTGGTGCACTTCGCGCACCATCGCGGCAGCCGACAGGTTGAGCTCGTCAAAGCATCGGTTGATGAAGATGCCCTTGGTGTAGAGCATGGTGCCCATGGCGCCGTCGGCGAGCAGCACGCGCCGGTCCAGGGCTTCCCGGAACTCTCGCGCCCTGGATTCAACTGAGGTGGATGACATTGGATTCAGCGGTTACCTTTGGCAATGGCCACAGAAGTACGTGGACCGGCCTCCCTGGCGGATCCGGCGCACTGGCTTGCCGCAGGCTGCGCACGGCTGGCCCTCCCGGCCATAGACCTGGACTGCAAATTCCTCCCCCTCCGTGAATCGGCCCGGACTGGAGTAGGCGTTATAGGCCGATTGTACCGCATCCTCCAAAACGCCAACAATGGCGGCGTGAAGGCGCTGGATGTTGTTGGAATTGAGACGGTTGGCGGGTTTTCGCGGGTTGATGCGGGCTCGAAAAAGGGCCTCGGCTGCGTAGATATTGCCCACACCGGCGACCCGGCGCTGGTCGAGGAGAAAGACCTTAATGGGCGCCCGGCTGGCGCGACTGGCCTGGGCCAGAACGGCCGGGGTGAACGACGCTTCGAGCGGCTCAGGACCCAGGCTGGCGGGCTCCTGGTCCAGAAGTTCCAGGCGGCCCAGGGCGCGCGGGTCGGCGAAGACGATGCCGGTACGGCCGGGCAACTCCAGCCAGGCCCGTGCCGAGGCTTCCCGGAAGCGGATGTCCGGCGAGAAATAGAGGTTTCCGGTCATTCGCAGGTGAACGCCCAGGATGCGGCCGGAGGAGAGGTGAAGCAGGATATGCTTGCCCCGCCGGCCGATCCGGGTGATCCGCTGGCCGGTCAACTCCTGTTCGACCGCGGCGGGGTCGGCGGGGCGGACGATACCGGGCCGGACGATCGCCGCGCGCACGATGAGCGAACCAGCCGGCACCCGTTCACGCAGGTGCCTGCACACGGACTCGACTTCGGGAAGTTCGGGCAATAAGCCCCATCTTACCGTGGAGCACTTCATTCCAGGCGACACGCCTCTGGCCGGTTGAGGTCATCGGCGGCCCTGTTTTCCATCCGGCCGTAAGCTTCTCGGACTATAGCTTTCATCCACTACGGTCGACTGCGTCCCCGGAGGTAGTACCTGCAGCGATTTCAGGAACTCGATCAAGTTGTCCCGGCCCACGGGTGGAAGTTCCTGGAACTTCTGGCGGGACATAAGCGCTTCACCGGCATGAGCCAGAACGGCCTGCCGCAACGTGGTGTAAAGGCCGTGATGGAAATACGGAGGTTCGTTCGCGCACCCCCACAGCCGTTTGGTCAGGAACTTGCGATTACCCTTGCCAAAGTTCACTGACCAAGTCCCGAAATTCATATCAAGCGGTTCCGCATTGGTGTCATTTTCGCCGCTGGTGATGTCGTGCAGCTTGAAATCGGTGTAGGCCGGCACGAATACGGTGTCCCCGGCCGGCTCCAATCGCGGGCCCGGTAGCTGGGGGCTGTTCAAGTTGAAGCGCAAGCTGGGCGCATCGCCCTGCCGCAGATTCGTGGGCGGGTTGTAGGGACCCGGCTCTTCGAAGATCCAGCCGCGCTGTGTCAGGGGCAGGGCTGGAATATGACAATGGGCACAACCGATCTGGTCGAACAACTTCTCCCCCGCTGTGATCGCCTGTTCCGTGGTTGCGTCTCGTGGAATCACTCGGCCTGGCACCGGCAGGGCCGCTTGATAGAGCGTCAGCGCGGTGACGTCGGCTCGGGTCAACTCATTGGAAACGCCATCGCCGTCCGGGTCGGTATCCCGGCCGAAGCGCTCCACGGATTGAATACCGTGATGTTGGTTGAGAGCGTTGTTCGTAAACTCCCTGAGCGAGATCACGTTGCCCGCCTGGTGCCAGGGCCGGATGATCAAAGAGGGCGGATCCTGTGAAGTGGCTGACAACAGGCTCAGCCTCGAAAGGCCCTCCACGCCGGAGGTGTCCCACGTACCATCCTTGCGCCGCGTCAGACGGCCGAATCCCACGCCCTTGGCCAATAGCACCTTCGTTTCGCCCAGCCCGATCCCGTCTCGAACGGCCTGCAACTCGGCCGTCATCTGGCGCGCCAGCATCTCCAGATAACCTGCGCCGAACATGCCCGTGGTGGCCCGCGAATTGGCAAACGTTTCGAGGGTCAACGCTTCGCCGCCCTCGTCGCGGGAGGAGCGTGTGGGTGTGCTGTCACGATGGTCAAAGGTAGCAAAGTCGAACCTCTGCCCGAGGACGAAGACGTTGGTGACGAAATCGCCACCACCGCCGGAGTGGCCGTGAGGCGCATTGTGGCAGCCGAAACAGGAATTGGCGTCCGGCCCCGATAGCCGGTTGAAGGCTCGGCTCCCCTCCAGCCGTCGGGACGAGTCCGACAAGCCGCGCCCGTTGCCTTTGCTCAGGGGACGCCCGCCCCCGTCTTCAGACGTCCAGTTGGCGTTGAAGAGCGCCCGGCCGCGCCGGAGAAGTTCGGGCAGAGCAAGCCGGAACTCCTCGTCATCGGCCAAATGATTGGGAACAGCTTTCTCGGAGCCTATCTGGCCGAAGCACGCGCTTGCGGCCAGAACGGCTAAACACCGCATCAGGTCTACCACACGGCCCGGGCAAACAGACGGGCCGTGCCTAAGGGCAAGGTCACGGTCACCGTGGCGGTGGAGGTTGCCAGCGTCCCTGCCAGCGTCACGGACGCCGTGATATCGGTGCCGGTATCGGTGGTGAGGAACACCGTGATCGGCGTGCCAACGGGAATGTTGTTGGCTTCGAGAACAATCGGCACCGGTGTGGTCTTGTTCATCAGCACGTCAGGCGAAGCGTAGTCGAACTTGGGACTGGCCGGGACCGGGACTCCGTCAATGCTCACAACTTTCAGAAACGGCGGATTGGGAGGCAGAGGGGCATCGGTCAATAGGTTCGTGGTGGCCAGCGGTGAGGCGGTGATGTTGCCTGCGTTCGTGTCGATGCGAATTCGGCCTTCACTACCAACCGTTTCATACTGCGAACCGCCACGGGCGAAAGCATGGGTGGTGCAACCCACGATAATCGGGGCCTGCAGGTGGATGGCTCCTCCCGCCCCGGCGCCACCGCTTCGTTGGCCCCACGTAGAGTCAAACCCGCCGTCACCTCCATCCGATACGACGTAGTAGTTGGCGCTACAGCCGCCGGCCGAGGGGCCGGCAGCTAGGCTGGTCCCGAATACGATGTGAGCGGAACTTGAGAGCCGGAACGCTCCCGCACCCGCTCCACCGCCTGCTCCGCCGGTGGCGGGGTAAGTGGACTTTGTTCCTCCGCTCCCGCCGCCCCCCCCACCAGGGGTTGCACCAGGTTGGTTCCGTAGGCAGATGGCGCAGTTGCGCCGGTACACCACGAAGGCACAACAGCATTGGTGTAAGCGCCCGGGCAGCCCCGATAGTAATGAGGATTTGCGGTGACTGGCGACGCGACCTTTCCGCCGCCCGGTCCTGTCCCGGGGGTTGCCGGGGAGCCGGCAACCGTCCCACCGGTGCCTCCCGGATACCCCCCAGGGCCCGGAATGCTAATCCTCCGGAGGGAATCATTGTTGGTGTTCGGGTGACCAGTCTCCCCCGAAAAACTGAGTTTGCCGGCAATTGTGACGCCGCCTGACGCCAGGAAAACCACGGGACCGGGCCTCCGCATCCGGTTCGCGGCGAACACGACAGTGATGTTGTCTTGAATGGAGATCGTCGTAAAGTGGAAAACATTGTTCGCGTCGGCATCTTTGTTGAGTGCCACCGGATCAAAGATATACACTCCCTGGGCCACCCCTGGGGTGCTGGCGCTGATCACCAGCGGGCCGTCTGAACCGTCGGAACCACTCCCGCTCCAGGTTTGCGCCCAGAACGCGGGTGCACCGACCAGGAGGAAAACCAGTGAACGCATCATGCTACTTCTCCTTTGTGAGAATCGATAAGTTTGAATCTAAAGGCCTGGACGCCGGCGCCCATCCGGGCACCCCACGCAGGACGATGTTTCCGTTCGGACCAACCGGCAACTGCTCCCGGTGAGTCAGGCTGGAGGCGGGGACTGGCCGTAGCGGAGCCTCACCTTTCGCGAAAGCCAAATCCAATTCCGGCGCGCCAACCGTAGCAAAATAGTCGACCAGGATCGCGTGAACGCCGGCTTTGAGCGAAATTGTTCCGTTCCCTGTCCGCGATTCCGAGTTGCCTCCGGGAACCTCGGCCACTATGATTCCGTTAACGGACAGCCTTGCGCCTTGATGACTCCATAGCCGGAAGCGATAGTCGCCGTCCTCGGGGATTCGGATGTCGCCGGAGAACCGAATCGCGAAATCGGGGGAGAGGCCGGTTCCGAACGGATCGGGACCGAATACGCCTTCGGGATTGCGATAGTTCAGGGCGCTGACCGAAGTGCGGCGGTGGGGAACGCGGCCCTCAAGCGGCGGCATTTCGGTCAATGGGCGATCGGCTTCGAATATCTCGGCCGCCAGGCCCGGCCGGACGATCTCCACCTGCCGGCCCGCAACGGCCTGGGCGTGCCGGCCAACGATGGCCGCTTCGATGTCCTTGGATTCAGAGCGGATGACATAGACCATCTGTTCCGCGGCGGAGAGTGCTTTGCCATCAGCCGATTTGCCAATGGCGCGAACTTGCAAAGAGGACACGCCTTCCGGCATGACGAAGACGGTCTCGAACGGACTCTCCGCGACCTCGCCCAGGGACGCGCCATCCAAGAGGAACTCAACCCGGGTGACATCAGCCCGTGACGGTGTGTACCGGAAGCGCAAAGCCTCGCCGGCCACGGCGGAGTTGGACTCCCTGGCGGCTGACGTGGCGCCGACCACTCCATCGATTTCGTCTGAAACCAGCACGCGTGACAGCCCGGTTGAGGCCGGGATGCTCAAGGGCCCGGCAAGGGGACCGTTCTTGAGTGCAACCAGCGCAAAGGTCTCGGAGCGTCCTGCAGCGGGACCACCCGCCATGCCATTCCGAAGCGAGATCAGGGCCGAACTGATGTCGTTGGCTCCAGTGGGCAGAGCCACTCCCGTGGCTTGCCCATTTCTGAGGGAGATCAGGGCCGAGGTGATATCGTTGGACCCAGCGGGGAGTAAATGGCTCAGTGCAGGACCGTTGCGGATCGAAACGAGGCTGGTGGTTACGTCGTTGTACCCAGGGGGCAAAACGGCGCTGGGGTCGGCACCGTTGCGGATCAGGATCAAGGCGGTTGTCACGTCATTGAACCCATCCTGAAGGAGAGCAGACGGTGGCGGGCCATTGCGCAGTGAAATGAGCGCGGTGTTGATGTTGTTATAGCCGTCCGGCAAGATGGCGCTTGGCGGCGGTCCGTTGCGGAGCGAAATGAGTGCTGTACTGACGTCGTTGTATCCGGCGGGGAAGATTGCGCTTGGTGGCGGGCCATTACGAAGGGAAATGAACGGACTGATGGCGGTGGTCTGGCCAGGGTTCAAGTTGGGAATGCAGGGATTGGTTCCAAGCTCCCTTTCCCGGAAGGTGCTGAGACCGTCGCCGTCCGGGTCCTTCTCATCGTCCTCTCCGGAAGGGTTCAGGCAGGCATTGGCAGCCTCGTAGTCGTCGGGCAGCCCATCCCAGTCAGCATCGGGGAAGTAAAGCAGGTTACCCACATCCACCGTTCCAGTGGGAACCGGATCAAACATCGCCGACCGGGCGCGTTGCCGCACGCCATCGAACAGTGCCGCGCCGTAGACGCGGAAGCGTCCGATTGACGCCGGAACATTGAGCATGGAGAATCGGGCGTCGGAGCCCGCTATCGAGAAGAACTCATTCAACACATGGAGTCTCGCGTTCGCGGCCGGAGCGCTGAGGCGGTTCGCGCCGCCGCCGGTGATTGTCATCAGCGGGCCGATGACCACAGCGTATTCGAACTCCGAGGAGTTGCCGACATTGCCGGCCAAGTCGAGGGCACGCGCCTGGAGCTTCAGCTTCGTGACGTCCTTTGGTACCAGGAAGTTCAGGTCGTAGTTCGGCCCTCCCCCTGTTGTCGAACCCACCACCTGGCCGTCCAGCAATAGCTGCACCGTCGAGACCGCGATGTCATCGACGGCGTTGATTCTCGCGGTAAAGCTGGAGCGGGCGATCAGCGGCGTACCGCTGGTGGGTTGCACGATGGAGACCGACGGCGGGACGCCCAAGTTGTCCGACAAACTGCGATACTGTCCGATATTAAGCCGGCCGTCGTCAGTGACAAGATAAACATAGCTGGCGTCGGCCACCACGCCGATTCCCGTGGCATCACCCGGAAAACGAAGCCGGAACCTGGCAACCGGAGCCGTTGGGTTGGCGATATCGATCACCGAGGTGTCGTTGACGAAGAATATATCTGCAACAAAGGCGAAGTCGCCCGCATAGGCCACATCATAGAGCAGGCCTCCCAACGAGCGGTCCAAGGAGCGGGTGAGTACGGGCGCCGCCGGGTTGGATAGATCAACAGCCGTAAAGCTTCGGCTGAGGTCCGCCAGAAACGCGGTGGTGCCCTTCACAACGACGTCCTGAACGATCCCTCCGGCCAGAAAGCCTCGGAGGGCTGGCTTCGAGGGGTCGTTCACGTCGATCACTTCCAGTCCCGCGCCGCCCATGGCTGCAACGGCAATGTTGGTGGCCGTGTCGGCATCGACGCCGACGGCCGGGGAGCGCGTCTTGAATGTACTGAGCAGCCGGGGCGATGTTGGGATGGAAACATCGACAATGTGGATACCTTCAACTCCGGCTGCCAGATAGGCTCGGCCGCCCCGTACCTGGATATCCTGGACTTCACCTGGCAATGGCAGTTGCGTGACGGTGGTGGGCGAACTCTTGCTGGTCACATCGGCCACGCGCAGACCAGTGGTGTCCGCGATGAAGAGAAAGTCGCCGGCCATCCTCGCGTCGCGCGCGTTGGAGGACGTCACGGTTCCCGTGATCGACGGCGAGCGGCGATTGGTGACGTTGACAATCTTGACTCCCCCCGTGCCGGTGGAGACATACGCAAAGTTGCCCTGCACATCCACCGCAATCGCGCCAGGAATTCCCAGCTGCGATTGGACGGTGGGCGTAAAGTTTTCAACGCGGACGGGCACCGGGGTTGTTCCCACCGGAGTAACAACATTCACGGTGCAGGTGCCTGGATTGCCCGCGTACACGCGCCCATCCTCCGCCCCGAAGTTGCAGACCAGCAGGTCGCTGGAGGTGTAGCGGGTTCCCCGTGCCCGCGAGGTGAGGTCGAGCGTTGAGCCGTCACGAAGCCTAGCCGTTACTTGAAGCTGCATCGTCGCTGGCTCAAAGCTGATCGAATTGACAATAAGGTAGCCCGCTGGGGGGGTCACCGTCACCCGCTCAATGGCGGCGGTCAGGTTGACCGAGCTCCGGTCATTCGGATTCGTCCCTAGCTGGACCTCCAAACCGTCCGGGACGCTGTCGTTGTCGGTGTCTCGCAAGAGCGGATTGGTGCCGCGAAGAATCTCCTCTCCATCCTTCAACCCGTCACCGTCGGTGTCGGGGTTGCGGATGTCGGTGCCCTGCTTGAACTCGTCGAGATTGGTGAGGCCGTCCTGGTCGGGATCTTGGATAGCATCAGCTGGGTCGTTGGGGTTGAGGCCAAGGTTGACTTCAGGGCGGTCCGGGATGCCATCCCTGTCCGAATCTTCGCTTCCGCCGACCACTTCGAACTGGACTTGCTGGCTCACGCCCTCGTGAGAAACTTGTAGAATGACTCTCCCGGGCGATAGTGCAGTGAGCAACCCGGTTGCGTCCACCGATAACACCTGGGCGTTTGAGCTCCGGAAAACAATGCCCTCATCCGCCGGAATCTCTCGCCTCGAAGCGCCGATAACCGCGTACGTTCGAACCGAAGTCGCACTGCCAACGGCCAATGTTGTTTGAGCGACGACATCAAGTCGCTCCGGAACTTTGATATCCGCCCCAAAATCAAGTTCGCTAAGATTAGTCGGATCGCCCGGTATGAGCGTAAGCAATTTGCTCACGCCGGCGCGTGTCAACAACTTTGAGACACCCGGCATGGGAATTTACTGACGTTCCTCTCTGTCTGTTGGGCTGGTGTCGACCGGCTTGTTGATCCAAACCTCCGATGGCAGGGGCAAAGGCTTGGGAGG
>VFZY01000155.1 GCA_016870915.1 Acidobacteriota bacterium | reverse complement strand
CTCAAACCAGTTGTACGGGAGAATCTACCGCCTCCGGTGCCGGGGAAACGGGGAAGGCCGTGTAAATGCGCCGAACGCGGAATTGAATGTAAACACAGGAAGTAATAAATCGGAGTTTTCGAAGGAAACGGTGGAGCACCGGGGGGATCTGACCCCAAACGGTGTCTCACGCTACCAGGTGATCGCCAGTTGTTGGGCGTCATCATGACGCCGAGTGCGGGAGGACTTGAAAGGGATCGCGGTACAAGGAAAGTTGCGGCCGCAGCAGCGCGGCCAGATTCCGCCATCGAGCCGGGCTGTGAATGGGTCACCGACGACACTGACTTTGCCCGCCTCAGCCCGTCATTACGCTCGCGTCATCTGTTGCGAAGACTCCCCGCGCTCTTGGAGTGCCGCAACACTCGGAGGCCCGTGAGCATACCAAACCCAAGTGTCAGGGCCCATGTGGACGGCTCAGGCACGGTGGCAGTGTTTGTGACTTCAAGGGTAAACATTCCAACTAGATCGGCACCACCGCTAGGTGTTTTGTCATCGTAATAGCTGACCTTCGAGGGAGACTGAGCCATAACACTCAGAGCGGTCAGCGTGATCCTCAGCGGCCCATCAATGTACGTGAAGCCTGCATTCGGGACGTCGTGGAAGGACGACTGAATGGAAAGAGAATAGTGGCTAAGCCCTTTGCCGGTTGCGGGCTGCGGTGCTCCAGATGAGAACCACTGGTTGACGGCAGAGATATGCGGGGCAAGTTTTGTGTCGGTGCTGTCAAAAATGAGCTGCAGCGTAAACTGGGTGAGGGGGAAATAGCCTGCCCGTAGATTGATCCTATTTGAGCCAATCATTAATGGGATGTTGGGCGTGACACCTGCGCCATTGCCGGGGTTGATGATCGCACCGCCAGTATCCAGGTAAAGATTGGCGGCGGCTGTGCCGCCGAGCGTGTCGTAACCGCCGAAAGTATATTGACCGGTCGCGTTCGAAGCGTAAAGCCACGCCTGACGCAGGGAGGCTCCGAAGCAGCTTTGAAAGCACAACAGGAAGACAAACAGCCTCGCTTTGATCATTCCATGATTTTATCCATCATCTTTGCCTTTTGTCAAGGATGTTCTCGATTTGTGTTTTCGATTTGCCACACTTGCCGATAAATCCAGGTACTCGCATAGTCGATGCTAGTCGATGCAGATGCTGATCTTGCTGATCTTGCTGAACTAGTGTGGCACACCAACGTCAAGCAATACCATGGCTCCTTTCCAAACGACCTGAGCAACTTCGTGTCAATCCCTGTTCCATGCCTCGTCGGCCCTTCTTGCTTTTTGGGGCGCTCGGAACTGGCCGCCACGCAATTACCGCAGACGTTATGTTATTCAAGGTTCAGTCAAGCCGAAGCCGATCCGCTTCGTTCGCGCCGCCAAGGGCAAGTAGCGCAGTGCGCGGTCCCTGGCCGGGCCGTGATCTCGTACAATCGGGCCATGTTGCGATCTGCCCGCATCCGCGCCGCCGCGGGGTTCTCAGTGCTGCTGGTTTATGCCTACGCCTCCATGCAGGCGCCGCCGGCCAAGTCGGCTTCGATTGAGGTGGCTACGAGCCCGCGGATGCCGGTGAGGATTTATGTTCTTCGCGAGGGCCAGCCGTTCCGGATTCAGCCGGTGCAGGCGGTGCTTCCGGTGAAGAGCGATGTCTTCTATCGTGACCGGCTTTGGCTGGAGAATCCGGATCCGGATGTGCTGGAGGTGATCTGCAACGACGAGTATCACTACATGCTGCTCAAGGGCCGGGCGAATTTTCATCTGCCTCCCGGCAGGTATACGATTCAGGCTTATCGCGGACTCTTCTACACGCCGGTCCGGCAGGAGTTCGAGTTGAAAGCGGATGAAGCCCGGACGATCACGTTGCCGATCAACGCCTGGGAGGGGATGCGGCCCGAAGGGTGGATTTCCGCCGACGGCCACATCCACCTGACACGCACGCAGCGGGAGAACAACGTCTTTCTTCGCTGGCTGGAGGCCGAGGATCTCAACGTGGCGAATTTCCTTTCGCTTGAGCGCTTCGTCGATGCCGCCCCTCAGTACGCGTTCGGCGCGGCGGGTGAGTTTGGCGCGCGCGGCTACACGATTCGACCCGGCCAGGAGACACGCAATCAGGGCTTTGGCCATGTCACCTTCCTGGGCGGTGACAAACTCATACGGCCGATGAGCACAGGCAAGGATCTTTCAACGGTCCCGAGCGACTATCCGTTCCACACGCTGCTCTTCGACCTGGCACGCGGCGCCGGCGCGGTGACCGGTTACGCGCACTTCCGCGGGCGTCCGCTCAATCAAACGCTGCTGATGGACCTGGCGCTGGGCAAGCTGGCGTTCCTTGAGCTCTTCCAGTTTGGCGTCCTCACCACCGAACCCTGGTATGAGCTGCTCAACGCCGGCTTCCGGATTACGGGAATCGCGGGCAGCGATTTTCCGGTTTACCTGCAGCGTCTCAAACCCTATCCACGCTGGATTCCGCTGCTGGGACCGGAGCGGGCGCTGGTCCGGAAAACGTCAACGGCCACGGCTGCCGATCCCTATGGCACGTGGGCCCGGGGCGTCCGGGATGGCAATGTGGTGGTGACCAACGGCCCGATGGTCGAACTCAAGATCAGCGGAGGCACGGCGACGGCGACGGCGGCTTTCTTCCGCCCTCTGGAGCTGCTCGAGATTGTGCGGAACGGGGAAGTGGTGGCGTCGAAGCAAGGGGACGGCTCGGCGACGCGGCTGACGCTGAGGCTCGACGGGGCGAAGGATGGCTGGTGGGCTGCCAGGGTGCGCGCGCGGAAGGAGCAGGATGAACCTGAGATTCAGGCGCACACGAACCCGCAGTATCCGGGTGGGGCGGTGATGATCGCAAGCGCCCGCCGGGCGGTGGTCCGGCAGTGGGAGGAGGAACTGGAGCGCTATCGCGCGGCGCCGCTGGTGTTCGGTTCACCCGGGCAGCGGGGCGAGTTCTTCGCGGCGGGTGAACGGGCTCTTGCGGTGCTGAAGCAGCCGCTGCAGAGTGCCGCGGAGCGTTAGTTGGGCGCATCAGTGTCATGCCGGGCTGAGCCGGGCTACTCCGGCGGCCGGTTGGGGGAGGGTGGCCAGCCGAAGGCACAACGGGACCCGGGCACTCCGTCAAAGCCGGCCGCATTGGCGGCGTGGCTGCGTCTTACTTTCTTCCGCGGCGCGCAAGCCCTATCAAACCGATGAGTGCAGCGCTCAGGGCAAACGTCGACGGTTCCGGAACGCCCGTGGCAACGACTGTCACGTTGTCGACGACGGGGCCCCAAAAGTTCGTCGAGTCGGTCGCACTCCGGAACGTCAGAGTGGTTTGCGTATCGACAGCGATGAATGTTGCGCTCTGAAGGAACCAGTTCATTGATAGATGCGATGACGCTGGGGCTTCGAAGTTCAACGTGTTACCCGCAACGTTGACCCGGACTCGACGGGGATTCGGGAATCCGAACTCTTTGCCCGGACCGGCCAAGTAGAAGTCGAGCAAATACTGCTTGCCGATTACGGTTTCAAAGGCTTGGGAAATCGACCCATGCTGACCGAATCCGCCATCCAGGTGCAAATCGATCACCCGCCTCCCGTGGTGGGCGGACACGAAGTCCTGGTGCCAGTCGACGGCGACCCCACCGATAGTCCAGAAGTCGATTGCTGTCGAGTTAGCCGCGACGCGCTGCCAGCCGCCCGCGCTGGCATAGCGTCCGTCCTCAAAGGAGCCGTTCCTGATCAGGTTGCCAAAAGCCACTTGAACACAAGATCCGGCTAGAACAACACCAAGAGTCAGTTTATGAGCAAATTTTCCTCGACTAAGCATTGTGCCTCCTTCTGTTGAGTATAATCACTTGCGAAGTGGATTACAAGTGTCTTAGTGGAAGCCGAGTGCGGCGGCTGGAGCTAGCGGCCGGTGTCGAGGGCGGCTTGG
This sequence comes from Acidobacteriota bacterium, assembly GCA_016870915.1. GTDB lineage: Bacteria > Acidobacteriota > Terriglobia > Bryobacterales > Bryobacteraceae > VFZY01. The sequence continues at coordinate 12,589 of VFZY01000155.1, read as the reverse complement.
ACTGCGCGCCAGAAGGCGAGCCTTGCGGGGGATAGGGTGGCGCGATCGGTGGCTTGGGGCCAACTGGAGTTGGAGGCGATGACGAGGCGGCGTTTGGGATCGATGAAGATGCCCTGGCCGTAGATGCCGGTGGCGTAGAAGGTTCCATCGTCGAGGGTCCACCATTGGAAGCCGTAGCCCCGGCCGGGGATGCCGATATCGGCCTGCTTTGCGGTGGCTTGGGGCAGCCAATCGGCGGGCAGGATGGAGCGGCCCCTGATGCGGGCGCCTTCCAGAATGAATTGACCGAAGCGGGCGTAGTCGCGCAGGGTGACTCCCATGCAGCAGCCGCCCAGTTCATTGCCGCCGGTGTTGGTCTGCCAGAACGCGCTGTGCTCCATGCCGGCGGGCTTCCAGATCTTCTCCGACAGGTAGTCGCTGAGGTGCTTGCCGGTGGCCTGCATGACGAGCGCTCCGATGAGATTGGTTTCGCCGGTCTTGTAGATCCACTTTCCGCCGGGCGGGGCTTCGCGCGGGAGGCGGCGCATGTAGGAGACGGTAGGGTCGAGGCCGGGATCGGGTTTGTGGAAGGCGAAGAGGGCGACGTCCGATTTGGGGTCGGCGTAGTCCTCATTCCAGCGGATGCCGGAGGTCATGGTGAGTAACTGGCGTACGGTGACTTCGTCGTATGCGGATCCCTTGAGGCCTGGGATGTAGGCGGTGACCTTGTCCTCGAGGCTGCGGATGACGCCGTCGTGGAGTGCGGTGCCGACGAGCGTGGAGGTGAACGACTTGGCGACCGAGAAACTGGCCCAACGGCCGGTGGCGCTGTGGCCGAGGCCGTACTTTTCGTATCGAATACGCCCGTTGTGGAGCACGAGCAGGCCGGCTGTGTACTGGGATTGGAAGAAGGCGTCCGCGTCGATGGTTGACGGCAGGGGTTTGCCTGCGGGCAGGGCCCGGACTTTGCCGCCAGCGGCGATGGGGCGGGTTTCGAAGACCTTGTCCATGTGGCCGAGGGCTTTATCGCGGCGGTCCTGGGGCCAGAAGAGGAGGCTGGTTTCACGCCAGGAGGGGTCTTGTGCGGCGAGGGGGACGGCGAGGAGGAGGGGGAGCAGGGAGATCACGTACCTGGAATAGCACATCCTGGATACCGTAAACTGTTGGACGTGAAGGTTCGTGACCTGATCAGGCTGATTGAGTCCGATGGGTGGGTACACGTGAGAACAACTGGCAGTCATCGGCACTTCAAGCATGATAGGAAGCCGCACGTTGTGACCGTACCCGGCAGCCCTGGCGACGACATTCCGATTGGCACGCTCAAATCGATCTTTCGGGCGGCCGGCTTGGAGGACAAGCGATGATCGTAAAGTATGCTGTGATCTTTGAGCAGGCTAAGACGAATTGGGCCGCGTACGTCCCGGATCTGCCGGGATGCATGACGACGGGCCGTACCTTGGAAGAGACCAAGAGCAACATTCGAGAGGCTATTCAAGGGCACCTGGAGACTTTGCGACAGTTCGGCGACCCCATTCCTGAGCCGTCGAGCTTGGCGGGAGAGATCGAAGTTTCGACCGCGGCGTGAAGGCCGCGGCGCTGGGATGCTTGAACCCCACTGAGGCCGCCCGGCCTTTGGCCTCTACCTGGCGGGGTGGAACCACCAGACGATGTCGGGGCGGGCGCCGGCGAAGAGGTCTCCGGTGGCGGTTACGTTGAGGACGTGGTGGCTTCGGCCGGACTCGGTGTAGCCGAGGATTTTTCCGGTTTGGCGGTCGAGGTTCATTTGCCAGCCGCCGGATTCGTTGGAGATGTTGTTGAACTGGGTTCCGGCCCAGAGGGCGCCGTTGCGGAAGGTGACGGTGGTGACGCGGCCGAGGTGGTCCCATTGGCCGAGGTATTTTCCTTCGAGATCGAAGCGCTGGATGCGGGCGTTGAGACGGTCGGCCACGTAGATGACTCCGCGGTCGTCGATTGTGATTCCGTGTGGCTGGCGGAATTCGCCGGGTCCGGCGCCGGGGCGGCCCCACTGGTTGACTCGCTGGCCTTGCGAGTTGTACTCGAGGATTCTTGCGTTGCCGTAGCCGTCGGAGATGAAGATCCTTCCCTTGGGTCCGAAGGCGATGTCGGTGGTCCCGCTGGCGCCGGTGCGGCCGGGGGGCTGCTCGCCGACGGAGATCTCCATGAGCTTTTCGCCTTGGGGGCTGAACTTGAGGATCATGGAGCTGCCGGAGTCGGCGGTCCAGATGTTGCCGTCCGGGCCGATGCGGATGCTGTGCGGGATCTTGTACATGCCCTTGCCCCAGGACCGGATGATCTTTCCTTCGCGGTTGACGACGAGGACCGGGTCGGCGTCAGGTCCCCGCTGGAGGACGTAGATGTCGCCTTTGGCGTCCATGGCAACGGAAGAGGGATAGCCGATGTCCGCCTGGATCTTGATCTGGGTTCTTTCGAGGGGGAGCTTGGGCGCGGCGGCGACAAGATCGCGAAGCGCGGCCGCCTGAGATTCCGGAGACTGCGCTTCAAGCGCGCGCAGCGTTAAGCAACAGAGCCACAGGAGTCGCGACATCGTTCTAAAGTTTATCGCGCGGCAGGCTGATAAAATGCCCTACCATGCGCATTCGCGATGTGGAGGCTGTCAATCTCCGGTTTGCCTATCCGGCGGGGGCCGGGTTTCAGTTTGCGTCGGGCACCTGCAATGCGCGGGTGACGACGCTGATACGGATCCATACCGATACGGGGGCGGTGGGGTTGGGCTCCGTGTATTCGCATCCGGATGTGGTGCGGCTGCTGGTGGAGGGGCAGTTTCGCGAATTGCTGGTGGGTGAGGATCCGCTGGAGGTGGAGCGGATCTGGGCGCTGTGTTACGGGATCACGCGGTGGTATGGCCGGAAGGGTGCGGCGGTTTCGACGCTGGGCGGCATCGATATCGCACTGTGGGACCTGCGGGCGAAGGCGGCCGGATTGCCGCTGTACCGGGTGCTTGGCGGCGCCGTGCGACGGTCCGTGCCGGTGTATGCGAGCGCGTTGTTGTGGAAGCCGGACACGGCTGCGCTGGGTGAAGAGGCCCGGCGGCATGTTGCGCGCGGATTCCTGGGGATGAAGATGCGGCTGGGGCGAAGCTATGCGTACGATTCGGAGGCGTTGAGGGTGGTGCGGGAGGCGATTGGGCCGGAGCGGCGGCTGATGATTGAGGGGAACGCCCGGTATCCGTTGGCGCAGGCTGTGCGGCTGGCGCCGGAGTTCCGGGCGGCCGGTGTGTTTTGGCTTGAGGAGCCGTTCTTGCCGGAGAATCCGGAGGACTTTCGCCGGCTGCGGGCGCATTTGGGTGGGGCGATTCCGCTGGCGGCGGGCGAGAATGAGTTCGGCGAGCAGGGGTTCGCGGAGTTGATGGCGGACCCGCTGGTGGACATTGTGCAGCCGGATGCGTGCCGGTGCGGCGGGGTGACGGCGAGTGTGCGCGTGGCCGCGCGGGCCGCACGGCATGGGTTGCGCGTGGCTCCGCACACGTGGAGCGATGCGGTGGCGCTGGTGGCGAACATGCATGTGGTGGCGTCGCAGCCGCATGGGATCACGGTGGAGATGGATCAGACGGGCAATCCGCTGATCGAGGGGCTGCTGAGGGAGAATCTGCGGCTGGTGGATGGGGAGTTGGCGCTGCCGCAGGGGCCGGGATTGGGGATCGAATTGGATGAGGCGGTGGTGGAGCGGTACGCGATGAAGGGTCCGGTGGCGGCGGGTAACTATTCGGACATGATGTTTGGGCGTGGGGAGTATGCGCCGGCGGGGGAGTATGAGGGATGAAGCGGATCGCGGTGGGGTCGATTTTCACGGAGTCGAATCATCTGGTTGGGCGGCTGACGGAGATGGCGGACTTCGAGCGGACGGAGTTGCGGCGCGGCGGTGAGTTGTTGACGGCCACGGATGGCGTGGTGGGGGGTATGTTGCGGGAGTTGAGCGGGTGCGAGGTGCGGCCGCTGATGTATGCGAGCGCGGTGCCTGGGGGTCCTTTGAGTTCGCGGTGCTACGCGGCGTTGAAGGCGGAGTTGCTTGCGCGGTTGCGCGCGGCGCTGCCGGTGGACGGCGTGTTGATGCCGCAGCATGGGGCGGCGGCGGTGGAGGAGTTGGGGAGTCTGGATGGGGATCTGATTGGGGCGGTTCGGGAGGTGGTGGGTGGAGCGGTGCCGGTGGTGGCGACGCTGGATTGTCACGCCCATGTGACGGCGGAGATGGTGCGGGATGCCGATGCGCTGGCAGCGTGGGAGACGTACCCGCATCGGGACACGTTCACGACGGGGGAACGCGGGGCGCGGCTGCTGAAGGCGACCGTGGAAGGGCGTGCGCGCCCGCGGATGGCGATGGCGAAGGCGCCGGTGATTGTGGGCGGGTTCATGGGGAGCACGGATGATGGTCCATTTGCGGGATTCATGCGGCGGACGAAGGCTCTGGAGGGGCGGGCGGGGGTGTTGTCGACGAGTGCGTTTCTGGTGCAACCGCAGCTTGACTTACCGGGCATGGGCGGCGGTGCACTGGTGGTGACGGATGGCGATATGGCGATGGCCGAACGCGAAGCGACGGCTCTGGCGCGCGAGTATTGGAGCCTGCGATTTTCGCTGGAGCCGCGGATCTGGGAGCCTGCCGCGGCGATTGCCGATGGGTTGCGGCGGCCCGCGGGGGGCGCGCCGGTGCTGCTGCTTGAGACGTCGGATTGCGTGGGCGGTGGAGCGCCGGGCGATAGCGCGGCGGTGCTGAAGGCGCTGGCGGCGGCGGATCCGGCTGGCGGCGCGTTGGCTTGCGTGGTGGATCCGGAGGCGGCCGCGGCCTGTCACGACGCCGGGCGGGGCCGGCGGCTGCGGTTGCGGATGGGCCATGCGTTGGACCCGCAGTGGGGGTTGCCGTTTGAGGCGGACGTTGACGTGGAGGCGCTGACGGACGGAACGTTCGTCTATTCCGGCGGGATCTGGGGCGGGCAGCGGGGCAACATGGGGCTTTCGGCTTCGGTGCGCATTGGTAACGTGCGTGTGCTGCTGGCGTCGCAGGGGACCTACGACTGGGCGGACGAGCAGTACCGTTCGGTTGGCATGGATACGGACGCGGCGCGGTTCATCGTGGTGAAGAATCCGATGAACTACCGCGTGGGGTATGCGGGGCGCCACAGCGCGGCGTATGTGCTGGACACGCCGGGGCCGACGCCTGCGTCGCTGCGGCATGTGCGGTTCCAGCGTCTGGCGCGGCCTTTCTTTCCGCAGGATGAAGACATTGCGGGGTTTGTTCCGGCGGTGCTGAGGGGCCGTGAGTAATCCGGGTGCGGCGGGGCGGTGGCGCATCGCGCTGCTGTGCTTTGCGGCCAACGTGATTGCGCATTGCGATCGCATCAGCCTGAGCGCGGCGGTGCCGTGGATGATGGCCGAGTACGGTTGGGACACGGAGCAGATGGGCTGGGTGCTTTCGGCGTTCTTTGCCGGGTACGCTCTGTTGATGATTCCGGCGGGATTCGCCGTGCAGCGCTACGGGCCGCGCCGGGTGTTCGCGATGAGTCTGGCGGGCTGGAGCGTGTTCACGATGCTGACGCCTGTGCCGGGCACGTTGGGGGGGATGGCGGTGGTCCGGTTTCTGCTGGGCGTGGGGGAGAGCGGGACGGCGGCGTGTATCAACGGCACGCTTGTGCGATGGTTTGCGCCGGGCGAGTATGCGCGGGCGGCGGGTTTGTGCTGGAGCGGCGGATACATGGCTCCGCTGCTTGCGTTTCCGATGGCTTCGGTGATTGTGCATGGCTTGGGGTGGCGCGCGGTGTTTGTGGTGTTCGGGTTGCTGGGGCTGGTGTGGCTGCCTTTGTGGTGGCGAGCCACAGCGTGGGAATCGCGGGTTGCGGCGGTGGCCGGGACGGGGCTTGGGACGGCGGGATTTGCCGCGTTGCTAAGTTCACCCGCGGTGTGGGCGGTGCTGGTGCTGCATTTTTCATCGAACTGGATCCTGTATGTGATGATCTCGTGGCTGCCCGCTTACCTTTCCCTGGAACGGAAGCTTTCGCTGCCGGGCATGGCGGCCGGCGCGGCGCTGCCGTTTGCGTTTGCCTGGATGGGGACCAATGTGTTTGCGTGGGCGATTGACAGGGGGAGGCTGCGCTGGGGCTCGACGGGTGCGCGGAAATTGTTTCTGTTGCCGTATGGGCTGGCGGCGGCGAGCATTTTTCTTGTGCCGCGGGTGGAGTCCCCGGTGGGAGCGGTGGCGTTGTTGTGCGCGGCGATGGGGTTGTTAGGGTCGGCGACACCGATCTTTTCGAGTGCTTCGCTGGACCTTGCTCCCCGGTTCGCGGCGCCGCTGGCGGCGTTTCAGAATGCCTTTGCCAATGTTGCCGGCATTGCGGCGCCGGCGGCGGTGGGGTATCTGGCGAAGGCTTACGGTTGGCAGGCGGGGTTCACGCTGACGGCGGTGGTGTGTCTGGTGGGGATCTGCGCGTATGAGTGGAAGGGACAGGGCGAGGAGATTGCCGGAGAAGGTTAGCCGGAGACCAGTTGCACGAAGCGGCGGTGGGTTTGGGGTTTGGCGAGATCGGCGAGGGTGTAGTTATCGAGTTCCGCGAAGAAGGCCGAGAGGGCGCCGTCCAGGATGGACTTGAGGGCGCAGACCGGCGTGATGGGGCAGGTGTTGGTGGCCTTGTCGTGGCATTCGACGAGGCGGAAGGAGGCTTCCGAGGCTCGGACAACTTCGCTGACAGAGATGAGGGCGGCCGGACGCGTGAGCCTCAGGCCGCCGGCGCGGCCCGGTGTGACTTGCACCATGCCGGCGGCGGCCAAGGTTTGCGCCACTCGCACCAGATGGTGCTTCGAGATGCCGTACGCGGTGCTGATCTCGCTGGTGGACACCTGTTTTCCGGGAAAGTGGGCGAGGTAGAGCAGGACGCGAAGGGCATAGTCTGTATGAACGGTGAGCTGCATGGGTGCCGTTAGGGAACGGGCGCTTCGATGAACGCGTCGGCGAAGAGCTCGCGGCTTGCGATTCCGGCGAGAAAGAGCTTCTTGCGTAGAAGGGCGACGATGGCGGGGTCGCCGCAGACGAAGCCTCGCCAGCCGGTGAGCTTGGGGTGATCGGTGGCGATGGCCTGGTGAAGTTCGCCGGTGCGGGTGCCGTTGAGGCCGCCTTCGAGCACAACGGGATGGTAGGTGAAGTTGGTGTGGGCGCTGGCGAGGCGATTGAGTTCCCCGGCCAGGTAGAGGCCCTCGGGGCGGAGGGCGCCGTGATAGAGATGGATGGGCCCCTGGTGCCCGTGGCGGAGCGCGTCGCGGGCGATGCCGGCGAGGGGGGCGAGCCCGGTGCCGGTGCCAGCCAGAAGGAGCGGCTGGAGGGCGCTGCCGGTGGTGTAGAAGCAGTTGCCGGCGGGTCCGCGAATGGTGACGGGGGTGTTTTCCCGGGCGTCTTCGAAGAGCCAGTTGCTCATGCGGCCTTGGGGTGCGCGCCGGATGTGCAGTTCGAGCGTATCGTCTTCGGGGAGGCTGGCGAGGGAGTAGCTGCGGGCGAGGCCATCGGGGCGCTGGAGGGTGATGTATTGGCCGGCGCGGTAGGCGAAGGGCACTCCGGCGCGCAGGCGGAGGCGGAGCACGGTGGGGGTGAGTTGTTCGAGCGAGGCGATGGCGGCGGGCGCTTCGAGGCCTTCCGCGGGTTCGAGAGTCAGATCGTCATCCGGGCGGCAGAGGCAGGCGAGAAAGTAACCTTGCTCGACGAGGGTGGACTTGAGGCCGGTTTGCGCGGTGGCCGGGACGGCGCCGGTGGACGCCCGCACCAGACAGGACTGGCAGGCGCCCACGCGGCAGGAATGGGGGATTTCGATGCCGTGGCGCAGCAGGGCATCGAGCACGGGCTCACCTGGCGCGGCATGGCAGGCAGTTCCGCGGTAGGTGAGCCGTGGCACTCAGTTAGCGTCCCAGGACGTCGTTCCGGGTGGAGCCGGCGATGGCGAGGACCTGATCGATGAGGGGTTGGGCGACACTCAGTTCGTTGAGCGTGGCGGTGAGATTTTCGGCCACGGCGTCGAAGTGGGAATCGTTCAGGCCGCGGGCGACAAGGTGGGCGTGGGCCTTGCGCATGTCCAGCCCCGTGTAGCTGTTGGGGCCTCCGAAGGCCATGGTGAGAAAGGCCTTTTGCTTGCCGATCTGCTGGTCCATGTCGACGCCATCGAAGAAGTGGCTGATGCGGTCATCGCTCAGGACCTTTCGATAGAAGAGAAGATGTCAACGGCGGCATCGATGGCGGCGTGGCCACCCAGTTGTTCGTACAGGGAACTCATCAGTTATGCTCCTGGCGTGGGATGAATGTCGGGTCGTGGATGCATTGAACTAAATGTTGCATCCCATATACAACTTTAAGCCGGGCGTCTGGTTCCGGTCAAGCGGGGCTCGATTTTTTCACTACCGGAAGAGGAGGAGGGTGGAGATGCAGGTCATGGCGAGGACGAGGAGTTCGAACACGCGTTGGGGGATGACGTGGACGACCCAGCGGCCGAAGTAGGCTCCGAGGAGGGTGATGGGGATGAGGGCGGCGTCGAAGATGAGGCTTTCACGGCTGAAGAGGCGGTGCCAGATGTAGACGGGGATTTTGGCGAGGTTGACGAAGAAGAAGAGCCAGGCTCCGGTGGCGACGAATTCCTCCTTGGGGAGGCGCATGCTGATCATGTAGAGGTTCATGACGGGCCCGGCGGCGTTGGCGACGGTGGAGGAGAAGCCGGCGGCGAGGCCGTAGGGCCAGGGGTGGGCGGCGGGGGCATTGGGATCGCCACGCCAGCGGCGGAAGAGGTTGACGGCGAGCATGGCGAGGATGATGCAGCCGATGAAGGGCCGCATGACTTGTTCCGGGAAGGCGAGGGCCGCGGCACCGGCGGCGAGGCCGGCGGCGACCCACGGGGCCAGTTGGAAGAGGCGGGCGGCGGCGACGTGGCGGCGCCAGGCGATGACGGCGTAGATATCGGCGACGCAGAGAATGGGGAGGAGCCAGGCGGCGGATTCGCGCGCCTTGCCGGCGACCAGCACCATGATGGGGATGGCGAGGATGCCGACGCCGGGGACACCGGTTTTGGCGACGCCGACGAGGAAGGCGCAGAGTGCGCCGAAGGACCACTGCCAGAGAGCGAAATCGGGCATGCGCGGGCTAGATGGCGATGGTCAACTTGACGACGGAACCCGCGGGCGCGGCGAGTTCGACGCGGCTTCCGGCGGCCTTTGCCGTGAGCGTGCGAGGTTTGACGGCCTCCGGCGCTTCGAAGGTATTGCCGTCCTGGACGCGGGCGGATGCCAGAACCTCGCCGCGCACGGAGCGGACGGCGTGGCCCGGTACGGTGAGGACCACGGGCAACTCCTCCGTGGCGTGGGTGTTGCAGAAGGTGACGGTGAGGTTTTGTCCTTTGCGGGTGGCGGAGCCGGCCAGACGGGCGACGGTGGTGACAGGGTTGACCGGCGCCTGATTGGCGAATTGTGGCCCTGGCGGCCGGGGTGCCGGCGGGAACGAGACATGGGGCGCGTTGAACTCAGTGCGCAGCGAGTCGCCGTTGTGGTGGTCCTTGTACATGCGGAAGACGTGATAAGTGGGAGTGACGCAGAACTTGTCTTCGTGGGCGAGGAAGAGGGTCTGGATGCAGTTGACCAACTGGGCGACGTTGGCCATGGCCACCTTGTCGGCATGGCGGTGGAAGGTATCCATGGAGAGGGATGCGACGATGGCGTCGCGCATGGTCTGGACGCTGCCGAAGAGGTGATGGGGCGCGACGGCGGTGGAGTCCGAGTGCCAGGCTCCCCATTCGTCGACCACGATTTTGACGCGGCGCTGGGTGTCGAATTCGCCCATCAGGTACCAGTGGCGGGTGATGAGCTCTTCCATGCGGTTGGCGGCGGCCATCAACTGATGATGCTCGTCGTTGGTGAATTTGAGGGAATCGCCGCGGCCGACGCCGCCGCAGTAGTAGTGCACGCCCCAGCCCCAGATGCGATTGAAGAGGCCGGGGGACTTGGCGGCGATCTGGCCGAAGAATTTGCGGGTCCAGTTCCAGTCAAAGGAGTTGGGACCGGCGGGGATCAGGCGGAGAGCTTCGCCGGGATAGCGGGGCACCCAGGAGGTGAAGCGGCGGTATTCGACGGAGTACTCTTCGGGCGTCATGTCGCCGCCGCAGCCCCAGCTTTCATTGCCGATGCCCCAGTAGCGGACGTTGAACGGTTCGGGGGAGCCGTGGGAGGCGCGGCGTTCGGCGAGTGTGGTGGAGCCGGCGGGGGAGTTGCAGTAATCGATCCATTCGACGAGCGCCTGGGCGGGCAGGCTGCGAAGGTTGGCGGCGAAGTAGGGTTCGGCCTGGATGAGGCGGCAGAAGCGCATGAACTCCTGGGTGCCGAAGGTGTCGGGATCGGACTTGGCGGGATGCTTGTGATCCACCTTTTGAAGGATGCCGTTGTTGTTCCAGAAGTTGGTGCGTTTGGGGCGGGTGTTGGAGGGGCCGATGCCGTCGCGCCAGTCATAGGAATCGGCGAAGCAGCCGCCGGGCCAGCGGACGGCGGTGGGTCCGAGTTCGCGCATGGCGTGGACGAGGGACTTGCGGACGCCGTTGTAGTTGGGGACCTTGGAGGCTTCGCCCACCCAGACGCCGTCATAGACAACGCCGCCGAGGTGTTCGACGAAATGGCCGTGGACGTGGGGGTGGACGGTCCCGATTTTCTCTTCCGGATAGACGTTGATGGTGGCCTCGGCGGCGCGTGCGGAGCGCGGGGCGAGGAGTGAAGCGGGTGCGGTCTTGAGGAAGGTGCGCCGGGAGTAATGCATGGCAGGCACCAGGATAGCAGCCCGGGCCGCGCGGGCTGCCGCGACTGGCTTGAGTTACTCGACTCGTTAGAGAAGCGCCAACTGCGCTTCTTGGGTTCATTAGAGAAGCGCCAACTGCGCTTCTTGGGTTCATTAGAGAAGCGCCAACTGCGCTTCTGTGGGCTCGGCTCAACAGTACCAGGGTTCGTTGAGGTAAGGGATGGTGGCGCGGTCGGGGATGGGCGGCGGGGCGGGGTGGCCGGGTTCCTGGACGTACTCTTCGACCTGCTGGAAGATCCGGGAGCGGGTGAGGTGTTGCTTCTGGGCGGCGGCGACGAGGCGGAGGATGTGGTGGGACCAGTGGTCGAGGATGGGGTCCGGGTGGGTCCACTGGTGGAGGAGGGCGCGCTGGTTGAAGCCGGTGATGGCGGATTGGATAGCGGGGAGTTCGAGGAGGCGGGACTGGGGCGGGATGAGGAGGCGGAGGCCGAGTTGGACGGGGCTGGTGGCGTTTGTCAGATCGAGTTGGCGGAGGGTGGCGAGGAGGTGGCGGTAGGTATCGCGGGTGGTCCAGGGGGTGAAGGCGATGAAGGTGGGGGAGAGGCCGAGCTGGTGGTGGTGGAAGAGTTCCGTGACGCGCAGGAAATCGGCGCGGGTATGGCCTTTTTCGAGGAGGGCGAGGACATGATCGTCGAGCGATTCGACGGCGGTGGTGACGAACAGGCAGCCGGTGTCCTTGAGAACGGGGATGAGGTGCTGGTGGAGCAGGAGATGTTCGATTTTGATGGTGGCGTCGTAGGTGAGGTTGGGGAGTTCGCGGGCGAGGCGTTCGACGATGCGGCGGGCGTGGGTGGGGCCGTTGAAGAAGTCGGGGTCGCCGAAGGTGATGTGGGCGGCTCCGGCGGCGGCCTGGTTGTGGATGTCGGCGAGGACGGTGTCTTCACCGACGACGCGGAAGGTTCCGTTGTAGACGGGGACGACAGGGCAGTGGCGGCAGAGGTGCTTGCAGCCGCGGGAGGATTCGGTGTAGCCGGCGAGGCGGGGCCCTTCGGCGGTGACGAGGCGGGCGTAGCGAGAGAGGGGCGGGAGGGTGGAGCGGTCAGGGATGGGGAACTGGAGGCGGTCGAGGCTGAGAGCGCGGTGCGGTTCCCCGGCGGCCCAGCGGACGAGCTCGGGTTCGGATTCGCCGCCGAGGATGGCCTCGGCGCCGAGTGAACGGAGGTATTCGGCGTTGGGTGGAGCGTAGAGGCCAAAGCAGGCGATGCGGGTTTCCGGGCCGCGCCTGCGGACGGCCTGGATGACCGGCGCCGCGAGGCGGGCGGCGGTGTGCATGGGAAGGTAGAAGGCCGCGGCATCGGGGGCGGGCTGGAGGGAGGGCCGGCGTTCGACGGCGAGATCGGCGGTGAGGACTTCGTGGCCCGCGGCGCGAAGCCAGGCGGCGGCATTGGCGAGGCCGAGCGGCTGGTGGCCGAGGTCGTAGGTGGAGATGAGAAGAATCCGCACGGGCGGCTAGCCCGCTTTTCTCACGGCATCTGATCGCAGCCCAAACTGACGCCGCGGACAAGCTCGAAATGACTCGTGCGGATCCTCCGCGGGTGTCTCGGTCAGAAATTTGCGGCAAAATGGCTGCCGCATACCGTCGCTCCGAGCACCCGAAGGGTGAAAATGGGCCGTCCATACGCGCTTCTCCGGTCCGCTGCAAAAATGCGGAATGAATAAGTCCGGTGTTTGCTTCACGCAGTTTTTTCAGCAGCGCAGGTTCGCGTGAACTTGCGCAAACTGGGCCTGCCAGGGGTAGCTCGTCGCCAGTGACAAAACGATCCGGCGCACACTGACA